>NZ_QUDZ01000002.1:0-372975 GCF_003477765.1 Eubacterium sp. AF34-35BH
CCTGTTAACCTTACCTACATCGCTTCCTTCTCCAATTGCTACTGTTGAAGTTTCACTCTGTGTTGTAGGCGCCATTGTTGTTGGTGCCTCTGTTGTTGGGGCTATTGTTGTAGGTGCCTCTGTTGTTGGGGCTACTGTAGTAGATGCAACCGTTGTTGGTGCCTCTGTAGTCGGAGCTACCGTTGTTGGTACCTCTATCGTTGGGGCTACTGTTGTTGGTACCTCTGTCGTTGGAGTTACCGTTGTTGGTCCCCCTGTCGTTGGGGCTACCGTTGTTGGTACCTCTGTTGTTGGCGCAACCGTTGTAGGCGCTGCTGTTGTAGGTGCCTCTGTCGTTGGGGCTACTGTAGTAGTTGCCTCTGTTGTTGGGGCTACTGTTGTTGGTTCTTCACTAAATAAGAAATAATCAATATTTCCAACATATGTCTTTCCGCTGTCAGGAGTAAATTTAAGATATACCTTATGAACTCCTGCACTTATCTCTTTTTCCAAAGCAAACTTTTTTTCAACATATGTATCCCAACTATCTTCAGCAGTTTCAGTCAGATACAATTCTCCAACAGGTGTCGTATCCAAACTATCTAAATATAATGATACTTTTCCTGTGGCAATCCTACCTCTTACAGAGTAATTCATTATAATACTCTTTGCGGTTTTGGTAAACCTTACACTATCATATCTTGCCCATTCACCGTCATTGGTATTTCCTAGGTATGTATCATAATTAATTGTTCCATTATAGTCATCTGTTCTCTCTGCTTCAATTTTTGAAAATGCATCTCTATATGCACTATCCGCAAGAATAGTTCCGTCAGGCACTATCCATTCTCCATTTACGGTTTCCATATGGAAAGTTTCCCCTAAGCCACCTATAGTAGTTGAAGTTGAAAGAACCGCCTTGTCGCCATTTGGATCAACACACAAATACTTTCTATTTGCAATTGACCTAATAGCAAAATGTTTATTTTTACTTGTATCTTCCTTGTATCTTTCTATAACAAATTTTTCTCCGGTATATATTGCGGAGGTGCTTGCTGTAAGATATGCTCCTTCACTTACCATACATATATATTTTCCTGACACTAATGATTTGAAAGAAACTGTTCCATCATCATTTTTAATTATTTTAAACTGTTCCCACTCATCTCTATTATCACTTGTTGCAACAATTGTTGTATCACTGCTTCCGTTTTTACACACTGCATACTGATTTGATGCATCTGACTTTAGGAAAAAGTATCCCTGATCATCCTTTGTTGCCTTAGTAAATTTAAAATAATCAAAATTACATACATGTGGTGTATCTGACTTAAACACTATGTATACGTTCTGTACTCCGGTAATGCGGGCTGTATCAATTGTCACTTCCTTCCAGTTCTGCCATGTTCCTGTATTTTCAATGCTTGCCTTTGCAATAAGTGGTCCTGTTGTGCTTCCAAGCCTAAATTCCAGTGTTCCTTTTGCATCTTCTTTTTCAGTTTCTCTTGAATATTTAAATGTAAGTTTTGACGCACCTGTCTCACCAAAATCAATATTGTAGTAAGCAGCATAGTTGCCGTTCTTCACACCACCAAGACTTCTGCCACCACTTGTTCCGCCGGAATTTTCTGAAATAAGCCCTTTACAATAATCTAAATCTTCTGCTTCAATATTTGAATAAGCATCTCTTTGTAAACTATCTGCATATGTTGGCATGTTCGCCATAAGTGAAATGGCGTTATATGCCGCAAATGAATCCCATGTTGCGTCTTCAGATGCTTTTCCCTGCCATGCACATTGCATAATTCCTTTTGAATTACTATTCATCCATGCAACTCTTGCATTATCTTTAAAGAATGAAAGATACTCACCCTTATTAAAATCTACAATGAATTTTCTCATATACCTCATGAGAATTCCTCTCATACCTGAAAGGTCACCTGAATTTGTATTCTCTTCTTTTAAAATATTGTTATAGCATAAGTTTTTTACTGTATTTGCCATGACATTGCATGCATCATCATAATACTGCTGTGTTCCATATTTTTCATAAAGCATGATTGCTGCTCCAAGGAAAGTTCCCTGATTATAAGTAGAACGCCAGGCGTTTCCTGCACTATCCCATACATGTCCTGCATCATCGCCTTCACGTACATACAGTGAACTGTTTCTCCATGCATCAAATACCCTTTTAGCTTTTGTATAGTAACTGTCATCGCCCGTGGCAATTGCCAGATAACATGCACCTACTGTTGCAGGTCCGTTAATGCATGACAATGTTCCGTCGCCTCTACCATTTTCATGAGACCATCTGATCATTCCGTCTGTTCTTCCTTCTGTTCCTCTTTTATACATAAAGTCCCAGTTTTTCTTGGCAATGTCTAAATAACTCTGATCACCAAACAACAAATATGCTCTTACGGAATCAAGCACTGCCCAGGCTATATCATCATTAAAATCATTATTTGACCAATAATCTCCATTTCTTGCTATAAAATCCTTATATGTATTTTGAAACATATCCCTGTAAATTGATTTTCCTGTTGTTTCATATCCATCAAGCATAGCCTCCATAACTTCTGCAATTCCCCAGAATCCACCACCTAAGCTGTCATATCCGGTTGTTGAATTTTTAACATAATATTTGTTCTTAAATGCTTCTAAAGCTTTGTCTGCCATTGCTTCAGTAAATGATGAATTCTCAGCATCACTCTTTTGTATTCTCCAAATCTGGCGAGGCTCATAATCTACACTTTTTGCCTTTGTCCATAATCTGACCTGTGCGCCATCCTTATTTTTTTTGTCATCATCACTAATAATTTCAGCATATTCTTCTTCACCATTATCATTTTTTACAGCTGAAACAATATAGTAACATCCGGAATATGTTCCTGATGTAATTGGCACTAACTTCCATCTGTAGTTATCGGAATTATCATTGCCATTTAAGTCCATATTATCACCACTGTTTTTACCGGTTATTTTTATACTTTTACCGGATACTACATTGGTAATATTATAATAATCCCCTGTTTCCTTTAATGTCCATCTTGCCAAATCGCTCATTGCATCTGTGTTCCAAACCACACAATTTGCATAAAATGTTGAAAGGTCGGTCTGTGTTATTGCCTTACCATTATATGCCGATACAATTGTATAAGTTGCACCATTAGTTATTCCTGCAGTTGCAGCTTTTACTTCAACATTTTGACCAAAATTCATACCTACCCCAAACGTGCTAACCATAACTACTGTTAGCAAAATTGAAATAAATCTTTTTAGCATGTTTCCCTCCTATTTTTACTCTTTTTTGTAGGTTATCACCTTACAAATTAAGGCTCAATGTAATATAAAATTTGGTTACCATTTCTAAAAAATGCACACCAATTTTAAGTTGGGACAGATAATACTTTTAGCCTTTATTTAATTGTTTTTGTATCTGGTTCTATCTGGTTATTTATCTCCTGTGAAAAGTTAATTTTTTGCATATAAAAACCACAATGCTAAGTTTTTAATTTAACATAACGGTTCATATATCTAGAAGAATTCAAAATATGGCTTTCTATTTTCTAGTTTGTAGCCTTTAGCCTCTGCCATTTCAGATACTGTAACTAACTGATATCCCTTTTTTAGTAGTTTTGGAACAATCTTTTTTACTGCATCTACTGTCCATCCATGAATGTCATGCATCAACACTATATCTCCATCATGAGCATCATTCATAACAGACCTTATTGTTTCCTTTTTGCTTTTTGTCTTCCAATCCAATGTATCCACAGACCAGCAAACCATAGGTGCATTTACATATTTACTTACCTTCTTATCCCTGATTCCTGCTCCGTAAGGTGGTCTCACAAATTTAGTTCCATGTCCAACATGCTTCTTAATCAAATCATTAACCCCTTCCACTTCCCATTTGATTTTTTTCGAGGATAATGTTAGCAATGACTGATGATCCATCGTATGATTTCCCATGTCACATCCTAATTCATCCATTTTCTTTAAAATTTCTTCCACCTTTATATCGTTTCTGGAAAGACTTGTACCACACATAAAAAACGAAGCTCTAACTTTATATTTTTCCAATGTTTCCAGCAATTCCAATGTTCTCTCCCCCGGCCCGTCATCGAAGGTTAATGCAATCATAGGTTTATTAGGATCAATTACTCTTTTATTATCTTTTGTTGTTTTCGCTTCGGTTTTACCGTTTTCTTTCTTTGTTTCAGTTGAAGCCTTTTCACCATTAGCTGCAACATTCTTTGTATTTTCAACAACTCCACCATTAACTCTTACAACTATTTTACTCCCTTTGTTTTTTTCTATTAAAGTATAACCGCCTACTCCGATTACTAAACACAATATTAATAACGTGGATACTACACGCATTTTAAGTTGTCTTATTCTCTTTTGTTTTTTTTCATCTCTTGTCATCTTTTTCATCTCCATCATCTGTATTTATGTTTCTTAATTATTTAAAATATTTTTTACTATATCTTTTGATATTACAAACTTAGGCGTACCTGTACATCCTGGTCCTACCTCGTACTCATCAAATGCAATTACTATATTTCCCTCATTATTTATATAGTAGTTTTGATTGCCTGATATTTCTTTAAATCCTGTAGAAATACCATTATCTTTAATAAAATATACAACGTCTTTAGTCAACATTTGTCGTTTCATTTGTCGTTTTATATCATTACTTATAATCTTTATATAATCAGATTTTTTCTTAAACATATCTTTTAGACTAACAATCTTTCCACTTGATTTATCTATATTGTAATATCTATGAAATTCGTATCCACTTGCTCTGGTTTCATTTATTGTAAATGCTATTGTAAACCACTTATCATTATTAACAACAATTTTATAATCCATATATAAATCACTAAATCCACTTGAACCTAAATCTGCTTTATATTGATTCACTATCTTGTTTGTATATTTTTTTATATCATTATTTAACTTTTCAACTGTTTTTTTGTTTTTAATATCTCCATTAGAATCTACTTTTGCCATATTAACTTTGATATTTTTATCTTTATCATATTTTCTAACTGTTATTACAGTAAAAATATTTCCCACCAAAGGTATATTTTCCAAAGATGATGCCAATGTTTCATTTGTATTTGGCATAATTACAACTAACAACAATGCAGCAACAGAAATCATCCATCTTGCAATTATAACTTTTTTCCTTTTTCTTTTTTTATCAATCTTAGCATACTCTAAAACTTCATTTAATTTCATTTTTTCATCATCAGGAACTTCGACTCCAATATATTGACTTTTTAGTTTTTTTAACATTTCATCATTTACCATCTTAATTTCTCCTTCATATCACAATTTATTTAACTATCATATACTCTTTTAACTTCTCAAGTGCCCTATATATCCTACTTTTTACTGTACTTAAGTTTTCACCTAAAATGTACGCAACATCATTTAAACTCATTTCTTCAAAATATCTTAACACAATTACAGCCCTTTCTTTATCTGTTAATTTGTTCAACGCCTGTTTCAATTCAATCTTATTATCTTCAATCTCAAACATATCTTTTTCATCTTTCATTTCACTTACAATATCTCTATCCCAATTAAACCTGTTTTTTTTAATATAATTAATTGCTTCATTTATAATAATTTTGCATATCCATGTGTCTGCATATTTTACCTGACGTAATTTTTTCGAATTATATATAGCCTTATACGCTCCTTCTTGTACTATATCCTGTGCATCATTTTTATTTTGAGCATAGCTATATGCTATATGATAATATTTGTCATAATTATTTATAAGAAGTTTGCTAATTATATCTTCTTTTTTCTCTTTCAATTTTATCTCCTTTACGCTTTATACTATTTAGACTATTCAAAGTACCAAAAAGTTTCATTTTTTTATAAAAAGAATGCAAAACTAACTTCTGGTTTGCTTTTTCCATTTTCATTTTGCAGAACTAACTTCTGGTTTCGTCATTTTTTGCATGTTTATCTGTTGTTTTTTCCCTTTATCAATTCTATAATTAAGTTAAATCAGTGGATTTTTGAGCATACTAACCAGGCTCCCAGAAATCACAGTGCAAGAGTAACTTCTGGATGCCTGTGGATTTGGCTATCCTTTTCGTATCCTCCTGCCTGTTTTTTACATCAATAGATCAGGCTTCAGGTGGATCTCATCCGGCAGGATGATTTCCAGCCCAAGCTTTTCCATTGCATTTTTATCAAATGACTTCAAGGCCTTATTTATTGGTGTCTCACCATTAAATTTTGGTCTTGATGTGCTATTGATATGATTTACCATTAACTGAACCTTTTCCTGTGTAAGTTCATCAAATGATGTTTTCTTTGGCAATACATATCTTATGTATTCATGATTCTTTTCAAGTTCACCTTTTTGTTCTGAATGTCTTGCCTCACAATAGTATAATCTTGTTCTTTTTTCTCCGTTTATTCCTTTTTCGAACTTTTCAGGATCTGCAAACTCACTCCCATTATCCGTTAGAATAATCGGAAACAATTCCTTAAATTCTTCTATTCCTATTGTTTCTTCTATATAATCAATCACTCTTACTGTGTTTGACATTTCCTTACTGTCTATTAGAAATGCCAACATCAGATTGTTCTCCGGCCACAGAAATGTCTGTAATAGCTTTCCGCCTTTTACACCTTCCACTGTGTCCATCTGGACTATTCTTGTTCCGGGATTTTCTTCAATATATTTTAAAAAGTCATTATGTCTATGACCTAGCTTCTTTCTTGAACTTACCTTTGGTGTTTTCTCTTGCTTTGTTCTTTTCTTGTATCTTACAGTTCTGTGCATGTCTATGTTTCTTGCTGATAAATAACATTTATCAATATATTCATATACCGTTCTCATGCTGCATGGAATTTCTTCTTTATGATTCTCATATATATGTGCTATGGGCTGTCCCATTTTTATTAACGGACTTATTAGTTCATCCAGTTCTATGAGTTCTGCCTTTGTTATGTCTATTCCTTCTCTTGAACTTTTTAATGTTTCAAGATACTCATGATGTGCACAATTCGCATTATACAGATATTTACCATATCTGCATGTGGAAGATTTTTCACATGCATTACAAACATATGGTGCCTTGTGTTCTATTGGACAGCTATGTGGTTTGTATGCATCACACAAGTCCATGCACTTATAACACTTCTTACATTGTATTCTACAATGATATCCTTTTTTCTTATTACACAGATTTCTTTTTTTACACTTTTCTTTGTATTTACAGTCATTTACTCTGTTGTAGTTTCCTGCAAGTTTTGTTCTTTCTTTAAAATATCTATGTTTTCTTATTTCTTTGGATATGGTGTCCGGTGAGCAGCCAATAACGTCAGCAATTGCTGCAAAGCTTAAATGATTTTTTAATCCTAATTGAATCTCCTGTCTGTTTTCCCAGGTTAAGTGTTGTCCTTTTTTTCTTTTTTCAGGCATTTTTCCTCCAATCCCAGGAGGATACATACCTATTATATCATTGCAGAACTAACTTATGGGTTAGTTGTATAAAACAGAACTTTGAAATTCATTTAAGTAAAAATACTTTTTTATAATTATATCTGTCATAGGGCAATCTCTTTCATTCTGTTTCGGGGCAAAGTTTTTATCCTGTGTAAATTCTTTGTCCTTCAGAGATTTCCCCTATCCATTCATGTTTCAAACATAAAATAGATTGCTTCAGAGTAATACCCTTTAACTCTGTATTACATTTTCTGTTCCTCATAAAATTATGATTTTATGTGTAACTCAAGACCCTTGAAAGCCCTTAAAATAAGGTATTTCTCCAATTATTAAAAACTGCTGTCAATAGCCTGTTTTAAGCCTATTTATTAGCAAAAAAGACCCTGACGGTCTGTATTTCTACAGAACCATCAAGGTCATTCTTTATGCTTGGACACTCTCACAACTCATGTGAGTTTTATTTTTGCCTACTGGCACTATTGATTCAGTTTTACATTACTGATTCAAATTGATTCATTACTGGCTGAAAACTTTGCCCCAAAAGTGGATAAAAGTGTTTGCCCTGTAATACTTACTAGTGTATTTATTACTTGTTAGCAATAGCTGCCTGAGCCGTTACATATCATAGGCTTACTACAGCCACTCCTATTTCTGCTTTATCTTTTTATGCTACCTTTGAATAATCTAGCACTGCAATTTCCTGCATCATTTGCTTTGCTAAATTAACCATCTTTTCTAACTGTTCTGCTACTTCGTCTGTATAATATTTTTCTCCACACTGCTCACATTCTTCACAAGGAACATTTTTAATTACAATGATACTATTTTTGTAATTAACAACATGAGTTGTAGTACTTTGTTTAACTGTATCACATTTGCAAAACATACACATATCTATTTCCTCCTTGTCTTTAAATCTTTTTCAAACTTGATTGTATTTGGAAAGTATGCTGTAATAATATAAATATATTTTCCATCACTTCCAGCAACAACATATATTATTTTATCATTTATAGTATATCCAAAAATTAAACAACTAGGATGTGGAAAATCATCTGGATAATCTTCAATTATTTCACCTTCCAAAACACATTTTTTAACATCTGCTCTTGAAATGTCTCTTTCCAAATAAGTCTACGACTTTTGTTCTATATTTACATTATACTTATCCGTGTGTTAAATATCAATTAAACATTTTTTCTTTTCTCCCCCCTTTTGTACACAATAGTAATGCTATATTCTGTAGCTGAAATATATAGTTCAGAAATCCACTGTTCACCCTTGTTTTCAACTAATATATCTTTAAACTCACAATCTTCTTTGTCTACAAAATATTTTTTCATTATTTTGCTATGTTCCTTTTCTTCATCAGATATTAATAGGAAAACACATCCTCCATCTTCTTCTAAGCTTCTTTCGCTTCCATAATTCAAATCTACGGGTTAGTACATTTTTCCCCATTACTTCTATACCATACATATCATCTCCATCGTCATTTCTTCCTATATAGTACAACAAAAAATACTCATCTTTTACACTTTTCTTTTTTATCGAATTTTTCAATCTATCTTCTCTATCCATTCCTAATATGTCCAATATAGTGGTTTTACCTGAACCATTTTTACCTACTAATACAGAAATATTACTTATATTTTCTCCCATAAGATATTATAATTTTGATTTTACACTATTTTATGTGAAAAAAAACTCCTGCACACCATTTCCGGTATACAGGAGTTCATTATTTTAAGTAATTATATTCCTTTCACTTATCAGTGTATTACTTGTTCGCAATAGCTGCCTGTATTGAGTGGCAACCTTGTGGGAGTCGTTTTCTAAAAAAATAATAGTGTTATCTTTTTCGTTTCCTTCCACTTTACATAGCACCGGTTCTGTGGATGTTCTAAGTCTCCATTCAAAATAATCATCATGAACAACTATCTGATCTATGAATGTTTCCACTATGTCTTCAGGAATATCTCCACTGATAACATCATACTTTTTTCCCAGCAAATCCGTAAGTAATTGAATCTGCGTTTTTACATTTGAAACTATTGCGGAATTTTTCACATCACGCTTCAATAGCTCTGAATCAATGTACCCAATCTGCTTTTTGAAGGCTCCTTTCTTTTCCTCATAAACTTCTTTGGAAATATCTCCTTCAACACGAAGTTCAACAAGATTGGAAAGTTTTTCTTCATATTTCTTTCGTTTTTTATTTAATTCTTTTACTTCATCAGTATAATCTACAACATTTTCATCTTTAATTGTTGCATTTAACATTTCTATTGCTCTATTAATAATTTTGTCTCTTTCTTTCCATAAATCATTAAATAGCCAATGTGCAACTATCTTTAATTTCCACTCTGGAAACATCTTGGTTGTACAGCAACCTGTTGTATCTAATCCTTTTTTAAGTCTGGTACGATATGATCCATGATTTTTCTGTTTATAACATTCAAAGCCATATCGTATTCTGCCATCCTTGTATTTATGCCATTTTCTACGTTCAAAATTAGAACCGCATTGGCATTTTAGTATTCTTGCATAGGCACTTTTTGGTGGATTAATTGCATGCTTTCCTCGCAGTCTGTTTACAGTTTTCGCATCTAATCTTCTCTGACAATCATTAAACAATTCTTCCGAAATAATTGGCTCATGTTTTCCCGTAATTTCAATTTTATCAACCTCGTCATAATTGTTGATTTTCTTTTGTTCAAGATAGTCAGGAACATATTGTTTTCTATAAACAATTTTTCCACAATAGAATGAATTTCTAAGTAAGCGCGAAATTGTTCCCGGTTGCCAATGCGTAAGCCCTGTGGAAGTAACTCTTCCTCTTTTCTCAAGCTCATATGCTATCTGCTTACATCCCATTCCATCATGATACATATTAAATATCATTTTTACTGTTTCAGCCTGTTCCGGATTCACAACCAGCTCTCTTCCAACTCTGTCATATCCAAGAATATTTCCATTGCCATACAAGACTCCGTTTTCAAAAGAAATCTTCTGTCCTGCCTTAACTCTTACAGATGTTTTTTTGCTTTCATTCTGTGCTAATGTAGCCATCAATGTAAGTCTTAACTCTCCGTCTGTATCATCAGACGTTCTAATATTATCTTCTGTAAAATAAACCTCTACTCCGTAAGATTTCAGTTTTCTTGTTTCTTGTAACGTATCTACAGTATTTCTTGCAAATCTACTAACTTCACGAGTTAGGATTAATGAAAACATGCCATTTTTAGCATCCTCCATCATCCTCAAAAAGTTTTTTCTCTTTTTAACAGATGTTCCTGTAATTCCTTCATCAATGTATCTTCCAACAAGTTCCCATTCAGGATTCTGTGTCAAAATATTGTCATAGTACTGAATCTGATTTTCAAGAGCATTAATCTGTGCTTCATGCTCTGTTGATACTCTGGCGTATATTGCAACTTTTCTCTTCATAATTTACTCCTATCCACCAGGTTATCAAATATAGATTTTAGCATAGTATAGCATCATAACCTGGTTAATTCAATATTTACAAAGCCAAGGTGCAAAACATCTTGGCTTTTTGAACTATTCGTTATCATATTTTATTTCCACTGCTCTAACTAATTCTTCCGGTATGTTTTTGTCCCTGCCAAGTTCTTTTATTAAACATAAGGCAAGAATGTCCACTCCTTTGTTTCTATCCTTATCGTTAAATTTAACTTTAAATTCATTCTGAATTTTTGTTCTCATTAGTGCCCTCATCAATTACAAGTAATTCTGTAATTCCTCTTGAATTATGTTCAATAGAATCTTCCTGTCGCAGATTTCTATTTTCCATTCCAATAGGGATACAAACCTTTCGCAGCCTGTCATAAATTCTTTTATATGTAATATTCTCGTCAAAATTACATTTATCCAAATTTAGATTAATTGTTATTATAATTGGCTTCTCAGCTGCAGTTCTCTCATCAATAACCCAATAAACATTTTCTAACGAATAGTCCGTATTTCTCTCTGTACCAATATCATCAAGAATAAGTAAATCGTAATCACACAATTTTTCCACATAAGCATTTTTATCTGCGGCACTAAAAATGTCATTTCTGATTTTTATAAAATTCGTCATCTTCACTGTATAACCTTGATTTGTTAATGAGTTAGCTATGCAGGCAGCCATATAACTTTTCCCACTGCCAACATCTCCAATAAACATCAAACCATAATTCTGCTCCATCATGGTCTCCCACTTTAGAACGTATTTTTGTGCAATTTCCATTTTAGAATTTCGACCATCATCATTGTCAAAATTCCAACTCCACATTGCCTTATTGCTAAAGCAATCGTTTTTCAATTTTGTTACCTGCTCCTTTCTCTTTCTCTCTTGCTCTTTATTAATTTTATCCTGCTTGGCTTTTTCATCGCAATCACATCTGCAACGAACCAACCTTGATTTTTTGTCCCAGAAATTAAAGCGTTTTGTTATTGGTTTTCCACACACTTTGCAATATTCTATTTGTTCTGATTGGTTGTTTTTTATTTGTTCTAATTCATTGATATTATAATTTTGTTTTTCCATTACAATCTGTCTCCTTGTCTATATTTATAATTATTTTCTATATTATTTTTATTAATATATTTATTAGTATTAGGATTACTTAAGGTTGTTCCTTTTGATTCCTTAATGTCATATTTATCGTTTTCTTTAGTACCCGTATTAAATTTGTTTAAGTCCTTACTTACATTTTCTTTATATGGTTTAATCTTTACATAAATATGATTAGGATTTCCTTTGCCTGAACTTTTCCTCTCTATTAATCCTTTTTCTTCTAACATTTTCAGTGCAGCATAAATCGGTGGTTCCGACCTGGACAGTTTTTCTGCCATATGCTTTACTGTGTAAATTACATACACTCTTCCCTGCTCATCAATCATATCGTTTTGTTTCGACAATGAAACTCTTCCAAGCAAAAGAGTATATACTGAAATAGCCAAGCTTGATAAACCTTCATTCCAGATAAATCTGGGACATGGATCAAAGTCCGCTAATCTTGTTTCTTTTTTTATGTATTGTTTCATTTTTCCCTCCTGTGCTTCGTATTTTTTAGTGGTGTAAATATATATTGCAAGATACGCATTTGTGGCCACAAATGCATTCTTGTTAGGGACACCCTAATACCCTGATAACAACAAACGCCAAGAGTAAAACCTACTTTTTCTGTAGATTACTTCTTGGCGTTTTTTATTGTTATTAAATTGTCTTTCCCAGGTCTGACCTAATTAGTTTAACATAAAGATTTTTTTATTCATAAAACTGTAACTGCTAAAATTTTTTTATTTTCACAGTGGGAATGTGAAAATAATAGTTTTATAAAATGCACTTCCCGACATAATGTCGCAAAGTTAAAGTTTGTTCTGCTAAACTTTTTGTTTGTTATTAAATCTTTATGGCTATATTTTACTCTATTAATATTGCAATGTCGAATTCTAGGATGGTCTATTTTTGTAGAAAAATTCATCTACTATGGTTTATTTTTTAGAAATAATAAAAAAATGGGCTAACCAAAATCTTTTAGGGTCCCCCTAAAAGTTGACCCTAAAAGATTTTGGTTAGCCTTTTAATCACTAAGGCCTATCTATTAATTAAATTTTTGTGTATTAATTGGTGGTAATACAATAGGTGCCATACCTGGTTGAGACGTCAATAAAGTAACTTGACTTCGAACAAACGGAAACATAATTGCAATTGTATTCGCATTAATTATTGTTTCCTCATTCCCATAATCATCAGAGCTATAAATAAACTCTGCATTCGCTTCAACCTCCAATTTCATATCCTCTTTCAAAATCATTGTTTTTAATGAAACTCTATATATATGCTCATCTATTTTATCTATTTTTTTTTGAAGATCGATATTGTATTCCCCATCTGCAATTATTGAATCTCTAGAAAAACTACAATTACTAAAATAAAAGTTTTTCATTTTTAAATTTGATTTCATTTGATTAATGTTCATTTCTACCTCACTATGCAGCTACAGCAATATCTTGCTGCAAATCAATTACTTCATCACATGATATTTCTACACAATTAACTTTTGCAATATTGTTGCTATATGACACATTTTCCTGATGTCCTTCCGGCAAGAAAATTTCTTCATCCTTCTGGTTAATAAAACTCATACCAAACAACGATTCAAACGTATCCGGAGTTGAAGATTTTTCGAAAGAAATATCATAACCAAACTGTTCTTTAGCATATTTTTTGAATGCTTCCATCATATCTTTCATATTAATTACCTCCTAAACGAATATTACTAATTATGTTTGTATCTTTCACGCAGTATATTGTTTCTATTCCAAAAACAATATCAAGCGAATCAGCAAATTGTATCGCATGTTCATATAAAGGCTGCGGGCGCTGTCTAAAATTCCCTATTACTAACTTACTATTTTTTTCATCAGCAAAAAAAGAGATTAACATTGCTCTCAACTGTATACATCTTTCAGTATCATCTTCTATGTTGTCAATTAAAATACGATAAGAATCGTCCAATACTTTCACAGTAAATTTTTCAAATTCATCTAGATTATCTTTAACTCTCAAATCAAAAATGTCATTCTTGGATATTTTTTCAATATCAGCTAAAATGATAGTAGGATTAATTTTTTTGTATTGTGTTTTTTTTATTTCTGAACATTTTCTTTTTGCAGCCCACCATGCTTTCCCTTTTATGTCGTAGAAATACACTCCTTTACCACACCAACTTGTTGCATCACCTTTTATAGAAAATCCCTCTTTAACAATATTCTCTGCTGAGTGTTGGTCTGTACCATGGCTTAAACTGTAATAGCTTTCTGTATATTCCATTAC
Organism: Eubacterium sp. AF34-35BH; assembly: GCF_003477765.1. Taxonomy (NCBI): domain Bacteria; kingdom Bacillati; phylum Bacillota; class Clostridia; order Eubacteriales; family Eubacteriaceae; genus Eubacterium; species Eubacterium sp. AF34-35BH. The sequence goes on from NZ_QUDZ01000002.1 coordinate 14,319, forward strand.
TTTCTCCATATGCCTAGTAGTTCATTTATTATACTTCAAAATATCAAATATTTCAAATACATTCTTCAAATTGCTTTATAATATCTATATATGCTCTATATGTCTTATTGTCAAAAAGTACCCATGTTATATTTAAATTATTTATATTGTTAATACTAATATAATCTACAACTGTGTCATATGCAATCTTTGCAGCTTTATTTACAGGATAGTTATATTTCCCCGTAGAAATAGATGGTATAGCAATATTATGAATTTTATACCTTACTGCTAGTCTTAATATACTTCTATAAGATTTTTTTAACAAATTTTCTTCATTATGATTTCCACCATACCAAACTGGTCCTACTGTATGAATTATATATTTACAATCAATATTATAAGCTTTTGTTATTTTAGCTTCTCCTGTTTTGCAGCCTTGTAATAAAATACATTCTTTTAACAAATCAGGACCAGCTGCCTTATGAATAGCACCATCAATGCCACCACCACCTAGTAATGTATTGTTAGCAGCATTAACAATTGCATCATACCCTATCACTTTTGTAATATCACCTCTTATTGCACTAATCATAAACATTGCCACCTTCAACAATATACATAATATTATTATGTATATTAACAAACAATTAATTCCTACTATGATAATAATATAAAATGAATATTATTTCAATTTACTTATTTTTATCCTCCACAAATTCTTATTTATAAATATCCTCTGTTTTTTTGCTTCTTTAATTAATTGAGGTTGAATTAAAGGATAAGTCAAATTTTCAACTAAGTTATCCGTAATTAAAATTTTCTCTATTTCACTATGTATTTCTTGAAAAGAAAATACCTCTGCAAAGAAAAGCATGCCAAATGTTTCATCGTTTATATTTTCCATCATATTTGTTTGTCCTTTAACCGAATACGCACAGATTGGTTTGATGGTAAAATCTGTCGCACCCGTTTCCTCCATCAATTCCCGCTTAGCAGTAGCTAAAATATCTTCGCCACTTTCCCTATGCCCGCCTGGCACTTCATAAGTATCTCTTTCTTTATGTTTACAAAATATCCATTTACCATTTGTTTTAGAAATGATAACTGCAAATTTTAGAAATTTATCATCTATACTATCATAAAATTTTACTTCTACCATTTATAAACTCCTCTGTAGTTTCTTATTTACCCAATCGCATAATTCTAATTTTTCTATTTATTTTATTAGTTCAAAAATACTTATGTTTACATTATTGTTTCAGAATCAAAGTACTGTTCTGTAAACAAAACTTTTTCCCATATTTGTTCTTTAGTAAATATCATATTTTGAGGTGCAACGACCCATTTTTTCCTCTACATCATTATTGCGATGTATTATTGCAATAATTCTTCCAACAAATTCCTTTACAGGTTCATCTACACCTATAATATACGCATCTTGTTCTTCTCCATCTGGAGCAATTATTCCTTCAATATATCCATAATTAATCGGATAATGCATATCTTTATGCTTAGGATGATAACTTCCAAGTGGTCTGTCAACCACTACTTTTACAATATCGCCAACCACTATATTTACCTCCTCTAACTTCAATTCTCCTACCGTAGTAATTTGCTATTATCTACAAATTCTTCATCATATAGCGTTCCCGATACTCCACATAGCCATGTTTGGGATAAAATATTTTTGATTCCTCAAAGCCATCTCCTCCCAGATGAATTCTTACCACTTTCTTTCCTTGATTTGCTATATAATTTTCTGCCATTTCTAACAAAGCACTTCCAATACCTTGTCTTTTCAAATTGTATTTTACAAACAAACGATGCAGCCAAACCTCATCGGTGTCTCTTATAGAATTATATCCAATACTTCCTATAACTCTGTCTTGTTCATTAATAGCCAACCAAAACATATCTCCTGCATCCAAGTAGTTCCTTTTAATATCCAATAAATCCTCATTTAATCCCGGAACTCGACCTAAAGCATTTTTTGCTTCTAATATCATAAAAATCATATCATCACGATACTTGTCTTCATACTTAATTATTTTCATAATACTTTCCTTTAATCTTGTTATTGTCTATTATCGTAATTCCTCAATAAAAAGCTGCATTCTTCTTGTTACCAATTCATTAGATTTCATATTTTTCAAAGTATCTTTATCTACCCACTTATAATCCTGTGTTTCTCCTTGTTGAAGAATAATGTTAGACTTGTCCCAATCCGTAATCACAATATAATCAACATATATTGAATGATGATTATGTTGAACAACCCTTCCTAGCTCCACTAAATTTGTTTCATTTATTCCTGTTTCTTCTCGCAATTCTCTTATTGCACATTCAAGTGGATTTTCTCCTTGCAATGCTGAACCTCCTGCTGTAGCTTCCCAATATTCACCATAATGCTTATTTTTGTCTCTTTGCATTAACAAATATGTACCATCTGTATGTTTAACAATAACCTCACACACTAAATGGTACATTCCATCTGGTACGGCTTCACCTCTTATTAATGTTTTATCTTTAATTTTATTTAAATTCATGTCATATGCATCCCAAAGTTCCATAATTCACGTCCTCGTACATATTACTAATATTCTAGTTTATTTCCTATTCTATATTGTTTCAATTTTTTCTATCAATTCATCCCAATTATTAATTTTAAAATAATCAAAATCTATCTCGTCTCCCTCGTTTTGACCCTCAAATGAGTTCTTTTCTTCTGTTTTTCCTTCATACAAAACTGGAAATATTCCTGCATTATGTGCTCCATAAATATCCGCTTTTACACTATCTCCACAATACCACACTTCTTCTGCATTTAGTCCTGCTCTATTCAGCGCTATCCCAAATAGCATTTTATTTGGCTTTTTAAATATATAATCCCCAGAAGTAATTGCAAACTCCAGTTTGTTATTCGGAAGTAATCTGTTCAATCTGTCTTTCAAAGATTTTCCAGACCAACACATATTACTAATGACTCCACTCCTAATGTCATTTTTATTCAGATAATCTAATATTTTATTTGCATTTGGCATAATATCACATTCTGATACACCATTCCATATAATGCTTTCTGCCTCTTCCAATGAAACAGATAATTCAATGTTCATGTATCCATATACTAATCGCAAAAAATTTTTCTCACAAATATCAATTCCATTGCCACACTCATTTATCTTTTTAAATGTGCTATTTACTATTTTATTAAATTCTTGAAATGAAATATTTTTAGGATTACTTTTTATGTATTGGTATATTGCTTTATTCCCCATTTCTGCATTATGTCCAATCTCATACAATAATGTATGTCCATAATCAAATAATATCATCTTCGGTTTCTGTATACTCATCTTTATATTCTCCATATATTAAATCTAAAAGTCTTCTCCATAAATCTTAATTTAGTAATTCTTATCTAAATATCAACTATTTCTTTTACACGATGCAACACCGGCAATTCTCTATTGGCTATAATTTTCCCTAATCTTGTATTTGACCTATATTCATACTCTCTAACAGCTTCTTCATAAGATAATTTCAATGTTGATAAGTGAAAATTATTTATTTCATCTTCTGTCAGTTCTTTTTCACCAAAGGATTCAACTTTGCACAAAAAATAGTTATTAATATTATGTCTATGAATCAGATTATAATAATCGCTTACAACTCCGATTTTGCAGATTACATCTACTTTTACACCCAATTCTTCTTTAAGTTCTCTTTTTATTGCATCCTGCAATTCTTCTCCTTCTTCAACACCCCCACCTGCTGTTTCTATAATTGTTGCCTGTCCGAAATCATCATTTCTTTCAGCTCTTACAAAATAAAAATTTCCATCCTCATCATACACTATTGCCCTGGCAATATTTCTGTTATGATCAATATATTCCATTTGCCATTGGTCATCCTGCAACTCTATATTAAGTTCCGTGGTATGAATTGTAATATTCTTATTTACATTCTTTTTCAATTTCATCAAGTATTTTTACTTATCTTCTCTACAAGCAAATCTAATTATTTTTTTATATTTGTATCGTTCTAATATTTTTTCTATTTGAGGCAATGTATCTTTTCTAAAATCCATAATCCATTTTTGAAAATCAGGGTCCAATTTTGTTTCTATCCACGGAATATCATCACGCTTTACACCAATTCTTGATTTAACTCCTTCTAAGCAATCTTTAGTTTCATAGTCGAAGAAAAATATCGTGTCCGCAGCTTTTATTCTTTGCTCAATAGTTGATATATAATTTCCATCAAGAATCCATTCTGATTGACTTATTATTCGATCTACCGCGCTAATCAATTCTCCCCTACTAATATGCGTTTTATCTTTCTTCCAATATATATTATCCATATGAAAAAGTTCTATTTGCAAAATTTCTGACAACTGTTTTGCAAAATAAGTTTTCCCGCTTCCCGGACATCCGATTATAATTATTTGTTTCAATTTTTTTACTCCGTATTATGTATAATTATTTAACAAGCATATCGCTAATAAATTTTATTTTACTATCTATATTTTCAAAAGTACTAAAATGGTGCTTACCATCAAATTCCAACATATCACAAACTCTTTTCTTTATATCAGGAGCAGTAATTTTTTCTTTTGCAATGTTTGGAGTAAACCATCCTACTTCAATACTTTCATCTGATACATTTTCATTTCCATCTATATATTTACAAATAAATGTCAAATTCACAACAGGAGGTAAAATCATTCCTTCAAGGGGACCATATCCATCTTTAGTATTCAATCTCTGATATAGACCAACAAACTTTTCCGGCTCGACAACAATGCCACTTTCCTCAAATATTTCTCTTTTTAAGCCACTTATTATATCCTCTCCCTGTTCTACCACTCCGCCAGGGATTTCCCATCCTCTACGTTTTGATTTAATCAATAAAACTTCATCGCCTTTATATACTAATCCTGCAACAGATATAAAATGTAAAGGTAAGTTTCTTGTTTTTAACCATTCGTCCATCGCTTCTCTCCTTTTCGCCTCCTAATACTAAATTTCTCTACAATTCCTTTTTCATATATCCACATGTAAATGGAAAAAAATCATATTTCTTTGTTCCAATATGTATTGCTCCATTCAACTCATACCATTTACGAAGAACTCTGTTTTCTTCTACAATAGCTATATTAATAATTCTACAGCCTAATTCTTTTGCTATATTAAAGGAATGAGCTAATAATTGTCTTCCAATGCCCTTATGTCTATACTCTGGCAATACTGCAAGATTATTAAGTTCACATTCTCCATTTCCTTGTAACAAAAGTGAATAATATCCACACAAAGCACCATCTTCTTCAAATACATACATTGGCCTATGCTCTCCATCCATATGCCAATACAATCTATCTTGCGTAGTCGCAAAAGCTGTAAACCTAGGAGCATTTTCCTCCGTAAAACCATATTCATCTGCAACTGTCAAAAAACTTTTTTTAATAATTTCCACACATACTGGTATTTCTTCACCTCTTACTTTTCTTATCATTGCCACACCTCATAAATTCTAAATTTGTTTTACTATTTCTTAAAAAAAGAAATGTATCTTTATTCTAAACTTTGTATTCCTCAATTATCTCCATAATTGATTTTTCATAAATATTCCCATTCAACACATCCCCATTTTCTGAAAAACTAATTGTTCTAACATCTATTGGATTCTCCTCATATGGATTTATATATTCCTTGTTCTTATCGAAGTAATCACTTAGATATTTCACTGCATTTCCATTTGGAAAAATAACATTTCCTTTTGCCTGTGGAATATTTAAATCCTCAAATTCAGAAATAATTTTCTTTGTCTTTTTGTTATATTCATTATCATCTTCTTTGCTCACAAGCCAAGCAGGATTTAATTTAATTTCTACACCACTCTCTTTTATGCACATTGCAAAATATTTCACTATATCAAGCGGTATAGTCTCTTGATGAAATGAATCAACAGATAATAACACTTTTTGAACTCCACTATATGACAACATTTGCGCCACTTCTCTTACTCTTTCTTTGTCTTTAGAAAAAAATCCGTTAGTGATTATTGCCCTATCCTTTATGTTCATTTCTTTAGCAGTTTTATGAATGTTGCAAACCACTTCCGGATATATCAAAGGTTCTCCTCCAAAAGTCATTAAAGATTTAATATCATAGTTATTACATATATCAATAACTGCTTGCACTGCTATGTCTCCATCTATGTGTTTTCCACTTGATTTATGTTCTCCCTCTGAACAATGTATGCATCTTCCTGTGCATGCCATTGTTACAACAAACTCTATTCTGTTTAAATTTTCTAAATACTTGTTCATTCTTTTTTACCTCATTTGCTAATAGCCCTAATTTTCAGCCTATATTTCAAAATCTAGAGCTTATGACAAGCTTACAACTGCAACACACTACAATTTTGTTGTATTTAAATCATAATATGAATATTCTTAATTTAATGTTCCTAATTTAATTTTACTATCTAATTCCCATAACGCAGTTTTATTACTATCATATCTAAGTCTTTTTAATGCAGTTTTATAATCAACCCATTCATATTTTGTATGCTCTTGAGACAATTCCAAAATTGTTGTATCCATCCTAGCAGCAAATGTATATTCAGGAATAACTAAACAATTTTCACCCCATATTTTTCTTGCTTCTTTAAAACAGTATGTTGGTATGCTATTTTGTGTATCAAGTACAGAATATTTACAATCCATACCTATGTTTGCTTCTTCATATGCCTCTCGTTTTGCAGATATTATTATAGTTTCATCCTCATCTTCTCCACCACCTGCTATAAATTGCCTTTCATATCATTTCTTTTAAATATGAAATATTTTACATTGCCGTTTTCAATATGATATGGAATGACTAATACCTAATATTTTGCTCTTGCCAATATATGTTCACCTCCCTAAATTTTAATTTATCATCTACCCAATTTTCTATTTTATACACAGTGCCATTAGTGTTTTATCACGCTATACTCGTGTTATTATATTTCGCTCAACATTTATACAGCTATATTCTACCATATCTATAATCAAATTGATATTTCATTATTTTATCAATTACAAAATTTCAGTTCAAATTATTTAGAATATTTGTGTCCAATTGACATCTCCTCAAAGCAGATGCACCCGCCAATACAACATTTGAGATATAGAGGTTTTAGGATTCTTCCTAACAAGAATGTATTTGTATATACAAATGCGTATCTTGCAATAGACCCGCCTCCATTTTCTTAATCTACTTTTGACAACCTGGATTTAATATTTTTCTTTTTTCAAACATACAAAAAGGGAACCATACTTTAAAAGTATGATTCCCTGATTATTTTTTATCAAACCGTAATCGTTACGTTGATGTCTTCCCATTTACCCGCTTTTTTCATGTTTTTATCGAACTTTTTGTACTCTTTCAAGTAGTCCTTAGAAATCGTGAAATTGCCGATGTTTAGGGGCTTTTGACACCATAAACGATTATTTCCCACTTTCTGCAATAGCTGCCTGAGCTGCTGCTAATCTTGCGATAGGTACACGGAATGGTGAACATGATACATAATCAAGACCAATCTTATGACAGAATTCTACTGAAGATGGATCTCCACCGTGTTCTCCACAGATACCTACGTGAAGGTTAGGGTTAACTGGCTTACCAAGCTTGATAGCTGTTTCCATTAACTTACCAACACCAACCTGATCTAACTTAGCAAATGGATCGTTTTCGAAGATCTTAGCATCATAGTAAGCATCTAAGAACTTACCAGCATCATCTCTTGAGAATCCGTATGTCATCTGTGTTAAATCGTTTGTACCGAAGCAGAAGAAGTCTGCCTGCTTAGCGATTTCGTCAGCTGTTAATGCTGCTCTAGGGATTTCGATCATTGTACCAACCTGATATTCAAGTTCAGCACCTGCTGCTGCGATTTCAGCATCAGCTGTTGCTACTACGATATCCTTAACATATTTTAATTCCTTAGCATCACATGATAATGGAATCATGATTTCAGGCTTAACTGTCCAATCAGAATGTTTCTTCTGAACATTGATAGCTGCACGGATAACTGCCTTAGTCTGCATCTTAGCAATTTCAGGATATGTAACTGCAAGACGAAGTCCTCTGTGTCCCATCATAGGGTTGAATTCGTGAAGTGAATCAATGATAGCCTTGATTTCTTCTACTGATTTGCCCTGAGCGTCTGCTAACTTCTTAATGTCAGCTTCTTCTGTAGGTACGAATTCATGAAGAGGTGGATCTAAGAATCTGATTGTTACTGGACATCCTTCAAGAGCTTCATATAAAGCTTCGAAGTCTCCCTGCTGATATGGAAGAATCTTTTCAAGAGCTGCTTCTCTTTCTTCTACTGTATCAGAACAAATCATTTCTCTAAATGCAGCAATTCTGTCTTCTTCGAAGAACATATGCTCTGTACGGCAAAGACCGATACCTTCTGCACCAAGTTCTCTAGCTTTCTTAGCATCTGCTGGTGTATCAGCATTTGTTCTAACCTTAAGAGTTCTGTACTTGTCAGCCCATCCCATAATACGTCCAAATGTTCCAGCGATTGTAGCATCAACTGTTTCAATGATACCATCATAAATATTACCTGTTGAACCATCGATTGAGATGTAATCTCCTTCATGGTATTCTTTTCCAGCTAATGTGAATTTCTTGTTTTCTTCATCCATTGTGATATCTCCACAACCAGATACACAGCAAGTACCCATACCACGAGCAACTACGGCTGCGTGAGATGTCATACCACCACGAACTGTTAAGATTCCCTGTGAAGCCTTCATACCTGTAATGTCTTCTGGAGATGTTTCAAGACGAACTAAAACAACCTTTTCTCCTCTTGCATTCCAAGCTTCAGCATCATCTGCTGTAAATACAACTTTACCACAAGCAGCACCAGGTGAAGCACCAAGTCCCTTACCAGCTGGTGTAGCAGCCTTAAGAGCAGCAGCATCAAACTGTGGATGAAGTAATGTATCTAAGTTTCTAGGATCGATCATAGCTACAGCTTCTTCTTCAGTTCTCATACCTTCATCAACAAGGTCACAAGCGATCTGTAAAGCAGCCTGAGCTGTTCTCTTACCATTTCTTGTCTGTAACATATATAATTTTCTATTTTCAACTGTGAATTCCATATCCTGCATATCTCTGTAATGGTTTTCAAGTGTTTCACAAACCTTTACAAATTCTTCGAATGCTTCTGGGAATTCCTGTTCCATCTGAGCGATTGGCATTGGTGTTCTAACACCGGCAACAACGTCTTCACCCTGAGCATTCTTTAAGAATTCACCCATAAGCTTCTTTTCACCAGTTGCTGGATCTCTTGTAAATGCAACACCTGTACCACAGTCATCACCCATGTTACCAAATGCCATTGACTGTACATTAACAGCTGTTCCCCATGAATAAGGGATATCGTTGTCACGACGGTAAACGTTAGCACGTGGGTTATCCCATGAACGGAATACGGCTTTAACAGCACCCATTAACTGTTCCTTAGGATCATCTGGGAAGTCTTCGCCAATTTTTTCTTTATATTCTGCCTTGAACTGTCCAGCTAATTCCTGTAAATCTTCTGCTGTAAGTTCAACGTCCTGCTTAACACCTCTGTCAGCTTTCATTTTGTCGATAAGTTCTTCAAAGTATTTCTTACCAACTTCCATAACTACGTCTGAATACATCTGAATGAATCTTCTGTAGCAGTCCCAAGCCCAACGAGCATTTCCTGATTTTTCAGCAATAGCTTCTACTACTGTCTCGTTAAGACCAAGGTTAAGGATTGTATCCATCATACCTGGCATTGAAGCTCTAGCTCCTGAACGAACAGAAACAAGTAAAGGATTTTCCTTATCACCGAATTTCTTTCCTGTGATTTCTTCCATCTTAACGATGTATTCGTTAATCTGTCCCTGAATTTCTTCATTGATTTCTCTGCCGTCCTCATAATACTGAGTACAAGCTTCTGTTGTGATTGTGAATCCCTGAGGTACTGGAAGTCCTAAGCTTGTCATTTCTGCAAGGTTAGCACCCTTACCACCAAGAAGTTCACGCATGTTAGCATTACCTTCGCTAAAAAGGTATACCCATTTGTTTGCCATGTTTCTTTCCTCCTAATTAATTAGTATTTTATGTCATGAGTCCTATGGAATATGGCCATCATAAGTAACTCATACACTCTATTTTTGATGCCGCCCAGTCTTTTTAATAATATTCCTGTGTAAATTTACAGGCTGAAAAAGGGCGCATTTGCACCTAAAGTTAATTATAACATACGCACTTTTATAGTCAATAAAAAATTCCACTTTTTTCCTTTGTTATAAGGGGTTTTTGCGTATTATTTGTCGACTATAAATGTTGTAATTGAATGTGCAGGTACTTCAGTATTAATACCCTTACCATCCACTGCCACTGCAAGTCTGTGACGTTTGCTTAGTTCATTTTGAACTACAACAATAATCTGTCCGTTGGGATTCTTATACGCAACAGAATAAATTCCCTTGTCTGAATCATTTAAACAAAGTATTCTTTTTGCTCCCGGCTTAATATATTTTGAAAAATGTCCAATATAATAATATGAAATATTGTAAATAACTTCATTTGTTTCTGTATTTAACATAATTGGTGCTTCACAATAATTTCCTACATAGTTAGGACCACCCTTTTCGTCTAATACAAGATTCCAGTCAATCCAACCTTCTGTATAGTTATTGAAATCATTTATCATGTTGTGACCATAAATCTCACCATGTTTCCAAGCACCTATCCCTGCCTTAGAGCTTGTGTTTCCTGAATTGTTTACTAATTCAACACAACCTTCTGTAAAAATAAGATGCTGCTTAGGATATATTTCGTGTGCCATTGTAAGAATTTCAGATTTATCCGAGCCATACCAATGGTAAGCAATTCCCCAAATAATATCTTTTGCGTTCTTATATGCCAATGTTTCACGAACACGTCTAAACATTATGTCTCTGTTATGATCTAAAATTACAATCTTAACTTTTTCTTCAAGACCTTCTTTTTTCAACTCTTCATACATATAGTCAACAGCAAGCATTGCTTCCTCTGTTGGATCATATTTACATGAAGCCCATGTCTGTTTAGCCTCTGGTTCATTTTGAACACTGATTGTTAAAATATTAATTCCTCTGTCAAGCATTCCCTTAACATACTTAACCATATACTTAGCCCATGTTCCATAATACTTTCTTAAAAGTCTACCACCATGGTTCATGTCCTTATTGTTTTTCATAAATGCTGGTGGACTCCAAGGAGCACAGAGAATTCCAATGTCTTCTCCTGCCTCTTCGCTTGCCTGTTTTATGAAAGGAACTACATATTTGTCTTCTCTTTCCATATGGAAAGTTTTAAGTTCAACATCTTCATCCTCTACGTATGTATATGGTTCTAATGAAAAGTCACATCCATTAATAGATGTTCTTCCTAAATTGTAAGCTAAACCTGTTTCCTTATTAAAATATGCTTTTAAAATTTCTTTTCGTGCTTCTTCACTTGCGTTTTCCATAACGTACGCTGCCGCTTCTGTAAACGCTCCTCCAAATCCTAAATGTGTCTGAAACTCCTGGCTACTGTCTACAACAACTGTATCCATTCTGAAACTAAAATAATCTCTTAATTCCTGTTCACCTAAGTTTCTCCATTTTACGTCATCACCTTGGACTGTCTGAATCATTTTGATTGTTGGTTCCATTAAACTACCTCATTTCGTAATAAAATGCATAACTTTCGGCATGTTATGCATTAGCATATTTTCATGTATAGTAGGTAACTCCAAAGTATTCTTTCAATTTCCCTGTATTGATTAGATTGAGTAATTCTTCTAATCCTAATCGTGCGAATCGTTACAGTTTTGCACTATCACAATCCTGTAAAAATTATAACATTTTACCCCTAAATGTATATTGTAATATTTATACAAATAATTTTTATTATTTTTATGAAAGTTGTATAAAATCGTTTCAATATGCTATTTTATGGGATTTTTGATTTTTCTCTTTATGTTGCTTCACACCTGTGTGATTAGCTTTTTGATATAACGCAAAATAAAAAAAAGATTTCTTCGCTACACAAAAACAGACAGCCATATCTTTACTGTTGATTTCAAAAAATCTTAAACAGTTTCGATATTAGCTGTCTGCTTCTGCTAGTGTTATCTTTAATATTAATATCTTAAATATTTTTATCTTTAATATTAAACATCATCTAGTATTCTCTATCGTTTAATATTATTTAAGCTATTTATTTTTCAATATTTAAGATATTTATCATTTACTTTCTTTATGACTTATTATTTAAAATGCCATCTTTTCTTCAAAGTATGCTTTTAAATCTTCAATCTTAATTCTTTCCTGTTCCATTGTGTCACGGTCACGAACTGTAACCGCTCCATCTTCTTCTGAATCAAAGTCGTATGTTACGCAGAAAGGTGTACCGATTTCATCCTGACGACGATATCTCTTACCGATAGCTCCTCTATCATCGTATTCACAGTTGTAATATTTGCTAAGTTCAACAAATACTTTTTCTGCACCTTCATTTAATTTCTTTGATAATGGAAGAACTCCAATCTTAACAGGTGCAATTGCAGGATGAAAATGAAGAACTGTACGTGTGTCAGGCTTTTCAGGTGTTCCAATTTCTTCTTCATCGTATGCTGCACAAAGGAATGCTAATGTTACTCTGTCTGCACCAAGTGATGGTTCAATAACGTATGGCACATATCTTTCATGCTTTTCATCATCAAAGTATGTTAAATCTTCTTTTGAAGTTTCCATGTGTCTTGATAAATCATAATCAGTTCTATCAGCAATACCCCAAAGTTCGCCCCAACCAAATGGGAATAAGAATTCAATATCAGTTGTTGCCTTTGAGTAGAATGATAATTCTTCTTTTTCATGGTCTCTTAATCTCATTTCGTCTTCCTTAATTCCAAGATTAAGTAACCAGTCACGACAGAAACCTCTCCAGTATTCAAACCATTCTAAATCTGTATCAGGTTCACAGAAGAATTCAAGTTCCATCTGTTCGAATTCTCTTGTTCTAAATGTAAAGTTACCCGGTGTGATTTCGTTTCTAAATGACTTACCAATCTGACCAATACCAAATGGAATTTTCTTTCTTGATGTTCTCTGTACATTCTTGAAGTTTACAAATATACCCTGAGCTGTTTCAGGTCTTAAATATACTGTATTCTTAGCATCTTCTGTAACACCCTGGAATGTTTTAAACATAAGGTTAAATTCTCTAATGTCTGTAAAATTATGTTTTCCACATGATGGACAACAAATATTATTTTCATCAATGTATGAAGCCATCTGCTCATGTGACCATGCATCAACTGATTCTTCAATTTCAATTCCGTTGTCTGCCATGTAATCTTCAATTAACTTGTCTGCTCTAAAACGTTCGTGACATTCCTTACAATCCATTAATGGATCAGAGAAACTTCCTAAATGTCCTGATGCTACCCATGTCTGTGAGTTCATAAGAATAGCACAATCAACACCAACGTTGTATGGATTTTCCTGTACGAATTTTTTCCACCAGGCTCTCTTTACGTTGTTTTTTAATTCAACACCAAGATTTCCATAATCCCAAGTATTAGCTAAACCTCCATAAATTTCTGAACCCGGATAAACAAATCCTCTACTCTTTGCCAATGCTACAATCTTATCCATTGTCTTTTCCATTATAAAATCCTCCATTTTTATGTATTGTTTATAAGCCATTTAGCTTTACATTAACATTTAATATACAATGTAACTCTTTTCCTTGTCAGAAGTTGTTACAATTCCATCTTCATCTACTTTGCAATTTGAGCTAATGTATTTTACATCACTGCCAATTTCCACTTTGTATTTTGAATCTACTATTAGAATGTTGGCATTGCTCATTTTCTTGATTTCTTTTGCCTTTAATGTTTCCTTTTTGTCAGGAGAAGTAAATTCACCTTTTATTTTGCAGTCACCTCGCTCTTCAATTGTTCCTGCATAAAAAGTACCCTCTTCTGCTTTGTTGTAATTCTGTATATATGAATTAAAATCATACACCGTAGCTAATTTTAAAATCAAATAAGCTTCTTTATCTTCAACTTCAAACTTATCCACTGAAATAGCATCATCAACTGATGCTGTACTACTACTGTTGTATTTTTTCACTTCATCATTAATGTATTTTTCAAGCGCATCTTTGTCATAGTCTTTGTCAGCGAACTTCTCTGTTACGCCGTAACTGACTGCGCCATCCTCATCAATGTAAATTGCATTAACGCCACTGTCTAACTTAATGTCCCCAACCTTTTTTCCACAGGCTGTAAAACTTAAAGCCATGGCAAGCACTAATGACAACGCACAAACCCTCTTTAAAATATATCTCATAATGTCCCTCCTGTATTTTTGCATACCTAAATAGTAATTTTAAACTTTATGAGAACTAATTTCAATATAAATTTTCCAGAAATTCTAAAGAATTAAATTTTTTATGAATTATCTTATTTATGTAGCTCTCAATTACCTGTTTTAGTTGCGCTAATACTTCTTCTTTTACATTAAATGAGAAAAGCTTATTTATTTTTGCTGTTACAATATACTGTAATGCATATACAGTTGACGGATTAAGAATCTTGTTTTTGCGTATTTTGCCATGGCAATTACTGCAAATTACCGAATTGTGTTCCAAATCAAAGTAATCAAGATTTTCTGTGTTACCGCATTTTCCACAATTAAAAACATTTGGATACTCACCGTTAATAACCAACGTACGCAATTCATATATACATCGAATCAGGTCAATGGGAATGGCTTTTTTGCCTAGCTGTTTCATTGCAATATACAAAAGCTCTAATGTATCTTTCGCCTCTATGCCTTCTCTTCCATAATAGTCGGCAAGTTCTAAAAAATACATTCCCATATACATACTGTCAATATCATTCATGGAGTTGCTGAAATACTCATTAATTTTCATTGCCGTAACTGTATATGCATTTCTCCCTCTATACAATGTAAACTCTCCAAAAGCCATTGGCTGACTGCCACCAAGAAATGGGCTTGTAGGCTTTCTTGCACCTCTTGCAAAAGCTGTTATTTTACCAAACTCTTTTGTGAGTATTACAAGTCTTTTATCGTATTCACTTATAGGTGTCGCTGAAATCACCATACCTACCGCTGTTATTGTCTCTACCATTTCTTTCGCCTTCTATTTTTGAAATAAAATTTTCTCTTGCTTTATTAATTTTTTTCTCTTTAGCATACTGTAAATAATCATCTATTTTTCCTGTGGATTCAAACATTCTCCAACTCTCTAAATTATCCATCTTATCCTCCCTGTAAATAGTTGTATGATTATAGTGTCAAAAGATAGGATTATGAGAGTGCTTTGCACATAACAATCCGTTTAATTATAATCACAGTGTTTTGACACCCGCATCTATATAGTTAGGATTTACAATAGAAGATTTTGTATGCATTATTTAATTATCTTTCTTCCTTGTAGCCATAATTTTTCATTAGCAATTCACTGTCACGCCAGTCTTTACGGACTTTTACCCAAAGTTGTAAATTTACTTTCATGTCAAGCTGCTGTTCAATTTCGTATCTGGCATTTGTGCCGATTTTCTTTAGCATGCTGCCTTTTTTACCAATAATAACTCCCTTGTGAGAATCTCTTTCGCAAACGATAGTTGCCTCAATATCATAAATGTCCTTGTGACGTCTTTTCTTCATTCGCTCAATTGTTACAGCTATACCATGTGGAATTTCTTCATCTAATGCATGAAGGGCTTTTTCTCTTATAAGTTCGGCAACAATCTGTCTCATTGGTTGGTCTGTAACAGTATCTTCATCGTAATACATTGGTCCTTCAGGAAGATATTTAAAAATCTGCTCAATAACTGTATCCACATTATTTCCTTTAAGAGCTGATGCCGGAATAATTTCATCAAAATCCATTATCTTTCTGTAGGCATCAATAAACTTAAGAATTTCTTCCTGCTTTACTGTATCTGTTTTGTTGATTACTAAAATAACAGGAACGTCAATGTTCTTTAACTGTTCTGCAATGTGCTGTTCACCTGCTCCAATAAAAGTATCAGGTTCAACTAACCACATAATTAAATCAACTTCTTTTAATGTTTTTTCTGCCACATTAACCATGTATTCACCAAGTTTATTTTTTGCCTTATGAATTCCCGGTGTGTCCAAGAAAACAATTTGCCCTTTATCACATGTATAAACTGTTTGAATTTTGTTTCTTGTTGTCTGTGGTTTCTTTGATGTAATTGCTATTTTTTGTCCAATGATTTGATTCATTAAAGTTGACTTACCTACATTTGGTCTACCAATTAATGCAACAAATCCTGATTTAAAATTCTTATCCATTTGTACCTCTTATCCTAATTCCTTTACTTCTTTTAAAATTTCCTGGTCTCTTGTTATTGCAGTTTTTCCACCAACTACACAAATGTAATTTTTATCCAACGCCTTCTTAAATTTAGGTGCCAGACTTCTTATTTTTTCAACAGTTGTTGTAAGCACTGCTTTTCGTTCATTAACTAATGTTTCAAATTTAACCTGTGCCATGTAGCTTGCAAATTCTCTTCCACTTCTGTCAGCCGCACTCATTGGGGTGTCTATGCCACTTATTGTACCGATAATATATTTTCTCATTTCCCTTTCACTTGCCTGGAAATTCCCAATATAGTTGGGTGCATCTAAGTAAACATCACTTGTTCTCTTACAATTTGGATCTCTGTAAGATGTAAACATAATGTCGCCTCCTCTGCTTACAGAGCAGCCACAACCATAAGCACCACCTAATACTCTAATGTTATTCCACAGGTATTCGCTACTCATAATGCTTGATAAAACCTGCATACTACCGTCGAATTGTTCATCTGTGCTGTCCTTGTAATTACCACAACGTGCCACATACTGAACCTGACCTGAAGTAGTGAAGCCTTCATTCTTTTCGTTCTTTTCAAAAGTCCAGCCGTCAAATGATTCTTTAAAGTCTACAGGCTCATTCATTTTACGCTGAAGATTTGAAACTAAAGCTTTTACTTTTTCAAAGCTTTCCTTATTTCCTGCGTAGTTAATAGTTATGTTATCTTTTCTAAATACATATTTAACCGTATCAGAAATCTTCTTCGCTATTTCTTCCTTCTTATTATCAAAATCATCTAGCAGTTCTTCAACAAACTTGTAAAAAGCAATGCCTGATAATAATTCCCTAATATATGACTCGCTGCCATAGTAAGACATGGTTCTCATTCTACTTGCAACATTACCTGACTGAATAATTGACTTATTTAGTCTTGACTTTGTTTCTTCTAAAATTTCTTTTAGACGTTTGTAATCATCAAATTTTGTTTTTGTAAGAACTTCTTCAATTATGTTTACTGCTTTCTCAAGGTTGTCGTAAAGGGCTTTTGTATGAACTTCCATCTGGTATTTTGATGTATTGTTATAACTGTTTACATAAATTCCCGTTCCAAAACCTAAACCACCAAGATTCATATCAATGTCAGTATTTAAGTCTGTGTAAGTTCTTTCTGTATCCATGTAACTTAAAACATATTTAAACAAACCTACATATGGAACATAATCAATTGGCAATTTTTCGAAATTAAATGTCACATCCAAATATCCAATACCATTAGTAAATAATTCATTATATACTGCCGTAAACTCAGGCAACTTTTCTTCCTTGTAAATAAATGGTCTTGGACTTTCATTAATGTCTTCAATTTCCAGTAAAGGTATTGTCTCAAGTTCCTCCGGTGTTGAAGGTGTTTCCTGATAATTCTTTAATTCCTTTGTTTTAATAATTAACGCTTCAATCTCTTCATCTGTCATCGAGTCTTTTAAACTCTTAAGTTTTACTTCTAACTGCTTTTCTTTTTCCTCTGTTAAACCTTTTTTAGGTTCCATAATTACAGTTGAACGATGATTATTGTTAATCATGTATTTTTCTATAATTTTTTCAAAATAATCTGTGTCAATTTTTTCTCTTAATAAATCAAAAATCCTGTTTGTTTCCAAACTTGCAAATGGATTTTCTTCATTATAAATCCAGGCACCCATTAGATTAAGTCCCCAAATTAAGCCTTTTGGAAAACCTCCAAAATCTGCTTCTTTTTCTTTAAATTCCAAACTGTTAAGACCTGCACGTAAAGCATTTTTGCCAATACCGTTCTTAACAATTTCTTTTAATGAATTATTGATTATTTCATTAAATCTGTCACTGTCCTTTTGATTAGCATATTTAGCTGTAATTGTATAAATTGGCTGTAAAACATCATCCTCGTATGAGCCTGAAATATCTTTTCCAATTTTTGCATCAATTAAAGCCTGCTTAAGTGGGGCTCCTGGCATTTCCATTATTGCATATTCTAAAATCTGAAAAGCGATACTTAACTCTGTATCTAAGTTGTCGCCAATTACAAAGTTGGAAATTAAGACTGCACTTTCATCTTCGTTCTCACTATCTGAAATTGCATATTCCTTTGTAACTGTTACCGGCTTATCAAAAGGCTTTTGATATTTTATTTCTGAATCAACTTCTAAATAATCGTATTTTGATAAATAATTTTCATCTATCCACTGTAATCTTTCAACTACATCCATATCTCCATACAAATAAATATAGCTGTTTGATGGATGATAATATTTTCTATGGAAATCTAAATACTGTTCATATGTTAATTCAGGTATAAAATCAGGATCTCCACCTGACTCATTACTGTAGCCGTTGTCCGGGAATAATGATTGAAGTGAAACTCTTGCACCTAAACCGTCAACTGATGAGAATACTCCCTTCATTTCATTATATACAACACCGTTTATTGTAATGTTATCATCTTTATTTTCTAATTCGTAATGCCAGCCTTCCTGCTTAAAGATGTTTTCTTCCTTATAGATATTCGGATGAAAAACAGCATCCATGTAAACATGCATAAGATTGTTAAAATCTTTGTTGTTGTAACTTGCCACAGGATAAACTGTTTTGTCAGGATATGTCATTGCATTAAGGAATGTGTTAAGTGAACCTTTAACTAATTCCATAAATGGTTCCTTTACCGGAAAATCGTCTGAACCACATAAAACAGTATGTTCTATAATATGTGGAACTCCTGTGTCATCTGTTACCGGTGTTCTAAAACCAATATTAAAAACTTTATTGTCATCATCGTTTGATAAGATAACAACTCTTGCACCTGTTTTTTTATGTTTTAGTAAGTATGCATTTGAATTAACTTCTTCAATATGCTTATTTATAATAATTTCGTATTGTTGTAAGTCTTTTACTTCCATTGTCTACCTCTCTTTGTCAAAAATCTCTAGTGTATATACTAACATATTTTTTATTTTCTATCCATTATATATAAAAAATCTCTCCATACAGATTGGTTGTCTTCTGTACAAAGAGATTTTCTTAATATTATTTATTTTTGTTGTAAGAATCACATATATCTGACCATCGACATACTCCGCAAACTGCCCGTAACTTATTAACATCAATAATGCACTTGTGAACCATCTCTGTTAATTGGTTCCATGTAAGGTCACCTTTTTGTTTTTTCAGTTCATCCTCTATTGCTTCGTATGTGCGTCTATCATTACCTGAAACTGATTTTTCCTGAGTACATATTCCATTTTCATTATTAGGACAGTTTTCGCATATATCATCTGCCCCTTCTGTTAGTTCAACATAAGGATTCTTACTTAACATTTCATTATGAATTTTTGTCATATTTTCCACAAATCCATTGCTATACCCTTTTCCTTCAAAAAACTGAAGGCATAATAAATGGTGTGGTCTAATTGAATATCTGCACATATTTCTTAACTCTGTTTGCAATAATTGTTGCTACAACTATTTTTGCAATATCTGGAATAATGTATGGAATAACACAGTATGTTAAAGCAACTGCTACTGTATTATTTGTTACAACCATAAACCAAACTGTTCCTATTGCAAAACATGCTACATCGCCTAATACCATTGCAACTACTGTAATAACAAGTTTAACAACTTCGCTTTTTCCATTTGCTAAATTCATTAATAAACCAATAATAATTGCTGTTAAAATAAAGCCTACGATGAAGCCGCCTGTTGGACCTGCGATTACTGATGGGCCGCCTGTTAGTCCTGCAAATACAGGTACACCAATTATTCCAAGTAAAATATAAACCACAACTGCTATTGTGCCTCTCTTAGTGCCAAGTAAAGCTGCTGTTACAAAAACTGCAAAAGTCTGTAAAGTAAATGGAACAGGACCTGCAGACACGCTAATCCATGAACAAATTGCCATTATTGCTGTAAATACAGCTATTAGTACCATATCCTGAACTGATAAAAATTTCTTCTGTGTGTTACTCATAATTTCCTCCTAAATACATAACATTTTTTTGCGACTAAGTCATTGTAAGTCAGTTTCTTTTGATTGTCAACCTATTTTGTTATTTGGGTGACGTTTCTTTTCTGTTATGTTGAAGCCCCAAAAAAATAATGTTATACTTGTTTCTAGTTCTTATTAATTTATGGAAGGAGCATGTGTGCCTATTAAACCGGCAATGAACTAAAGGATTAAACAGCAATGCAAATGGTTAAATAGCAACACACGAAAATATTATGAGTGTAAAAGATGAAGTTCTAAAAGAACTTGAAAATAACAAAGGTGACTATATTTCAGGTGGCCAACTTGCTGACAATCTGGGTGTCAGCCGTAATTCTGTCTGGAAGGCAATTAAAGCATTGGAAAAATCAGGTTACGAAATCAATGCCATACCAAACAAGGGTTATTGCCTTGCAGAAAAAAATGATATTTTATCTTCATACAGTATTAAACAACATTTAAAAAATCCCCATTTGGATATATCTGTTTTTTCTTCTGTTACATCCACTAATACCATTTTAAAGGAAATGGCTGAACAGGGTGCAAAAGAAGGTACTGTTATTATTGCTGAAGAACAAACTGCCGGTCGTGGAAGAACCGGAAAACAATTCTATTCTCCTAAGGGTACCGGAATTTATATAAGTATTCTTCTTCGACCTGATATACCCGCAGAGGAATCATTATTTTTAACTACATCTGCTGCCGTTGCCACAGCTAGAGCTATTGAAGATGTAAGTGACAAACGTGCCCTTATTAAATGGGTTAACGACATTTACCTTGAAGATAAAAAAACCTGTGGAATTCTTACTGAAGGTGCCTTTAACGTGGAGACCGGAAAACTTGATTATGCCATAGTTGGAATCGGTATAAACGTTTGCATTCCTGATGGTGGTTTTCCTGACAACATTAAGGATATTGCCACTGCAATTTTTGACAAACAAACAGATTCCATTAACAAACGTAGTATTTTGATTGCCAATCTCCTTGACTATTTTATGGAATATTACAAGGATTTCAAATCAAAATCCTATGTAAAAGAATATATTGAACGTTCAATGATTATCGGTAAAACTATTACCGTAATTGAAGGTTCTAAAACTTCCGTTGCCAAAGCAATTGATATTGACAAAAACTGCCGTCTTAAAGTTCAATTTGAAGACGGTACTACTAAATGGCTGTCATCCGGAGAAGTCAGCACAAAAATTCATAAATAAATATTTGTAGATGGTATTTTTGCATACCACAACTGCACATTATTTATTACGTTTTCTAAAAAGAACTATTTGATATTATTTTTGATATTATTTTTTATATAATATTGTTCATATTTTTATTCATAAATGGCGCATTTTCTTACGGAAACTGTGCCATTTTTTCCTGTTAAATATTCAAACTTTTCCAGAACATACACGTCTAACAAGCCTTCTTTGTAATCCACTCCCATAACCTTTACTGATATGTCGCCTTTTGCCTTTAATGATATGCAAACATTTTGAACAAAATTTGCAATCATGTCTTTATCTGATTTTATTATTTTCTGTTCCTTAATCTGGCTATCTTTTACAGTTTGTTTAACTGCTGCTGCAACAACTCTCTCCAACTCATCTTTTCTGTCCTGCTTACTTTCAACTGAAAGAATTGTAAGAGCCGTAATTAAAATAACCACTATAAATCCTGATACAATAACTGTCTGTTTCATAGTCCTAATTTTCCTTTTATTATACTTGTTAAATTCTCACTGTTTTTGTAATTGTTTTCCTTTACCTTGTCTCTAATATTGTTTCTTTTGCTATCAGAAATTTCTATATAATACTTTGCCTGACTGCTATTTGTTCTTTTTATAGAATCTTGCAACTTGCCACTTAAGCTTCTACTCCATTTGGAATTAGCATCTAAAGTTCCAATATATTTTTCAGATATAAAGCGTACTCTCTGCCCACTTAAATCTGTATTTAACACATAGACTTTCATTGTTCCATAGGCTGTCACTTTTTTATCTGCCGAATTAGTTACAATCTTAATTGTATATTCTTTTATTTCATTAGTATTCAGGTAATTTTCTGCCTGTATGTCATTGCCTGTAACCAAGGCTGTATCCATATTTCTTTCTTTAATACTTACTACTTTTAAAACATATTTATAACCTGTATGTAAGTCATCATCTACTTTTACTTTCTTTAAAATCTCGTCTTTATTTAAAACTATCTTTTGACCGACCACATAATAACGGTCTGTGGTAGTAATGTATATTTCCTTCACAGTTATTTTTTCCCATATTGCATGTAATGTTAAATCTGCATTTCCACTATAAATACTTCCCGGACTATACTTTATTCCGTTACCATTTTCACTTGTGTTCCAATGTTTTTGTGTATTTAATTCATAACCTGCTCTTTCAACATTTTTTGTACTAAGATTAATATTTTCATTCCAGTATTTGTGCTGACTATTAGGCATCCCCGTCACTATATCCTGACAGTTTTTTTCATACCTTATGGAATACTGCCGGCTTATAATAATCCAATTGTCCTCATAGCCACTTACTTCGTCTGTAGGACGTAATATTTTAGAACTACCATTACTTGTGCAGGTATATTTTTCTTCTCCATTTGCATAATATAATTCATCACTCCCCTTTTTATTTCCATAACCTACTTTTATGATTTTTGTACCGGGAGCTTCTTCTTCCGAATTAATTTTTGCAATAAAGCCACTTTTTCTACTTAAACTGCCCGTAATTTCCACATACTTATTTTTCTTTAAATATACATTGTTATTATCATTAAAATAAATACTTCCTTTGATTTTTAACAAACCATTTACATATATTCCCTGACCGTTATTGCCTGTTTTGTTTCCGTATATTTCACCGCTTTTAAAAGTCACATCACCATTATTTATATGAATTCCACCACCACTTTTTACCCCTTCATTATTAGACAACGTGTTTTTTGAGAAAATGACTTTGTTAGCAACTACAAGACCACCGCCTTTTCCTTGTGCGTAATTATTATCAATAACAGAATCTGTTATTTCTACATAGTCATTGTCGATACCTACTAACTTGCTTGGAAAATTAATGGCTCCGCCATCATTTACACTTTCATTTTGAGAA
The DNA here is from genome assembly GCF_003477765.1 of Eubacterium sp. AF34-35BH. Taxonomy (NCBI): domain Bacteria; kingdom Bacillati; phylum Bacillota; class Clostridia; order Eubacteriales; family Eubacteriaceae; genus Eubacterium; species Eubacterium sp. AF34-35BH. The sequence goes on from NZ_QUDZ01000002.1 coordinate 37,861, forward strand.
ATATTTGTATTTTTAATTATTATTTTTGAAGAACCTGAGCTTCCACCATTTCCACAGGATATGCCGCCACCATTATCCTTAGTTAAGTTATTAGAAATTGTTCCACCATAGATTTTTGTTTCTCCGCCGGCATTCTTTCCACTACCACCGTTGCACCTGATTGCTCCGCCATTACCTTTGGCATTGTTTGAACTTATTAAAGGACCTTTTCCATTTTTTCCAATAGTTAAATTTGCCCCATATCCTGAAAATATGGCTCCACCTGATAAACCTGCACTATTCTGTTTTATTGTGCCGTTCTCAACTGTACAATTTGAACTACCACTTACAAATATTGCTCCGCCCTCTTCTTCTGCTACACAATTAGATATTGTTCCACCATTAATTTTGATGGTACAACCATCCATGCCAAAAATGCCACCGCCTTCTGTATATGATTTGCACTGATTAATTACAGCATTATTATTTATTGTTACACTTCCTTTCTTCACTCCAATGGCCCCGCCGTCAGAACCTTCACAGTTTTCAATAGTTCCATTTAAAATTAAAGTTCCAAAAGTGCAAATTGCAGAACCGCCGTCCTCTTCCTTATTATTCATTACATTTTTCACTACGCAATTACTGTTTATTGTTGCTTTAGTTCCGCTTTTTAAATAAAGCCAGCCTGAGCTTCTCTTTTTAGTAGAAAAATTACTTTTGTTTCCACCTAAAGTTAAAGTCTTACTTTTTATGGCCGTAACACCCATGTCTATCTCGGCAGTTCCACTTAAAGTCATACAATATTTAGGATACTCGCCTCCATTTATTGATTTTTCTCCATCTGATGTTCTTTTTAATGTTACATTGCTATCATAGGCATAAATTTTAAATTTCCCCTTACTAATTGCTATGTTCCTTGTTATTGTTATTGATTTTTTTACACCCACGTAAACCCATGACTTTGTAAATTTTGTAAGCAATACATCTCTTAGTTCATCCTCAATTGATACAATATACGGATCTTTTGCCGTACCTGAACCAGCTAAAGCATACACACTATTAAAGAAAAATGCTGTACTAAAGCCTAAAGCCAAAATAGTCACTATACTAATTTTGATACCAGTCATTTTCATACAGTTTATTATATATTTTTTTAAATTCGCCTTTTTGTTTTCTATTATTTCTAATAGATCCACCTTTATTCTTTTTAACAAATTCATTCCCCAATTTATATTTACATTTCGATTTTTTCTTTTATCTTTTCTTTTACTTTTTCTTTGTTTTTCAACTTTATCTGGCATACCCCTCAATCACCCCCTGCTTGCTTAAGCCATTACCAAACAGGCTAAACACCGGCATTGTAATGCTGTATTTTAATATTACAAGTCTGCTTGGCTGTTCATTGTAAATAGTCAAATCTTCTATCTCCAAAGTGTATCCTTTTTCGCCTGCCTCACTTTTACACTGGCTTATAACCTGGTCATTACAGTTACTATCCTCTATTCTATTTACAGCCACATTATAAAAATCTCTTGCATTAGATACCTGATTGTTGCTGCTAATAAAAGAAGCAAACAATATGCACCCTAAAGTTATTGCAATTACAATCGAAAACATTTCTATTGCTACTCTCATATTTCACTCCACTATTACGTTTATGTATTTTGTGCATGCAAGTCCATTGTCTGACTTAACAACACATTTCAGTTTATAAATTCCCTTTTTTTTAAAATCTATATTTCCGTATACTTTGATTTTGTTTGATATGTCTTTTCCTGTATAATCTTTTGCTTTAATATATTTCGAATAATCAAATTCCTTACTTAAATACTCAAGATATATAACCTCCTGGCCTTCAATAACAGGATATTTGTCTTTACTTTCTTTTAAAAATTTTTCATTGCTTTGACTTTTTTCATTTTTGTATTCAGGTGTTATTTGGTTCCATTTGTTTTTACATAACCCACAGGTTATTACAACAACCATAATTCCAATTAGACCATATAAAATTATTTCTCCATGCTCGCTTAAAAAATTCTCCATACCTAATCACCTTGCACCTTATACTTTTTAATAATCATCTTTTGTTTTTTCAAAAAACAACACTTTATATTTCTTCCTAACTACTAACATCTTCTATTTTCTCATCTTTTATTTCCTTATCTTCTATCTTCTTAAAATGCTAATATATTACTTTCCAATAACAGAATTTATCTCATATTCATCCATATTTCCTACTGCTGCCATGGCTGCCAAAATCAAAATAATAAGTAATACCGATATAATTCCGCTAATTAATGTTTGTCCATGTTCTGATAAAAATTCTTCCATATAACCTTTTCTCCCTTCTCCTATTTTTCAAATATCTTTAACAAAACTATCCTGTTACTTTTTCTAATATTTGGTAAAATCCTGTTATTATAATCACAAATAAAACTCCATATATTATGCATTGACCTGCCTCTGATAATAATATTTTCATTTGCTCACCACCTTCCTTAACACCTTAACCATTGATAACATTTGCCACTGACGAGGTAAACACAATAATCATTAAAATCATGTCAATCATAATTTTCACTACGCCAACTGTCATTGGAACTGCTGTAAACATTGCTGCCGCTCCTATTTTGTCATTATTCTTCATCTGTTCACCCTGTTGTGTAAGCTTATTGTTCCTGTCAATAATCGAATTAATCTGTTTATCCGACTGCTCTTTTCCTAACTGATTCATTGAATAAAACATTTTAAGAGATGATTTAATATCCTCCAATTCCAGTTCCCGTAAAAAGTTATCATAAGGCTCAATCCCTACCGGATATTGCTCAAAATCTATTAGTAGTTTTCTAACTGGTCTTTTTAAAACAAAAGGTAGATTTCCATAAGAATTTTCTATTGCCGACTGCACTGTCTCATTCTGTAAATTAATTGCCACTTCTCTTATCCAGTCCGGAAAAACCTTCTTGATTTCATTTTCCAAAGTTTTCTTTGCTTTTTTGTATGTAAGTCTTTCCATAATACTTAATTTTTCTTTGTCATAGTACGCCTTCTCAACTAAAATATAATATTTTACAACCATATTATCCTGCAGAGATTGTTTCTCCTTTATCCAGTCAAAATTTAATTTTTTCATAATAAGCAAATAAGAAAATAGCATCAATAAAATTACAACAGTTGAACAAATTTGATAAACAATATGATTAGTATATCTGTATTCTGCCGGAATTAAATATGCCATAAAACCACAGGTTATTAGCGTTGAAAAAATGGATATTATTACATTCCTTTTTACCCTGTTTACATTTTTTATAAATAGAGATGTTCTATCCCCCCACTCTTTTATATCTTCTAAAAGAATGTCTAAATAATTTTCATATTCACCGCCATGCTGTTCTATTTTAATCAGAAATTCATGTAGGGACCTTAATCGTTTACAATCATATTCCCGTCTTATAATCTCTAAGGATTCTTCATATATTTTGTCAGTCATTTTTGAATCTATGTTTACTATAACTTCCTCAATGATTTCTTTCATTCTGTTTGAACTTACCTTCTGCGCATCTGACAGGGCAAGTCGTATTTTCGGTTGTTTCTTAAAGGAATAAATCATCTGTTCCATGTAAAGAAGCACATCATGGAATTTTCTTAAATAACCTTCCCTTTTTCTTTCTTCTTTTTGAAAAAAGAAATTAAATGCTATGGCTGCCAACAGACAAACAGCTATACCCAAAGGATCTAGTTTATAGACTAAACACACAATAATTACTACTGCCAGAATCTTCGCCGAATCCTTTATTATCTGCAATATTTTTTCTTTCACTCATTTCCTCCCTTTTCTATCTTATAAATGGATTATCAATACCTTGTAATTTAAACTTTCGCAATATATCTTCCGGTATATCCTTAGTTAAAATTTTTCCATACTCATATATCATAACTTTTTCATTTTTTTCGTTATGTCTTGATAAGCACATAACCTGTGCTATGTGTCTTGTTATTTTTTCTCCCTGTTTAACATTTGAATGTAACACTACACCAATATCTATGAAAGAATACACATCATTCTCATTTATGTTTTCTCCCATATTTCTTAATCGGTCAGGAATTTTACCGGCATCATCAAGATGAATTGTTGTTAAACAGTGAACTCCTGCTGATATATTTTCTAAAAGATATTTAACTTCTTTTCCTCTTGCCTCAGCCAGTAAAACCCAAGTTGGCAACTGTCTCTTGCTTGCCTTCAATGCCTCTGCATAACCAAAGTTTTCACTTACTTTTATTTCAACACAATCTTTATCCGGATTTATTGCCGCATATCTAAGCTCCAAATTATCTTCTATCGTGTAAACTCTTTCATATGCCGGTATATAACCGGTTAAATATTTTATGTATTCTGTTTTTCCCACTCCCGGAAGCCCTCCTACAATCACTGTACAATGAGCTTTTATTGCATTCTCCATAAATGCGTCAATCTCCTCTGTGCAATATTCTTCCGAAATTAATCTGTCCTTATTAATTCTTCTTATTGCCGGAGTTTTTCTAATACTAATACTTATTCCTGTATTCGTCACAGAGTCGTGTAGTATGGATATTCTTAAATTCTCTGTTTCCGCTTCTAATAAAGGGTTATTTTGATTAAACTGAACATTCATTAGGTTGCTTATTCGTGTATAAAACTGTTTTATAAAAATATCATCTAATTTGAAATTGTTAACTTTATATCTTCCTTTTTCCAAATGATTAATCCATAATTCCCTACTCCAATTAATGTCCGTTATATTATCGTCTAATATATATTTTAATAAATCGCCAAAGGCTCTATCCGGTAATGACAGTTTTCTCATCTTTCTACTCCTGACCTCTTAATATTAATTGTTACACAAATGCTATTTCTTTAATTTCCCGAAGGAATCTTCCCGGCTACTGAACCAAATGTTACAGATGATGAGTAGCTCTCTACAACGTCCTTCACTGCATTACTGATAATCGGTCCTATTACATAGGCAACACCAACTAACAGTAGAATACAAACTGCGATAAAAATCGTTTTTCCGTGTTCTTGTAGGAATACATCCATATATATCTACCTCCTTTTTTATTCCAAATAAATTGCCCTTAGGGGATTGATTTTTATAATAGACTAACCAGCTATAAAAATCACATTTTCCTTGCTTTGTTTCATCATATACACTACGTTGCTATTTATTCGGTGTTTGTATATTATCACGTTTTATTTATATAGTCAACATATTTTTATGTTTCTTTTTTTCTAAACGCACTTAATTTAGAACAAAACCAATCACTGGCGTAATTCTTTGCCCCCGCTATGCCTCCGTTCACAACTATTTTCTTCTCGCACCAGGGTGCCTCCCTAGTGGACATTCATTTATGTAATAAGAATTTATGAAGGAATTTCTTATTACACAAAAAAACTGTGCATCAGCTAGTTACATAATTCTTTCACTAACTAATACACAGTTTTTATAATTTTATATTTTATTATTTTGTAATTTATTTTTCACCTGTAATAATCCATGGTGATGGTTGTGCCACAAATATGCTGTTCTTGTCTGTTTTTGATACTGTTATCTGCATTACCTCAGTTACATTAATTCCATGTTTTTCAAGGATGTATTTAATGTCTGATAAAATATCCAACTCCAATGTGTAGAACATTAATTTAATGTTAGGATTAATTGCAAGCAAACTTATAATATCATCCTCAATATGTTCTTTAGTTGCAACAATAAAAGCAATTCTTGGTGTTGGCAGATTCTTTAATGTTTCCTCTTTCAAATCAGAGATAATCTCAATGTTATGTACACCAAATTTGTCCACATTTTCTTCCATTGTTCTGTATGAACCTGCATCTCTTTCATCAGCAATAATAACGCCTTCATAAGCAACCATTGAGGATTCGATAGCTATACTTTCTGAATTTACCATTAACGCTACATCACTTACGTCTAATTCCAACTTATTCATAATTACTGAACGGATTTCGTGACCAACGTATTTTACAGTTCCCATTGAAAAATTATCATTCTTCATACCGAAAATCATTGATTCTCTTGTATTTTCATTAACTATAAAAATAACTGTTGGGCCTGAAATTCCATCATCCATTAAGTCGCTTACCTTACAGTGTTTCATTTCTGATGGTTCATAGCCTGTACCATAGTACATTTCATAATCACCATATCCTGCTTCCCAACATTTATATAACATATTGCTGTGTGTTTCATCTGCAAAAATTAAAATCATTTTGTGTGTAGCGATTGTTGCCAAAATGTTACGTCTTTTTCCACATGTGTTTAACATTTTAATTTTTTCAGGACTAACTTCCTTCAAATCAGCTACATACTCCATCCACTTCAACATTTGGGATGTTGTAAATTGTACTTTGTTATTTTCCATTATGTTCCTCTTTCTATTGCCTTGTCTTTTATGTAATTTCATTTAACCATCAACATGCAACTCTTTCTCATTTTTCGAAGAAGAGTTGCATGTAATGCTTCCTGTTCACTCACTACCTTATGGTAAAAATTATATTTACTTCTGCCCTCTATACTATTAAGGTCCAATAATGAGTCGCGAAATTATAATAATGACTTATATAATTCCTTAATTTCTTCTACAGATGTATCTCTTGGATTGCCCGGTCTGCATGCATCATCATAAGCTGACTGTGCTAAGAAATCTAAATCTTTTGGATCTACAATTTCCTTTAAGTCTACTGGAATTCCTACATCCTTTGATAACTGTTTTACAGCATCAATTGCTGCTTTTCTGTATTCTTCAACAGACATTTTTTCAGTTCCTTCAACGCCCATTGCTGCTGCAATATATTTATACTTGTCGCCTGTAGCTTCTGCATTATATTCCATTACAGTTGGCAAAATAATGGCATTTGCAACACCATGTGGTGTATCATAAACAGCGCCTAAAGGATGTGCCATTGAATGAACTATTCCTAAACCTACATTTGAAAATCCCATACCGGCAACGTACTGACCAAGAGCCATACCTTCTCTTCCTTCAGGTGTGTTTTCTACTGCCCCTCTTAAACTCTTTGATATAATTTCAATTGCCTTAAGATGCATCATGTCGGTCATTTCCCAAGCAGCCTTTGTTGTAAAGCCTTCAATTGCATGTGTTAATGCGTCCATTCCTGTAGCTGCTGTAAGTCCTTTTGGCATTGATGACATCATGTCCGGATCAATAAACGCAACAACCGGTATGTCGTGTGGGTCTACACAAACCATCTTTCTATTCTTTTCAGTATCAGTGATTACATAATTAATTGTAACTTCTGCTGCTGTTCCTGCTGTTGTTGGTACCGCAAAAGTAGGTACAGCCGGCTTAGTTGTAGGTGCCACGCCCTCTAAGCTTACAACATCTGCAAAATCAGGGTTATTAATAATAATTCCTATAGCTTTTGCTGTGTCCATTGATGAACCGCCACCAATGGCAATTATGTAATCCGCACCTGATTTCTTAAATGCTTCAACACCTGTTTTTACATTTTCAACTGTTGGATTTGGCTTGATGTTAGAATAAACTTCGTATACTAAATTTGCTCCTTCCAAAACATCTAAAACCTTCTTTGTTACACCAAACTTAATTAAGTCCGGGTCTGAACAAACAAATGCTTTTGCAAAGCCTCTTCCTTTTGCTTCTGTAGCTATCTCGCCAATAGCTCCTGCTCCGTGATAAGATGTTTCATTTAAAATAATTCTATTTACCATATATACTCCTTTCCGTGACTAAAAATCACTATGGTACGTTCTTTTTTATAAATATAATTATAACACTCTTTTTAAATAAAAAAACTAAAAATACTGTGAAATATTTATTAAAGCTATGGTATAATTCAATGTACAAAAACAAGATTTATATATTTATTTTCACAAAGGATTTTATTATGAAAAAAAAAGATTTAGCTTTAGAAGTTATTAAAAGATTAGAAAAAGAATACCCTGATGCTGATTGCACTCTTGATTACAACGATGCCTGGAAGCTGTTAATTAGCGTTAGACTAGCTGCACAATGCACCGATGAACGTGTCAACAAAATCGTGCCGGCTCTTTACGAAAAATATCCAACTATTGAAGCCGTTGCCGATGCACCCGTTGAAGAGATAGAAAAAATAGTTAGACCTTGTGGTCTTGGCAAAAGTAAAGCAAGAGATATTAGTCTTTGCATGAAAATGCTAAAAGATGAATTTGACTGCAAAGTGCCTGACAATATGAAGGATCTTTTAAAATTACCAGGTGTAGGAAGAAAAAGTGCTAATTTGATTATGGGTGATGTTTTTGGAGAACCTGCAATCGTTACAGACACACACTGCATTAGATTATGTAATAGAATTGGACTTGTAAATGGAATTAAAGAACCTAAAAAAGTAGAAATGGAACTATGGAAGATTATTCCTCCTGAAAAAGGAAGTGATTTTTGTCACAGACTTGTTTACCACGGAAGAGAAGTCTGTACAGCTAGAACAACACCTCATTGCGAAAGATGTTGCCTTGAAGATATTTGTAAGAAAAACATATAATTTATTATTTGTTAATTAAGATTAACATAAAAAGGAATGCCCTTTTAACCTTATGGTTTTAGGACATTCCCTTTTTTATATATAAAGGAGTCTACTTTACAATAATTACAATCTTTGCTTTTTTCTTATTATAAGTCTTTGCTGTAACTACTGTCTTTCCTTTCTTAATAGCAGTAATTCTTCCCTTCTTGTCAATCTTAACAATCTTCTTGTTCTGAACTTTGAAGGTTACTTTACCTGCACTATTTTTAGAAAGTTTCACTTTAAGTTTCTTCTTTTTGCCCTTTTTGATTTCAATTGACTGAGCCTTAAACTTAACGTATTTTGGTGCTTTCTTCACAGTAATATTGCAAATTGCTGTTGCTCCTTCATCTGTATATGCAATGATAATAACTTTGCCCTTCTTCTTAGCCTTAACTACGCCCTTGGCATTTACTGTTGCTATCTTTGCATTGCTTGACTTAAACATAACCTTTGACTTCTTGCCGGTAAGTTTAACTTTAATCTTAAACTTCTCTTTCTTTCCAAGTTTTTTCTTAGTTACATTTAACTTGATTTTCTGTGAAACGCCCTGCTGCTTTGCAGTAGTTGTTTCCTGCTGATTACTAGCTGTTGTAGTCTGATTGCCTGTTGTCTGCTGACTACCTGTTGTGGTCTGATTACTTGTTGTCTGCTGACTAGCTGTTGTAGTCTGATTGCTTGTTGTCTGCTGACTACCTGTTGTTGTCTGATTACTTGTTGTCTGCTGACTACCTGTTGTTGTCTGATTGCTTGTTGTCTGCTGACTAGCTGTTGTAGTCTGGTTGCTTGTTGTCTGCTGACCACCTGTTGTTTCCTGGTTGCTTGTTGTCTGCTGACCACTTGTTGTCTTTTCAGCCTTTACAAGATTTGTAATTGCCTGTTCAATAGCCTTAACAGCATCGTCCATTTCTTCCTGAGTACATGTATTAGGAAGATTTTTTGCAAAAGTAATTGTGTTCTGAAGATTTGCCCAGCTTTCCTGAGTATAATCACTTTGAACTAAATTATTTACCTTTTCGTTAACCTTGTTTAACTCAGTTTTATTAACACTATATGTAGGGTCATCTTCTAAAATAATGTCATCATAATATGCCTTGAAGTCGCCCTTGTTTCCAGTATATGAAAGTGCAATACCTACAATCTTTCTTCCATTCATACTTGATGCAGGCATTTCGTAAGTGCAATCTGTCCACTTTCCAACTGTTAATGTCTGTGAAGGTTTTGCAATAATCTTAGAATTGTCATCACATAACAATACTACTCTTGTGTTCTTGCCAGCTTCATTTGCCGCATAAACTGAATATGAAAGTTTTAAGCCCTTCTGCATATTAATCTTTGTTTCAGACATTCTGTATAAATAATTTGCATTATCCTTACTAGCATTACCACCAATTGTTACCATGTAATCACCTGTTTTTGCAAGTGTATTTTTCTCAATAGTAGTTGTTGCTGTTACGCCATCATTTTCTAGCTGTGTATCATTTTTGAAACATGGATCTACTGCATAGTCTCCATTATACTTGCTGTTTTCTGCCGGACATTTTACATACTTACTTTCAAAACTATTTCTGTAGTAAATTGGTCCTTCTGACTGTGGTACAGGATTTTCCTTAACAGCTTCTCTTTCTCCCTTAACCATCTTGATAGATTCTCCAACTGTTCTTAACTGGAAGTCCTGTGAACACCAATATCCATCACAACTTGCAGTTACGAACCATTGATCCTTAGGAATATCAAAATAATCACTGGCATTCTTAGCAATAGCTGTACCTTCGTCATATTCATCAAACATTGCTATATAGAATGATGGGATTCCCATTTGTTTAAGTTTGTATGCCTGATACCAGAAGTTCTGTCCCGCATTTCTTGGCATTGCATTTGGCTTATCGTTTGGATCTCCATGCCATAATGCCCATGAGAATCCTGAGAATAGTACAGGATAATAATCTACATTATTAGCCTTACACCAAGCCCAATGTTTCTCAATAAATGAAGAATATAAACTATCTATTGATTCTTTTGTACTAATGTTAGATCCAACCATCCAAGGTGAAATCATGTCAACCTGTTTAAAGATATTTTCATATTTTGCCATTGTTGCTGTATTTGTACTCCAATCTCTTCCAACACCAAAGATTACATAACATCCCCTCTTATGGAAGAAATCAATCATTTCCTGATAATCAACAACTCTGTCAGGTCTTCCTGATACTGCAGTTCCCCATAAGCAAACTACAGGTTTTCCATCAACTGTTGCATAAGCATCTGAATTAGTCATTTGAAGCTGTTTTTCAATATTGTATACCCAGTCAAATTTAATATCCTCTACCCAGCTACTAATTGTTGTGTCATCTGTTTTATCTTTAATCTGGTCACCACCACTAATATCATACATAATGTAGAACAGACTGTTATTATTTTCAGCGGCTGTTTTCATCTTGTATAATAAAGTATCCTGTGGATCATTATATAATGTACGACCCTTAATTGTTCCTGCAAATCTCTGAATTGCAGCACCATCAATTCCGTACTGATTCATCCATTTGAAATGTGTGTTAATTACATTTTCATTTGTTGAATCATATAACTTAGTTGGTTCTCCACTTCCAAGATTATCAAAACCTGTCTGTGCTAATGCACTTTCATCATAATCCTTTACATATGGGAAGTAGTCGATTGAAATATGGTCTTTTCTTGGCCAGCTTGTTCCATCTTCCTCTGCCTTACCATAATCATAATGTCCCCAACTTGTTTTCTGTGTTCCTGTTCCGAACCATGCCTGATATCCTGCGAAACTCTTTCCTGTAAATTCAGCATGTTCTGTTTTTCCTCTTCTGTTAGTAATTGCTTCAGTATCAGGATTTACTGATTTCTTAATTACTTCGACCTTTGAAATATATGTTCCGGCTTGTCCGTTACCATATATTCTAAAATCATATGTATTAAACTGCGCATGTCTAAATGAAGCATCACTTAAGCAAATTGTAGTTGTAACCCATTTATTAGTACCACCACGCATAACTGATGCTGTTTTGAATTTAGTGTCACTTGTTTCAGCTGCTAATGTACCATCATATAAAGTATTGTACTGCATTCCGAAATATGCATTAGTATTATCGAAATATGTTATTCTAATCATTAAGTTACTGTCATTTTCTGTAACTACATTACTATCAACAGCAAAGTGAATATATTTGTACTGACCTAAATTAACACATTTCTTACCATCTTTTTCAATAAACCAATCTGTATAATTACTATTAGTTTTTAATTCACCACATTTCATATTGATGCCTGATGGTGTATCGCTGTCAAAATTGTATGATGCAACAGGTTCATCACTTTCTTCTACATCTGTAGAAACCTTCTTTATTAAACCAAATGAAATATCATCTACATTAACACTACCCTTACCGGATGTTTCAAAAACAAACTTCATATCTGTAATATTATTCCAAATATCAGATGTGTTTGTTACTTTAGTATTTCCATCCATTAATGTTGTCATGTCAAATGTAACTTCATTGAATGATTTATTATTTGCTAAAGTAACTTTGTTGTTCTGTATTTGCTGTCCTGCTTCAGGCACAACAGTATATGTTTTGTTTCCACTTACTATTGTTAATGCAACTGATTTGGCAGTATTAGTCTGATTGCTAATTTTTGCACTTATAGTTTTAAAGTTACCATAAGAAATCTTTTCGCTTTCATATGTAACAATTGGTCCAACTGAAGATGTTCCTGCTCCAGTGTAAGCTAACTTAACTGATGCCTTTCCTTCTGCCTTATTTGTTGAATCATATGAATAGGTTCCATTGGTTGTCTTCCATGCAGGTCTATAGCCTAAACATCTGTTATCATCGTCATCATTATTAACTTTTACGTTAGTTGGATCGTATACCCACTCATCTTCATCAGCATAAATCCAGTCATTTGCTGTAAAATATGTAATGCCTTTTGCTGGATTTAAAGTTGTATCAACTTCTTCAATTGTTTTTGTTCTAAATGGTGATGCTGGAATTCCTGCACTATTCATTAAGTTAGCATTGCAATTAAAGTTATTAAAAGCATATATTACTTCTTTTGGATTTTCTACACGGTCACTATACACTTTTACCCTGTTCTTACTAACAATTTCAGCCTTAGCATTTACATAAATTCCATCACTTCCTGCAATTGTGAATCCATGTAATGTATTTCCTGAATTTTTAATTATAGACAAACCTTTTCCTACACAATTAAATGTAATATAAATTGCATTACCTTTAATTTCTTTTGCCTTGTATACCGGTGCCGTGTAAACATCTCCACCCTTATAAACCATATTCATTGCAGCCTTAGCAAATCTTTCACCAACAGGTGTTTTTGTACGTGGGTGAATTGGGTCTGAAGACACTTTGTTTTTAACATGATACAATGGGCAATCATAAATTGTAAGCATTGCCATATTGTTCTTTATGTTTTCTTTAAATGCTCTTTCCATTGCACTAGCTAAGTATCCTAAATGTTCTGTACCTGTATTATAATGATGTGGTGCTACCTGTGTGAATATAAATGGCATTGAATTATTTTCAAATCCAAATTTTTCACTCCAGCTCTTCTTTAATAAAGACAATTCTCTATCGTAAATTTCTGATCTACCACTATTACTTTCTCCCTGATACCAAATTGCACCTGCAATGCTGTAATTTGTTATAGGTCCAATTTTCTGGTTGTAAAGTGTTGACATTGTTCCTGCTGTATCTGACCAGAAATCCTCTTCATAGTAAAGTCCTCTCTTTTCTAATTCCTTTACTAATGTTGCATCTCCCTGAATTGCCTCTCTTGGAAGCCATCCTTCTATTACAGTACCACCAATTGGTGTATTTAAAACAGCAACAGGTACATTTAACTGAGACTGTAATTTCTTTGCAAAAGCATAAGCTACGGCTGATGTTTTATTTACAGCATCCTTATCATTTCCGCTTCCCCAGTATGCACCTTGAACGTCATATGTTGGATCATATAGCTGAGTTCCTGTCTGTCCATATGGGTATGTAGGCTCTAGGAATATACGGATATTGTCATTTGTAGCATTTGCTAAAATGTTTTCGCTATCCATATCACTTCCTACATTCAATGCCATATTTGACTGACCACATGCTAACCAAACTTCTCCAATTAATATATTATTAATAGTTTTTACTGAATCCCCATTATCAAGGATTTCCATTTTATATTTAGTATAACTTCCTGCCTGCTTGTCTAATTTTGTTTTCCAGGATCCGTCAGTTCCTACTTTAACTTCTTTGCTTGTTACAGCTGTACCATCTGCTTTTGAAATCTTAACAGTAATCGTGTTACCAGGTTTTGCTGTACCCCAAACTGATATATCCTTATTCTGCTGTAACATCATTCCATCACTGAAAATAGAAGGTACAGTACATATATTTGTGCTATCAACAATTTTAACATTGCTAATCTTCATATTAATTTCATCAGAAATAAATGTATGTGCAAAGAAAACTCTCATATAGTTTATCTTTGATAAATCTATCTCACCATCTTTACCATTTTCATAACTTGAGAAGTCAACAGTATATGTAGCTTTTCCATTCTTCCAAGCCACTTTTCTAATGTACCACTGAACCATGTCCTTGTCGGCACTTCCACTACTTGATAACTGGATGAAAGCATAACCACCATTATCCATTAATGGTGCTACATTTCCAGGATCTGTTGTATTTGATAATTCCGCATCGAACTTTAATTGTAATTTTGCAGGATTGTGCTTTGATGCATCAATAGGTGTATCAAGCTTCTTCTCTGCTATAACAGTAGTATCCTTCTTTGTAGTTATATCGCATGTAAAAGGAATGCTTCCTACATTATATGTTGTGTCCCAATTTTTAACTTCCGGTGTTTCTTCTTTTTGTGCAGCTCTTGATGTATCAACAATACATACGTCCTTTAATCTGAATGACTGGTATCCTGTATCGCCTGCAAGATATGCCAAACAAAGTCTGAACCATGTAATTTTTGACTTATCAAACGATGCTTTCTTTGTTCCTGTTGAAAATGGAATCAATACATCGTTCCATTCTCCCGGAACTAAATCCTTGCCATCTGCTCGTTTTAAGCCTTTTACCTTCAAATTTAAATAACTTTCAGTATTTAGTTGTGCATTAGCCAACTCTAAGAATCCTAGGCCGTTACCCTCCTTGAAAATATCTAATGGGGCTCTTATTCCTTCAATTTGTTTAACGTAAACTTTCATGCTTAATGCAAGTTTACTGTCATCTACACTGGATAAATCTATGTTTAAATTTCTAGTATATACCTGATAAGTCACTGTGCCATTTGTATTTTCAATTCTAGGCACTTGGATTTTTTCGTATATTGTAGATAAAACATAGTTATCTGTAATATCTTTTGCTGCAACATCTGTGCAGAATCTGCTTGTATCAAAAATCAGTGTGGTTGCAATAATTGCCAAAACCATTGAAGCTAAAACTACTAATTTCGATACCATAGTATTTAACTTTTTCATTTTTCCCTCCTTCTTTTTTATGATTGTTAAATTACTAGATTGTATATTTTTTCTACACATTTGGCGATTTGTACATCCGTTTTGTTTCATCAAAGAAACATATGTCAACTTTTGTAACAACATGTATTTTAATATACAATATAATATTTTAGTTTAATAAAGCGTTAAATTATAATACATTTTTCATTATATTCTTATATAATTTTTTGTATGAAATGCTGTTTTATATCAAATTTTATATAGAAAACGTTTTCCATATAGAATTTTGTATTGTTCAATTTTTTTATTCAACTTATACTTAACGAGTTGTTAAATATTATTATTTTGTCGATTACAATCGGCAGGTTAGGAGGGAGAAATGAAAAAACAACTTTTGAGTATTGCACTATCTTTAACGCTTATTGTGCAAACTTTTCCAGCCTTAGGTAGTACAACTATTCAGGGCAATAACACTTTTAATGCTATCAGCACTAATTTAACAAACGAAACTGAATACAAGGCCGGTAATCCAATCATTACAAATATTTTTACCGCTGATCCATCCGCTCATGTTTGGGAAGAGAATGGTAGAATTTACATTTACGCTTCGCACGATATGATGCCGGCAAAAGGTTGTGGAAACATGGATAAATATCATGTTTATTCTTCCGACAACATGGTTACATGGAAGGACGAAGGAGAAATTCTTTCAGCTGCTGACGTATCATGGGGACGTAGCAAAGGTGGTTTAATGTGGGCTCCTGATACTGCACATGTCGATGACACATACTACTTCTATTTTCCACATCCAACTGGAAACGATGATTGGAACAGCACTTGGAGAATTGGTGTAGCGACAAGCAAAAAACCTACTTTAGATTTTACATGCAAAGATGACGGATATGTAAAAATGAAAGACGGCAGTCCTTATGTAACAAAAATTGATCCTTGTATTTTTAAGGATGATGACGGTTCATACTATCTTTATACCGGTGGTGGTTCTAAATGCTATGTTGCCAAGTTATGTAGCGATATGCAGACCTTAGCAGAAGATCCTGTAGAAATTGATGAAACTCTTGAAGATTTCCATGAAGGAATGTGAGTATTTAAAAGAAATGGAATTTATTATGCAATGTATGCTGACAATACATCAGGCCATAACTTAATGAGATATTCTACTTCAAATTCACCTTATGGACCTTTTAAAGATGGTGGTGTTATTTTAGATGCAACAAGTTGTGACACTACACACGGTTCTATTGTTGAATACAAAAATCATTGGTATATGTTCTATCACAATTCTGATCTTTCAGGACGTGGTAACTTACGATCTGTTTGTGTAGATGAAGTATTTTTCAATGAAGATGGTTCTATTCAAAAAGTAAATCAGACAAAAGATGGCGTATCTGCTGTTGGTCCTATTGTTCCTAATGAATACGAATCTTTACATAAGACATATGACAAATCAGAATTTGTAGAGAAAACTGATTACGGGCTTACAAATGTTGAAGTTAAAAACGCCAACTTTAATGGTAAAACCATTTCAGGTTTTCACATTGACAATGCCACTGCAAACACTGGTTATTTTTTAAGATTCGATCCTACTACAACTTGGAACGATTACACTGGTGTTGCAACATGTATAGTTGACTTAAATCCTGGAACAAACAATACAATTAAACTTACAGGCAGCATGGGCGGTGTTAATATTAACGGATTCTCTGTATCACTCCTAGATCAGACAATTCCTGAAACTACTACAACTGCACCTGCCACAACAGTTCCACCTACTACAACACCTACTACAGCACCTACTATTACACCAAAGGCTACAACTGAGAACCCTGGCACTTCTCAAACTACATCAGCCACTGAAAGTAGTTCATTGGAATCAGTTACATCTACCAGTAGTAATGTAACTTCAGATGTAGTTACATCCAGTGATGAAAATGCTTCTTCAGACGTTGCTACATCCGTTGATGAGAATGCTTCTTCAGACGTAGTTACATCTAGTAGTGAAAATGTTTCCTCAGACATAGCTACATCTGATAATGAAAGCGTTTATTCAAATGTGACTACTAAGACTGATAAAGCTACCTCGAAAATTGTTGTAAAGAAATCAAAGGTTAAGAAAGCTGTTAAAAAACGTAAAGCTGCAAAAATTAAAATTACTTTAAAGAAGGTTTTCAAAGCTAAATATCTTGTTAAGGTATCTACTTCTAAAAAGTTTTCAAAGAAAAAAACTGTAACTAAAATTGTCAAAAAAGCTTCTTTTGTTTTCAAAACCAAAAGGTTTCGCAATAAGAAAAAGTTATACGTTAAAGTTAGAGCCTTAAAAAAAGTCGATAACACTATAATTTACAGCAAATGGTCTAAACCAAAGAAAATAAAGCTTAAATAACAAGAAAGAATGTTGTTTGCGACATTCTCCGCAACCAGTGCGTGTTGTCATACAACTATTTTCTTTTTGCACCAGGGTGCATCCCTAGTGGATTGTTTTTTATATAATAAGAAATTACGAAAGAATTTCTTATTATATAAAAAAACAGATTACAGAGTAACTTCTCCATAATCCGTTTTAACTTATCTATTTATTTTTTTTAACCTATAAATTTATTGTTTTAAATCTGCCTGTATATTACTTTTAACCTACAAACTTATCGTAAATTCCAATTGCAAATATAAAAATAATTATTAAAGGCAATACATATGTTAAATAAGCTCTCATCCAATTATGTATTTTTACACCTTTTCCTGTATTTGCTTCTTCCTTGAAATTGTTCCAGCCCCAGCCTGATTTTCTTGTACAGAATAAAAGGAATACTAATGAACCAAGTGGAAGTAAAATATTACTTACTAGGAAATCTTCCAAATCAAGTATTGCTCCACCAAAAACATCTAACCATTTCCACTGCCATACGTTGTATCCAAGTACACATGGAAGTGATAATAAAGTAATAACGATAAAGTTTATAAAACTTGATTTCTTTCTGCTCCAGTGTGTAAGCTCGCTTACGCATGCAATAATATTTTCAAATACAGCAAGCACTGTTGAAAATGCTGCGAATGTCATAAATACAAAGAACAAGCTTCCCCACATTCTTCCTAATGGAATATTATTAAAAATATTTGGAAGTGTGATAAAAACCAAACTTGGTCCCTGAGTTGGATTAACATTAAATGTGTAACAAGCCGGGAAAATTATTAAGCCCGATGTAAGTGCCACAAATGTATCAAGACAGGCAATGTTAACTGACTCCCCTAACAATGAATGGTCTTTTCCAATATAGCTTCCAAAAATTGCCATGGCACCAATACCTACACTTAAAGTGAAGAATGCCTGATTCATTGCCGAAACAACGGTGTTCATAATTCCTGCTTCTTTCATTCTTCCAAAGTCTGGAATTAAGTAAAAGCTTAACCCTTCTTTTGCTCCATCCATAAAGAAACTATTTACAGCAAGCACTACCATAATTAAAAGTAATGCCACCATCATAACCTTTGTTACTTTTTCAAGTCCATTCTGTAAGCCTCTTGAACAGATAAAAACTCCAACTGCTACAACAATTACCATGCACACACCCATGGTTACAGGTTGTCCTAACATTTCATTAAATACATTTCCAACCTGCTTTGAATCTAAACCTTCAAATTTTCCTGTAGCTGTTAAATAAAAATAATATAGCATCCAACCTGCAACTGTTGTGTAAAACATCATAAGTGCATAGTTACCAAATAACGCTATATATCCATGTATGTGCCATTTTGTTTTTGGCTTTTCCAATGCTTTATAAGCTCTTACCGGTGTTTTCTGGCTGGCTCTACCTATGGCAAATTCCATTGTCATAATAGGAAGACCAAGTAAAACTAAAAATATTAAATATATTAATACAAAAGCTCCACCTCCACCTTGTCCTGCAACATAAGCGAATTTCCATACATTACCAATACCAATGGCACACCCTGCTGAGATTAGCAAGAATCCCAATCGTGATTTTAATTTTTCTCTTTCCTGCATCTTTTGTCCCTGTTTTAACAGTAACTGTTAAATTGCCACAAGGGCATCCTTTCTTTGAAATTTTCTATTATATGAAAAAAATCCTCTAGCGCAAAAAAGCGCCAAAGGACATTTTAACATTAATATTAATTTCTGTCATTATTTTTTAACTCTTAATTTCTGTGGAATAATGAAAAACCTTTCTTTTCATATTCTTCTGTATTAATAGATGTCATTGTGTAACCAGTATCAGCAACAACCTGCTTTAACTTATCTTCGTCTAACTGACCTTCTGAAATAATTTCTGTAGTCTTATTTGCATGTGAAGAATTAACCTTCTTTACCTTGAAATTATTTCTAATTGCATCATTCATGTGGCTTTCACACATGCCACACATCATACCATCTATTCCTAATGTTGTCTTAATCATAATAACCTCCTAAACATTCTTTATGTAGGAAATTATATACCCCCTATGGGTATATGTCAAATGTTATTTGCCTTGTTTTCTTTTTTGTTGTTTTGCAACAATTTTCAGCAAAATACATTCTGGTAAAAGTTTCTGTCCTGTAACGGCAAGCTTCATTTTTAAGGATGGCACTATTATTGTCTTTCTATACTTCATTCCTATTAAAGCTTCCTTAACGCAATAATCTGCTGTAATTCCCTTTAATGCAAAAACTACATCTGCATTGTCATTAAACTCTGTGTCAACAGGTCCCGGACAAAGAGCGCCAACATATATATTGCTTTTTCTTTCCTTTAATTCCTGTACCACAGCTTTGGTAAGGCTAACTACATACGCCTTTGTTGCATAATAAGTAGCCATGTAAGGGCCTGCCGGAAGAAGTCCTGCTGATGATGCCACATTCAAAATTCTTCCATGTCCCTGCTTAAGCATTTTCTTAAGGACTTTCTTAAATAAAATATGCATTGCTTTAATATTTACATTAATCATTGAAAGTTCTTTTTCAAGTTTTGTGTCACTGAAGTTTCCACAGTCACCGAATCCTGCATTATTAATAAATACATAAATATCTTCATCTGCTATTTCTTCAAGTAACTCGTAGCAACCTGATTCTTTTGACAAATCTGCCGGAATTATTCTACATGGAACGCTAAGACTTTCGCTTAACTGTTCTAATCTCTCCACTCTTCTTCCTGTTAAAATAAGTCTGTAGCCCATATTCGCAAATCTCTTTGTAAACTCCATTCCAATACCTGATGTTGCACCTGTTATAAGGGCTGTTTTAATTTTCATAAAATTTACCTTCTTTCTGTTATTTAAGTTTTCTACTAAAATAATTATTGTTCCTCTTCTCTAAGAATTATTTTTCATCTTATTTAAGAATTATTTTCTATCTTCAATAATAAATATTTTTCCTCTACTTAAATAATTTACCACATTTCGTCTAAGATAACACCCTATGAATAATTTTTTATTCTGAAATATGTTATTTCTTTTCATCTAACAACATTACGCCTTGTTTTGGATTTGTTTTTATTGCCCCTACAATTGGATGTGGCACATATAACTCCTCTAAATAATCAACGTCCTCTTTTGTTAATTTTACATCTAATGCACCTACTACATCATCAATATAACTTTTCTTCGTTGCACCAATAATAGGTGAGGCTACGTCTTTTGCCCAATGCCATGCCAACGCTACCCTGTGACATTTTGCAGTTATATTTTTCTGCTGTGCTTCTAATCTTTTTTACAAGATTAAAAGTTTTCTCACCTTCATATTCAGCATCAACTGAAATAACCATTCTTGTATATTTGTCTGAACATAACTTTGAATAAATTTCCTTATCTAAGTAACTTTCAGGTATTTCTGTTCCCACTGTATCAACATAGGATATAATGCTTTTTCTATCTTCGCCGTATCTGCTCCCGTTTTTGTTTTCTCATTAAAAATCTTTGATGCCCCATAACTAAAGCTGTTCGAATTTGATGCTAAAAATGATGGCACAATTACAATGACGAATATTACGAAAACAGGTATCATTACTTTTCTTACAACATTTCCGAAACCTTTAAATGATGGCACAAATGGTCTGTATTCAAATTTATCAAGCCACTTATAAGTAGCCAAAATAAGACATGGCATAATTTGTGCAAATACGGACAAATATTGTTAGAGATACAGAAGCAAAATACACTGCTAAAATAACCGACCATTTTAGGTTTTTCTTATGCAATTTTTATACTGAAGCATTGGCTGGTATGTTAATTAACTTATTTCAGAATCCAAACAAATGCGACCAAACAGAATTGTTTGAGTATTTTTCAGTTATTTTGTATAACTCACTACCAGCTGTAATTTGTTCCCAAAATACTGAGAAGAGTGATATGTAAGATTTTTTTCTGCACAATAAAAGAGGTAATTACAATTTTCATAATCAAATCATAATTACCTCTTTTTTCAATATTTAACTTATATAATCACAAATACTTTTTATATTTATTTTTCTCTAACCCAAACTCTTCTCTTAGGGCTCCATGGACCATATTTCTTTCCAACTTTTGCACGAACAGAAATACCATAGTATTTATCACCTTTTAACTTTTTTGATACATAAGATGTTTTCTTAATTGTTTTTACTTTACCACCAATTTTAACCTGATATTTCTTTGCGCCTGAAACTTTTTTGAATTTTGCTCTAACTTTCTGACTTTTCAATCCTTTAGTTTCTGTTACATTAACACCATTAACTGGTTTCTTTTTAATAGTAAGTGAAATTCTTTCCGGACTTGGGCAATTATGCCAATCAAAGTAAGAATAAAATGACATCTCTGCAACTACTCTGTACTTTCCCGGTTTAACATTTTTCATATTCCATACTTGGACAAATCCACTTTTCCATCTACAACTTCAACGCCATCCTTAATAAGCCGTCTAGCCTGCTCATCTTTTCCGCCAAAGGCAAAAGCTCCCGAAAGTTCTCCTTTTGAATTAACCACCCTAAAGCAAGGTATGTTTTCCGGGTCTGGATTCTTGTGTAGTGCGTTGCCAACAGCTCTTGCCATTTTCGGTTCTCCTGCCATCTCGGCAATTCTGCCGTAACTTGCTACATGACCCTTCGGTATCTTTTTTACAGCTTCATATATTCTCTTGGTTGGACTGTCAGTGATAATATCGTAACTTTCAGCTATCATTCTTTTTACTTCTTTATCAGGTACACTTCCATCTAAAATTATAGTATTCCAATGTTCCTTGTTCTGATGGTAACCGGGGATTACGGATTCATAAGTCTGCCTCCAAAAATCTCTCCACTGGGGGTCTACCTTTACATTCAAATTCACAAAGCCATCTTTCTCGTACACCCAAAGGAATGCCTTTTTGCTGCCTTTAACTCTTATAAGTTGCCAATTAATGTCTTTGAAAGGTGTGTCTAAATATGTATTTTCAAATGTTAAACCAAAATCTGTTGCCTGTTTTCTTGTTTTCATGGTTGCACCTCTTTTTTATAAACCTTTCTTGAAGTTGCTCTATTTTTTATTAATCTAAATCCTCTTTTTTTATAGGTCTTTTAGAATCAAACAAAGCTACATAATACACTGTGTCTCCTCCTGTTATCTTGGCGCTTCTTAGAAAGCTTATACCATTTTTCCAATATGCATCTTCTCCAACATATTTTACTTTAATGGCGTATTCACATTCAATTCCATTAACAGCTTTATTATATGCAATATCCTTTATAGTTCCTGCTTTCTCCATTCCACCATCTTCTTCCCAGTAAAAAGTGATACCTTTAGATAAATATCCATCTGCATCTATGTATTTTACTCCACCATATTCAATGACATCATCCGAATTAACAGTATATGATTTTATACTTGCTCCATCTTTATTTTCTGAAACTTTAAATCTATTTTTCAGTAATTTATATTTTGAAGCTTTCTTTACCAAAGCAAATCGAACACTAAAAGCTTTCTTTACAGAAGTTTCTCTGTCCACTCTGCTTCTCTAAATCCAGTCAATACCTGACCTTCACCCACAACTAACGGACGTTTTACTAACATACCATTTGTCGACAATAACTGTATTTGTTCATCCTCGCTCATTGTTGGTAGCTTATCTTTAAGATGCATTTCTTTATAAAGCATCCCACTTGTGTTGAAAAATTTCTTTAATGGCAATCCACTTTCGGTGTACCATTTTTTCAATTCATCATAAGAAGGATTCTCTTCTACAATATGACGTTCTGTATATTCTATACCATGCTCATCAAGCCACTTTTTAGCCTTCTTACATGTTGAACATTTTGGGTAACAAATAAATAACATTTTCTTCACCATCCTTTTCATTATTTTGTTTACTATTTTAGTTCGTGTTTCCATTGACCATTTTCCACAGTGTAATGGAACTCACTAATATCATCTTCCAGAAAAACTTTCAGCATATCATCCATATCCATTGCAAGATTTCCTTTTTTCATCTCCTCCAGTGGAATCCATTTTACTTCTCCTTCCTCAGAAGATTTTAGCTCTCCACTAAACTTATTTGTCTTATAAAAAACAACTATGTATCTGCTGCCATCTTTTTCCATCCAGTCCTTTATCCCACAAATTCGTGGATTTTCTATTTTCAAACCTGTTTCTTCGTATACTTCACGTATGACCGAATCCACAAAAGATTCGCCCTTTTCAATATGACCACCCGGAAATGTTAAGCCTCCCCAATCGTTGTCAACTTTATCCTGTACAAGCACATTGCCGTCGTCATCATACACCATACACATGTTGGTAAGCGTTACCTGCTCCGTTCTCATTTGCTACTCCTGTTCTTTTGTTATAATTTTTTTGGATATCCAGTAAATCTTCATTAAGTCCCGGCACTCTTCCTAAAGCATTTTTTGCTTCAAGAATCATAAAAATAAGGTCATCTCTATACTTATCTTGATATGGAATTATCTTCATTATTATTTTAGCTTTATCCAGCATTAGCGTCCTCTCTTATTGCTATTTATAATCTTATTGTAACATTCATATGGGTGAATTAAGCCACACATACTCTTTTAAAACAGTATAACATAAAGTAATATAATGGCTGTTATTTTTCTTCAATTTCAAGTAAATTTAATAATAATTTTCTATTCCCATTGTTCAATAGATTTTATCCATTGCGATATCTACATAGTAGATAAATTTATATCTGCTCTGTAACAATCACTATTCTTTTTTGTTTCCATCTTGACAATTGTAAAATAAACTGCTATCATTTAATTAAGAAATGGGTTTTCTCACTGAGTAAGGTCTTGTGACTGGAAAAGGTTGCTCGTTTCTTTTTTTATATTCATAATATCGTATAAATATTTCTTTCCATCTCTAGCATGACGCACTAACATCGCCACATGAAATACATTAAATCTCAATATCTCACCATCTTCACCAAATACAGGTAATGCGAATCTTGATTCATACCTATACCAACCATATTTTGCATCGTTATTATGTTTTTTCTTTTTATTTGGAAAATATTTTAATCCCGATGAAATTTTAATTAATTCGGGAATACCTTGTACTGCATTGGCTTTAGCCTTAGCATTTGCACCCTTTAAAATATTAGTATATTCTGAATGTGCATACTCATCTGGCAAATCTGCTCCTATATAAACCACTTCGTTAGTAGCTACTATTGTGTACAATTCCCCAACATATCTCATCAAATATTTTTCAACATCTTTCCAACTAATGGATTTTTTCCCCTTAAAAACAATATCATTAATTATAACAATGTTATTTCCATTTAAATCTTTAACAATAGATACATTTCTTGAATTTTGTTTTTCTTCCATAAGCTATTTGTTCTCCTTCACACTTTTTAATTCATCATAATAAGCTTTATACCGATATGCAGTTCTCCTACTAATATCGCCTTCTTCTACAATTTCGTTAATAGTCATACCACTCTCATATTTACCGGCAAAATCATTATAAGCAGCCATCCATGCCTCGTTATGTTTCTTTCTTCCACCGTAATTTCTGTTTCTATAATATTCCAATTCCGACAACAACTTCTTGTTCTCTTCTTCCAGTTCCTTAATGCGTTCTAATGCTTCCTCCAATGTTTTTATCATGACTATCTCCTATTAGTTTATTTTGTGCCACTTTGATATTTGTCACAACAATAACATTAATTTTATTTAGTGTCAATTTTGATTTTTGACATTTTTTTAAGTATTTCACAAAGAAAACAACCATTCATTTTCAACTTTTTTGAAAACGAATGGTCGCCCAAATTACTTACTAAATCTATATTTTTCTTTTATGTGCTCTAACATTTTTACATATTAAGTCTTTTTATCATTCTTTCAATCATCTCTCTCCCTGTAACAGTTTTTCGATTTTGAAAACTACCTATCCATTCTTTTAAATTATTCACATATTCATACATTACTTCAACGTATGACTCGTATACAGCATTCGGAAAATCCGCCTCTGCGTCATAAATAATACTTTCATATGCATCAACTAAACTTTCACATGCGCTATCAATATAAAAACTATAATCGTCTTCATACCCTTCACAATATTCGCATTTTTCAAATAATTCCTTAATACCAGGTACTTCTTTTTCCTCTTCATCGAACGATTTTTCAATAGCTTCTGCAAATGCTTTTTGACATTTTTTTTGGATTTGTTCTTCCCAACTTTCGTCTGGTTTATTAACTGAAGTCTTTAAATCATCAATTTTTCTTTCAACGTACCCTTTCGTATTGCCTGTACAATAGACATCCGCAAATGCCTCACAAGATTCAAAAAATACATTTTTCAAGAATGCTGCAATTGAAAATGTTAATTCTTTATAGCATATTTCTGTGGTATCTATTAATTCTTTTTTTACGTTCTCATATAATCTTTTAACCTCAAATACTGCTCTTGACAGTTCCTCCTTACATGCAGCTTTTGCTTTCGCTTTTATGTAATAACCCGAATCATTGTAATCATCAGCCTCACACTCAATAGAACCGTCATATTCATATAAGCCTTCTTCTTCGTTTTCAAACGCTTCATCTACAAACTCTTCTAAAATTTCACTTATGTTATCCACAAATTCGCTTATCTCATCCAAATCAATATTACTTAATGCTTGACTATCATTCGATTTTTCTTGGCATTCCGATTCTGAATCAAAAATATCATTAAAGATATCAAATTTACTATCCGCCTTGTTTTCTTTGTTCTCTGCTATTACTGACAAATTCTTTTCTTCTGCGCCTACTATCTTCCTATATTTCTCATCAAATTGACAATTTACAAATGAAATGGATTTTGATTCAAAATCAACAGGCTGTTTTGCCTCTATCACAACCTCAACTCCATCAATAATTCCAATATACTTTGTATTACCTTTAGATATCGGCACTGGAAATCTTTTACCACACAAATAAATTTCTTTTGCGTTCTCATCAAGTAAATCGTATAAATCGTCCTGATCAAAAGCTACATAGTCAACATTCTTTGCATATTTCATAGCATCAGGATATTCCTTAAGCAGCTCTAATTTACGCTTTCTTTCTTCAGCCATACCTTCTTCTTCAGATGTATTTTCATCATATTTTACATCTAAAACTTCACAAATTTTCTTTTCAACATCCTCTTCGTTTGGATTAATTGCTGCGATTTCTTCTGCAATAGTATTTTCATACCTGTCCTGAAGCCATGTTACAAGCCTTCCATCATTAAAGTATTCCAATACTCTTGATAATGAAAAATTATCACGTAATTCTTCCATACTTCTTACTTCAACACCATCTTCCATTTCTAATGGAAATCTAACTTTTTTTGCCATATTTATTCCTCCGTATCTTTGACACAAATCATTAACTTTTACATTTTCATTGTAGTTTGACACAAGGACATAATATGTCATTGCACTATTTTTCTCAAAAATTAGTATGTTGATTGTACATTTCGTCTGTTAAATCTTCTCCTTCTTCAACACCCCCACCTGCCCTTTCAATCAATGTTGCTTTTCCAAAATCATCATCACGTTCTGCTCTTACAAAAAAAATTGTTCTTTTTCATCATAAACAATTGCTCTAGCTATATTTCTATCATGATTAATATAAGCAAGTTTCCATTCTGTATCCTGCAAATTTATTTTTAATTCAGTGTTTTGCATTGCTATCTCCTCATTTCATCTAGCATTAATCTAATTTTTTATCCTGCACCCATCTACATCTATTTTTTCCATAATTACCACTATTGGAAATTATTATTTTTCTTATCTGCAATTGTAATCACATTTGCCAAAATCAAAACGATAGCATACACACACAATATTACAAGCGTTGATGGCATAACATCCATTAACGCTGTCCAGTCTTTTTTATTAACCCAATTTAATGCCATTTTGTACTGAACCAAAAGTGTAGCTATCACAAATGCTAACGAGCAGACTGCTGATAATACCGCCCTATCATTTTCTTTAATTTTTAATATCCAACCACCAATACAAAATATAATGCTGATTGCTCCACAAATAATCCACATATTTCATTCTCAGTATATCGAAATGACTCATTAATCATTTATTAATATACCTTCTCCTCCTTGTTCTTTCATCCCCAGTAAAGTGACTTTTCTCATCTCTTACAATCACCATTCCACATATCATTATTTCTTGAAAATGATTTATAAAATTGCCTCTCTATCTTTCTGCATCCATCGGTAGCTCCCACCTAAGTGGGAGCTACCGATGGATTTCCAAATCCACCACATCTAAATCAATTTTACCAATCAATCACCAGATTGACCACACCTGTAAATCAGATTTTATATTATATAAATAATCAACGGAAAATATCTATTAATTTTTAATATAATCTATTTTTCCTTACAATGATTTAATAGTGTTTTCCTTTGACTTAATTATCCTTCAAATCCACGAAACTCCTTTATTTATCGGCTAAGTTTAACCACCGTTTCCACATGCACTGTATTAGGAAACATATCCACTGCACATGCCTTTTCTACTCTATATCCCTGCTCCTGTAACATTTCTAAATCTCTTGCAAGGCTTGTAGGTTTACAACTTATGTAAACCAAATTATTTACACCAAAATCAATTATTTTCTGCAATGCTTTTGGATTAATTCCATCTCGTGGTGGATCAAGAATAATCATATCCGGCTTGTCCTCAATTTCATCTATAACTTTCAAAACATCACCGGCGATAAATTCACAGTTATCAAGACCGTTTAAGCCTGCATTAACTTTTGCCGCCTCAACGGCTTCTTCAACGATTTCAACACCAACTACTTTTTTAGCAACAGGTGCGATAATCTGGGCGATTGTTCCTGTCCCACTATAAAGGTCAAACACTGTCATATCTTTAGTGTCACCAATGTACTCTCTTGCTTTAGAATAAAGAACTTCTGCTCCTAAAGAATTTGTCTGGAAAAATGAGAAAACTGAAATCTTAAATCTTAATCCAAGCAACTCCTCATAAATATATTCATCACCAAATAAAATTCTTGTTTCGTCACTTTGAACCACATCAGCTAAACCGTCATTAATAATATGTATTACTCCGCAAAGTTTTGCTGACAAATCAAGGTTCTTTAAAATTTCAACTAACTCAGTCCAGTTTGCCTTCTCTTCCATTTCCTTGTCCGATGTTGTGACCACCGCAACAAGTAACTGTTTTGTAATTGTTGTTCTTCTTACCAAAAGGTGTCTTAAATATCCTTCATGACGTAATTTTTTGTAAAAAGGTAATTCTTTACCGGCACAAAATTCCAACACAGCATCAAGAATTTTTCTGTAATCACTATCTACAATTTGACACTCATCAACTGTCACAATATCATGGAAACTATTGCGCTTATGCATTCCAAGAGCAAGTGGACCATCTTTTACTTCATCTCCAAAAGAGAATTCCATCTTGTTTCTATACTCCCACTGCAATGGACTTTGCAAAATTCCCTGAAATTCGTATGACTCATTAATTGCGTTATCAAGAATTCCCTTAACTGTATCTTTCTTTAATTTTAACTGGTTGTCATAGCTCATTGTTTGATAAGAACAGCCACCGCAAAATTCAAAATGCGGACACTTTGGAGAAACATCTTCAAGTTCAGATTTTTCAACAACTTCCTTTAATCTTCCAATGGCATTTCCTGATCTCTTTTTTGAAACTACGAATTTGACAGTTTGTCCCGGTACTGTTCCTTTAACTACTGCCATTCCTTCTTCTCCACAATCAACTTTTCCCTTATTAGGAAATGTAAGTCCCACAACTTTTCCTGTGTATTCAACACCTTTTTTCATCTATATAATCTTGCATAATCCACCATTCTTTACAGACAATGGATTACTCTCCTTTCTCTAAAATCCTAAAGTATAAACTAATTTAATACTTTTTAACTTTTACTAATTTATTTACTATTTTCAACTGATTCCCCTTATCTGATTTTTTACTAATTTCTTCTCTTAATTCTTTTTTAACTAATTTGGTAACTAATTTTTGAGAATTTACCAAAATTGACTTTTTTAAACTTAATCCTTTATTTTTACAAAGAAAGAGTTTCAAAATGATACTTTCAAATAAAAAATCTATAATAAAAATTCTTCCATAAGAAACATACCAATATTGAAACTCTTTCATAAAGATTAACTATTCAAAGAAAAACGATTAATCTTCAAAATCATCTTCATCTTCTTCATCTTCATCAAATAAATCATCAAAGTCATCTTCGAAATCATCATAATAATCTTTGTTAATTAATCTATAAATTCCATAAGCTGCACCTGCTACTGCTGCAATTGCTGCGATAACACCAAGAACAACTGCTACGATTTTGCAAGTTTCCTTCTTCTCATCTTTTCCAATGAGTTTTCCGATTTTTACACCCTTCATTAATTCGTCCATATTATTCACCTCTTTTTGTTTAATTTCGTTTTTAATAGTAATATTATATCATCAATCATGGTCTTTTACTACACTTTTTTAAGTTTAGCAAATGATGCCATCATAACCTTTTGACCTACTAAATCAAAATTAACTGTTACCTGATAATCTCTTGGTCCATCCTCAATTCCAAGCACTGTTCCTTCACCAAACTTCATGTGCTTCACTCTATCTCCCACATGATAATCTATGTCAGCTTTGGTTACTACAAACTCTTTTCCAAAGCTAGGTTTGCTACTTGGTTTACCATAAGCAGGCTTCTTGGACATAGCTCGATATGAGTTATCTTTCCAATCACTTCCATATCTCTTAGAACTTCCCATATAACCACCGCCATGACTTAGTGAACCTTCATAACCGCCAAAGCCACTAAATGAAGGTTGCTTCTTCTCAACACCTGCTGCTCTTGTATCTGTCACATTCTTGCTATTAACAATCATTGGTGGAATTTCCTTAACGAATCTTGATACAATATTATATTGCATTTCTCCACGAACCATACGCTTCTTTGCGTAACTAATTGTCAAATGTTTCATGGCTCTTGTTATTGCCACATAGCAAAGTCGTCTCTCTTCTTCTAATTCCTGTGCATCATCAGCCATAATGCTCATATAGCCTGGGAACAGACCATCTTCCATGCCACATAAAAATACATACGGAAATTCCAATCCCTTTGCACTGTGAACTGTCATTAGCACAACATAACTACTGTCTTCATCAAGATTATCGATTTCTGCCACTAAAGCAACTTCTTCCAAAAATTCTGATAAAACAGGCTCATCAGTATTTTCTTCATATTCAATAATTTTATTAATTAATTCTTCAATATTTTCAATTCTGCCATTTGCCTCGTCAGTATTTTCAGCAACCAAATCACCCATATAGCCTGTGTCTGTCAAGATTGCATTTACTAATTTTAGAATATCATTCTCGTATTCTTCTGTCTTATAACCTTCAATTAAATTAGTAAATCCTTTAATTTTCGAAACTGCTCTTGAAAGTCCCGGAATATTCTCAACTTCTAAAAAAGCATCATACAAATCCATTCCGTATGCTCTTGCGTAATCCTTCACACGCTCAACAGTTGTTGCACCTATTCCTCTTTTGGGAACATTTATTATTCGCTCTACTGCAATATCATCTGTTGGATTACTTATAATCCTTAAATATGCAATAATATCCTTAATTTCTTTTCGCTGATAGAAATTCTGACCACCAATAATCTTATAAGGAATGTTCTTCATCATTAATTTTTCTTCCAAAGCTCTTGACTGTGCATTAGTTCTGTACAAAATTGCATAATCATTATAATCTGCTTTTCCGTAATCTACTTTTTCTTTTATCTCACTTGCAACCATTTCTGCTTCAGCATAACCGTCTTCTGCCTGATATAAATCAATCTTATCTCCCTGCTCATTGTCACTCCAAAGAGTCTTGTCTTTTCTTCCGGCATTGTTATGTATAACCGAATTGGCAGCTTCTAATATGTTCTTTGTAGAACGGTAATTCTGTTCCAGTTTGACCACCCTTGCATTTGGAAAATACTTTTCAAACTGCAAAATATTTGTAATATCAGCCCCTCTGAATTTGTAAATAGACTGGTCATCATCACCAACTACACATAAATTCTGATTCTTAGAAGCCAACTGTTTAATAAACGCAAACTGTGCCGCATTAGTATCCTGATACTCGTCCACCATAATATACTGAAGTCGATTCTGATACCCTTCCAAAACTTCCGGACACTTGTTAAACAACTGCACTGTTTTCATTATTAAATCATCAAAATCCAACGCATTATTTTTCTTCAAGGCTTCCTGATATTCATCATAAATCTTAGAAATATTCACCATCTTGAAATCATTTCTTGCCATTGCCGCCACATCACCTGTGGTAATAAGCTTGTTTTTAAAATCAGATATCTTTCCAAGCATAGCATTTTCTTTGTAAATCTTTGTGTTAAGGTTAAGTTCCTTAATAATATTCTTCATTAATCGTTTCTGATCATCTGTATCATAAATTGTAAAATCTGTGCTATAACCAATTCTATCTATATATCTTCTAAGAATTCTCACACAGGCTGAATGGAAAGTGCTAACCCAAACCTGCTCAGCACCAAAACCAACAATCTTATTTACCCTACTTCTCATTTCCGCTGCCGCCTTGTTGGTAAATGTAATTGCCATAATGTTGTATGGATTCACACTTTTTTCTTCTATTAAATATGCAATTCTATGAGTAAGAACTCTTGTTTTTCCTGAACCTGCACCAGCCAGAATCAACAACGGACCATCTGTGTGAAAAGTTGCCATCTGCTGCATGTCATTTAAAGTATCATATATTTTGTTCATTTATAAACCTCGTCATATAAAAATCAAACAAATGTTTGTCTCTCTATTCTAACATAATCCTAATAATAAATAAATTCATTTTTTACAATTTAAATTCTTTCTTTTTGTTTTTTTCTCTAATCATATCCCCTAATTATTTCCCATTTTTCTCTAATTATTTTATTTAATCAAATTATATAATTTCACATAACCCTTTTTTGTACCATCTCTCCATATTTTGAAAAGCATATTAATACATATTTTTTTACTTTATGCATTATTTTTATACTTTTTTCACATCTTGTATTTATTTTTTGCATGATGAGTTTTATTTTTTGTATCTTGTAGTTTTCATTACTAGGTATTATACTATAGAGAGGAGGAGATGTTATGCATTCAGAAGATTTTATTAAAAAGATACTAGATGATATAGACACCTTTAATATTGATGATATTCCAAACATTGATTTATATATGGATCAGGTAACTACCTATCTTAATGATAAATTTGCCAATACTAAAAGGCACGAAGATGACAAGCTTATGACTAAAACAATGATTAATAACTATGTCAAGAGTCGTCTGCTTCCATCACCTGAAAAGAAAAAATACACTAAGGACCATATGATGGTTCTCATTATGATTTATTTTTTCAAGAATATTATTTCCATCAATGATGTAAATAAACTTATTACCCCATTGCTGGATTCATATTTTCACAATGAGGAAATTCCTCTTGAAAATATAATAAATACTTTTTTAACTTTTGCGAAACAGTGTAATT
The DNA here is from genome assembly GCF_003477765.1 of Eubacterium sp. AF34-35BH. NCBI lineage: Bacteria > Bacillati > Bacillota > Clostridia > Eubacteriales > Eubacteriaceae > Eubacterium > Eubacterium sp. AF34-35BH. The sequence continues at coordinate 70,963 of NZ_QUDZ01000002.1, forward strand.
TAACTGACACTATTTTAACTGAATATAATGAATGTCGTGAAATTTTCAAAGACGCAGATGTTAAGGACAAAGAATATCTTGAGACAATGGGCTTGATTACAATGTTAAGTTACGATACTTTTGTTAGAAAAATTGTTATTGAAAAACTAATCGACTCATTACCTGATACAGAAAATACTGAAAAATAATACAAACGCAACAATCCCGTAAACATACATTTCACCTGTACGTTTACGGGATTATTTTTTAATAAAGAACGTTGCTTTCCATATTATATAATATACAAAATGCATTGCCACGCATACTCTTTATTCTACACAGCAAACATGCCATCACGCATATGCTTTATTTTACATTTCAACATTTGCCTAATTGTTTTTATTTTCAGCTTCTTTTTCATGTACACGTTCAAGAACCAAATCATATCCATCGTTTCCATAATTAAGTGAGCGATTAACTCGGCTAATAGTTGCTGTTGATGCTCCTGTAGCATTTGAAATATCAAGATATGTTTGTCCTTCTCTTAATAATTTTGCTACTTCATATCGCTGTGATATTGATAGTAATTCATTAATTGTACACACGTCTTCAAAAAAAGTATAATACTCTTCCTTATCTTTTAAGGTAAGTATAGCTTCAAATAAATGATCTACTTCCGTTCTTCTAATATTCTTACTCATAATATACCTCTCAATTGTCAGGTTTCTTTACTTTTAGATTTTAGCACTCTAAAGTTTGAAAGTCCAGTATATATTGTTATTTTGTTGCAAGTATTTTGCTGCAAGTCCAAACTTAAAATTTGAAATTAACTCTCCAAATTTCACGGTAGAATTTTATTTTACTATCTACTGCCTATCACCCAAACTATTGAATCACATAAATTACCTAAACTGTATTTAGTCACCTAAATTATCTGAACTGTTTTCTCAAAGTCTGTAATTCTTCAACACTAAACTTGTATGTTGTGTTGCAGAAGTCGCATTTGACTTCAATTTCCTTACCGTCATTAATAATTTCATCCATATCTTTTTTGCTAATGCCTGCTAAAGCTTTTGCAATTTTTTCCTTACCGCAGTTACAAACAAAACCTGTCTCAATTTTATCTGTAAATTCAACATCCATGTCACCCATTACTTCTTTTAAAATATCCTCAGGTGTCATTCCTTTTTCAAGCATTTCTGTTACTGAACTAATGTTGTTTACTCTTTCTTCTAATTTATTTATTACTTCTTCATCAGCAAATGGCATAAGCTGGACAATAAACCCACCTGCCTGTTTTACTGTATTATCCTTTGACATTAAAACACCTAATCCTACAGCAGAAGGAACCTGTTCTGATGACGCAAAATAATATGTTAAATCTTCAGCTACCTCGCTTGTTCCCAAAGGCACCTGACTAACATATGGTTCTTTTAACCCCATGTCCTTAATTACTGTAAGTGTTCCGTATCCAATTGCTGCACCTACATCAAGTTTTCCTGCGTAATTTGCAGGAATAAGTACATTAGGATTTCCTACATAGCCTTTTACATTTCCTTTTGAATCAGCGGTAACTGTCACTCCGTTAATTGGGCCGTCACCCTTCATCATTAAAGTAAGCATGTCCTTTTCCCCCTTCATCATTACACCCATCATTGCACCGCCTGTTAATAATCTGCCAAGTGCTGCTGTTGCAACTGGACTTGTATTGTGGTGCTGTCTTGCTGTTTCAACCATTTCTCTTGATGTAATGGCAAATGCTCTAATCTGTTTATCTGCTGCTACTGCTCTAACTATATAATCCATTTTGTTGTTCCTTTCTTTATTTAGCATTACTTTTTCTAACTACCACGTACACTCTGTCATTTTCTTCAGTTCCTTCATTATCAGTAAAAGCTTCATATATTTTTTCTAATTTAAGTCCTGATTTTTCAACTGCTTTTTTCATTTCATTTAAAGTATACCCTCTTTGAAAATGCTCCTCTTCATATTTGTCATATCTGCCATCTTCAGCCCTAACAAATACTGACAAATAATATTCATTAATATTTGTCTCTTCATCAAAATAATTTTCCCAAATAAAACTGCTGTCTTCCCTGTCCTCAGCTATGGTTTTCTCACCAATATCAGAAAAATACTTCTTTGTTTTTAAATCAAAAACAAATACTCCGTTATCTTCTAAATACTCATTAACTCTCTCAAGAACTTTAGTAAAATCACCATAATCTGTAATATAGTTCATTGAATCACCAATGCTCACCATTGCAGGCACTGCATATGGAAGTTGAAGATTAGTTGCATCCTGTAAAACATACACGATTTCTTCCTCTTCCTTTTTACTTTCAGCAATTTCAAGCATTTCCTGGGAAAGATCTATTCCTATCATATTATAACCTTTTTCGTGAAACAGCATTGTACCCGTTCCTGTTCCACAACCTATTTCAACCAAAGTGCCGTCTTTTGCACCATATTTTGCTAATAACTTTGCTGCATAATCACACCATTGATGATAATCTACATTGTCCATAAATTCATCATAAACCTGTGCGAATCCACCGTATGCTTCCATTTTATTCTCTCCGATTTCCTTATATTTAATTTTTACAACATAGTGATTTTACCAACAATCACTGCTAAACGCAACCTTGATTAATGCCACCTGCTCATTTATACTATTTAAAGAATTAGGAATAATATTTATGTTACTATTTTCTTTAATTAATAATAGGAGAACTTCAATGACAGTTAGTATATATAATAAAATTAAAATATCCTCAAAAAAACAATTTGAAAAATACATTTTACTTTTAATTGCTTGCATTATTATTTTTTTAAATTGTCCATTTATATCTGTTTTTCACCCAACAGAAATAAACGACATAAGCACAGTAACTTCAAAAGACAAATATGTTAAAATTACCACATCAGATTTGCATTACACCGGTTATACCTTCGAGAAAATCGGTCACAAAAAATATGGCTATTACTACACCATAAAAAATAGCAAAAGTCTTTTTGTGCTTCTTCCGGTTGACTCAACTCCCAAAGAAACTTTAAGTAATTATTCTTTTAAGGGAAAAGTCACTAAACCGAACAGAACTTACAAAAAGATGCTCTCTATGTTAATTAAAGATTTAAACTGGAACGAAGCTTCAATGAATGATGTAAATAAAGATTTTTTCATTAGCAATGCAGACTATAATATTATTCCCTACATTATTTTATTTTGGCTTTTAATTTTTATTTTGCTTACTACTATATATAAGCTTATAAATTATGCCTTATATTTTGCAAAGCCTTATACTTACAACGTCTGTCCTTTTAAAAGTAAAGATGAACAGCGCTATTTAATTAAAAATGCCAATATTGAACTTAACAGCGACAATTACATTCAAATTAACAGTATGTATATAACAGAAAATTATCTTGTGGATTTAACCATTCCAAGAATTTATGTTATTCCACTTAACGATATAATTTGGTGTTATCGTGTGGGGAAATTTGCTTTTAATTCTAAAAAGACTGCCACTGAATTTTCACTTGTACTTACTTCTTTTGATGGAATTACAACAACACTCAGGCACAAAACCAGTGACGAAGCTTTGGAGCTTTTAAATACAATTCGTGCAACAGAAGCCAACATTATCATTGGTTTTTCTGACTCAAAAAAGCACGAAGTAAAACAAATTATTGCATCTAATAAATAAAAAAAGATAATCTAGTTTCGGTATTTCAGTATTCTCTATAAATCAGACTTTTAGGTCCGGACTTTTGAAATCCTGTTCGAAATTAAATTATCTTTTTTATTAATTGTCTAATATAAATTTTGTACTCTTTTATCTAATAATCTTAAATTATCTTCCACAACAATGTTTATATTTCTTTCCTGAACCACATGGACAAGGATCATTTCTACCAATCTTCTTTTCCTTAACGATTGTTCCTGAACGTTTTTCTTCCTTGTATAATTCCTTCTGTCTTTCAGGTGTAATGATATCGTTCCATTCTTCTAATTCGTATAACCACTGTGCCTTAGCAGCTACCATGTTCTTATATAATAATTCAGGTTCATAATCTAATGAAACTTCTGTTGTTTCAGTAAGCTGGTCCATTGGATTTTCTTTTTTAAGGCTTTCGCTAATACCATCTAAAAATCCTACCATTGTAAGAACTTCCATGTCGTACTTCTTTGCAAGTTCTTCAACTGTGCCTGAAACTACTGTGCCATAATTTTTAAGAATATCCTTATATACTTCCTTTTCCTGTAAAAAATATGCATTCCAGAAATCGTTGTACTGCTGCTGAGTCTGTTCCTGATTGTATGCTATTTCTCTCCATGTTTCTAATAAATACTTATCTGCCATTTTTTCCTCCAAAAGTAATTATTTTAGTTTATCCTCTGATAGACATTCAACTTATTAGATTATACTTATTTAAAACAATAATTGCAATATATTATTGGTCTGTTATAATCTTTTATGTTGAATAATTTTAATATAAGCTTCTATTTTTTAGGCTTATATTGTAGTAGAAAGGATTCGTTAGGTACATAATATGGAAAAATTAAAAAGAATCATGGCACTGCTTGGTGTTATTGTCGTCGTTGTATGTGCATTACTTACTTTAGTGTTTGCATTGTTGGGATATAGTACACTTTGGAAAGCTTCAGCCTATTGTATGGTTGTAATTCCGGTGATTATTTATGTTATGATGTGGCTTGCAAAGCTTTTAGAAAATCGTGGAAACAAAAGATAGGCATTGAGCCTCTGTACTCATAGACCTTCGGTCTATTTCGTCAGCGGCTTTCGCCTTTGATTGATAAACTTATACAGATAGGCATTGAGCCTCTGTACTCATAGACCTTCGGTCTATTTCGTCAATGGCTTTCGCCTTTGATTGATAAACTTATACAGATAGGCATTGAGCCTCTGTACTCATAGACCTTCGGTCTATTTCGTCAGTGGCTTTCGCCACATCAAATAAAAAACACAGCCGAAAAATTGTGCAAGCACATTTTTCGGCTGTGTTTTTTATTTGGCGAGGCTCAATGCCTATCTGTATATGATTTCATGTCTGCCTGGTCCGTTACTTACCATTGTGATTGGAACTCCGAGTTCTTTTTCGATGAACTCGATATATTTACGGCAATTCTCAGGTAATTTGTCATATTCTGTTATTCCACGTATATCTTCTTTCCATCCTGGAAGTGTTTCGTATACTGGTTTTGCTTTCTTTAACTGTGACGTTACTGGGAAGTCTTTTGTTACTTCTCCGTCGATTTCGTATCCTACACATACTGGGATTTCATCTAAGTAACCTAATACGTCAAGAACTGTAAGTGCTACTTCTGTTGCGCCCTGCATTCTTACACCGTATCTTGAAGCTACTGCGTCAAACCATCCCATTCTACGTGGACGACCTGTTGTGGCACCGAATTCGCCACCGTCACCACCACGACGTCTTAATTCGTCTGCTTCTTTACCAAAAATCTCACTTACGAATTCTCCACCACCTACTGCTGAAGAGTAAGCTTTTACTACTGTAATAATATCTTTGATTTCATAACATGGGATACCTGCACCAATTGCACCATAAGATGCAAGTGTTGATGATGATGTTACCATTGGGTAAATACCAAAATCAGGATCCTTTAATGTTCCAAGCTGTCCTTCTAAAAGAATTGTCTTTCCTTCTTTGATAGCGTTGTTTAAGAATAATGAAACATCTGCTACATAAGGTTTTACAATATCTCTGTATTCATGTAATGTTTCTAATAATTCATCAGGATCGATAAGTGGCTTGTGATACATGTGTTCAAGAAGAATATTCTTCTGTTCTGCAATTCTTACTACTTTTTCTTTTAATGTATCTTCGTCAAATAATTCTGATACCTGGAATCCAATCTTTGCATATTTATCTGAATAAAAAGGAGCGATACCTGACTTAGTTGAGCCGAAAGCTTTTCCTCCAAGTCTTTCTTCTTCGTATGCATCAAAATCAATGTGATATGGCATAAGAATCTGTGCTCTATCTGAAACTAAAATATGTGGCTTTGGCACTCCCTGTGAAACGATATCATCAATTTCCCTCTGAAGATATGGAATATTAAGTGCTACACCGTTTCCAATAACACATGTTGTATGCTGATAAAATACTCCTGATGGAAGTAAATGTAATGCAAACTTTCCATATTCATTTATTATAGTGTGTCCTGCGTTACTACCACCCTGGAATCTAACGATGATATCTGACTTTTCGCCAAGCATATCTGTAATCTTACCTTTTCCTTCGTCACCCCAGTTGGCACCAACAATCGCTCTAACCATTTGGTTTCCTCCTACTTTGTGTTGTTCGTTAATAATTATCTTTCGCTGCTTACTAGCAGACCACTAAACATTATACTATCTAGCCGAAAAAAATGCTAGTGCATTTTAAATATAATCCCTATTTTCAAAATTAAAATTTTAAATTTCACTCTCCACCTCACAGTATAATTTACTTTTACATAAATCCTATTTAATTCACACTCTATTTAAACCTTTATTTAATAGGAAGCTGAATTTCCGTTAAACATTCATCATCTATTGATGTTTCATAATCATCAATATGACAAAATTCTATAGGATCACCTACTATTTTCATATGATGCTCTTTTGCAAAAGTTATTAATTTGTCTACAGCAATTTTTGTTCTGGTGGAAGGTCCCTTATAAAATATTGACAAATATTTTCCTGCCGGCAGAGAATAATTACTATTGTAAAGCAATGTATCTGAATAAAAAAATACGCCTTTGGTTTCAAAGGAATTACCATCATCACTTACTTTTGACGTATCTAACACGTAGCAATCACATGCACCAATTGTGTCAACTTTGTTTTTGTGAGACTGCATGTATTTTACAAGATAGTAATCCACATCATCATCGTCAAGATTTGACTCGCTTATCATTACGCAATGGCGTTCATCAAATTCTTTTACCCTTATATTGCCTAAGTCTGTATGGTTTATATTTTCCTCTAACGATTTTATTCTCGCCTCAATACTTACCTTCTTTTCAAATAACTCAACAATACTTTTATTTACTATATTAAGTTCCTCTGATAAAAGCATTTTGGTTGTTTCCACATTTTGATTCTTATCAAATTCCTTAATTCTGTCTGTGGAAAAGCTAAGTCCCAACAGTTCTCTTATCATTGTAAGTTGCCGGATATCCGATAAAGTATATACTCTGTAGTTGTTTTCCTGATTTCTGGTTGGTTCCAAAATTCCAATTTTTTCATAATATCTTATTGAATCAGCGCTTACGTTAAAAAGTCTTGATACTTCCCCAATGTTAAAAGTCTTCTTTCTCTTCATATTTATCCTTTTCCAAATTTGCTTCTATATCTGTTGTTTTAATAAAAATTCTTCTTATAACATTTTCCAGCACTCTTTTTTATAGCTGCTCTCTAACATTAGCATAATACCAATGTTTTTATGAAATTATAATTATATTTTCTTTTATTTTAGCACTTTAGTATAACAATTATATGTGTTGACATTTGTATTATACCAGACTTTATTATATTTATGAATTAAATTTACATAAACATAATTATTTGTGTAATCGTAATTATTTATATAAAGTAGTTATTTATTGAGAAAGGATTTTAACTTATCATGCATGATAAAAAATATAAAATGGAAAACAAAATTTTGAAACTATCACTTACAGGAACAATTATTTTTACTGTAGTAGAAGTAATCGCTGCAGTTTTACTGGGTTCAAAAACCGTTATAGCTGATGGCATTTTCGACTTGTTTGATTTAATGCTTCTGCTACCAATGTTCATTCTTGTTCCATTTTTGTACAAGCCTGTTTCCGAAAACAAGCCTTACGGATTTTCTCAGATAGAATCTCTACTTGTTCTTTTAAAATACACTGTACTATTAGTTGTGGTTATTAACATGATTGTTTCAAACATAAAGATTTTATTAAACGGCGGGCACACCGTAGACGCCTTCAGTGTTTTAATGTATGAATCAACTCTTTGCTTTTTCTGTATTTTAATGCTTCTATTCTTAAGGCACCTAAGCCGAAGCTATTCTTCACTTATGATTCAGTCGGAATTATATTTATGGAAGGTAGATGTTGTAAGTACACTTGGTATATCTGTTGCTTTTTTATTCCAGCTATTGCTTGCAAATACAAAACTGAAATTCATAATTCCATACATTGATTCTTCTGTAGCCATTGTGGTTTCACTGTTTTTGTTAAAAGAACCTGTTGTTCAGATTTTTAAAACTTTAAGAGAGCTTGTTCTGTTCTCACCTGAGAAAAAAATTATGGATGAAATTCGTATCGTTGTTAAAGAAGACATTAAAACTTATGATTATAGCTTAGATTTTCTTGACGTTACTCAGACTGGTCGAAAAACCTGGATTGAAGTATATGTGAAAAGTAAATCTGATATTATAAAAGTTAAAGATTTTAAAAATATTCAGGAACACATTACAAAAGATTTAGAAAATAAGTTCGACCAGATTTCCGTTGAAATAATTCCCGCAATATAATATTGCGTTCATTTAGAACTACTTTATTTAGAAGTGCCTAAAAAAATTAGTTTATTAAAAAAGTATGGATTATTTTTAATTATAGTGTTATATTTGTTGTAATTTATTTTAACTTATCGGGAGGCGAGGTAATATGAAACAATGCAATAGAAAAAATCTCATATGTTATCTTATTTGTATTAGTCTCGTTTTCTCATGGGTTACTTTCGGTATTTCAAATACCAGCGAATTATTCTCATCATCTTCCAAAGATGATTCTTGTACTTTTCAGGTAATTAAAGATGCATTACCTGCAACAGTATCTACAAGAAGCGAGTCAGGAAGTTCAGCCTCACTTGCACGTTTACGCAATGCAAACAATACCTTTTCAGGATTTGGCGGTATTTTTGCAGTTCTTTTAACTTCACCCTGCTACAAATTTTTTGTGGTATTACTTTCTCTAATACTGGTTAATACTGCAATTATATATAGTAGGACTACAATTCTAAATTATATTCACCAAAAGGATGGTAAGAAGTAATATGTACAGCCTTTTTGTAAGGTTTTATTTTGGTACAAAAAAATAAGGAGGTACATATTATGGAAACAGGTATTATCGTTGCAGTTATGGCTGTTATCGTTGTTGCTGCAGGAATTTATGCATGGTATATCTCAAGAGACTAATTTTTATACCTGGCATAATTTTATAGGTTAGATATTATGCCGGAATGTAAAGCTTTTTTCATATTATATATATGATTGTTAATGTAGTAAGCACAACAATCCAATTAAGATTAAAATGTCGGGGGACCATCTTAATCTTTTAATGAAATACTCACTGGAATATTTGAAGTTTTTAAGTGTGGGGGGAGACTAAAAGACTTTCATATTCCTTTGAGTATTTTTTTTTTCTGCTATTTTTTCTGCTATTTTTTCTGCTATTTTTTGTTTATACTGATATTTTTTATAATTGCTATAATCACAACGCTATGATATACTGTAGAGTGACTTTTTATGAGTTTGAGATTAAGTTTTTAAGAACATTAAATCGGGAGGAATACAAATGTACAAGATTGTCAAAAGACAGCAATTAAACGATACTGTTGTACGCTTAGATGTTCAGGCTCCTTTTATAGCTAAAAAGGCTAAAGCCGGACAGTTCATTATTTTCAGAATTGATGAACATGGTGAGCGTATTCCACTTACTATTGCTGATACAGATGCAGAAAAAGGAACTGTATCTATTATTTTTCAGATTGTTGGTCAATCAACAATGCTTTTATCACAGTTACAGGAAGGCGATGCTATTTTAGATTTTGTTGGTCCACTTGGTGCAGCAACAGAGTTTGGTGATGCAAAGAAAGTTTGCGTTATCGGTGGTGGTGTTGGTAATGCCATTGCTTATCCTTCTGCAAAAGCTTTATTTAACATGGGAGCTGACGTAGATGTTATCGCCGGATTTAGAAGCAAAGATATTGTTATTTTAGAAGATGAATTCAAGGCTGTATGTAACAGACTTTTCATTACTACAGATGATGGAACTTATGGAGAAAAAGGATTTGTAACCAACAAATTACAGGAATTAATCGATGCCGGTAATAACTACGATTTAGTTATTGCAATCGGACCAATTCCTATGATGAAGTTTGTTTCAAAGGTTACAGAACCATATAACATTAAGACATTAGTTTCACTTAACCCTATTATGATTGACGGAACAGGAATGTGCGGTGGTTGTCGTGTTACTGTTGGAGGCGAAATCAAGTTTGCCTGCGTTGACGGTCCTGATTTTGATGGTCACAAAGTTGATTACGATGAATTAATGCAGCGTAATTCTACTTATAGAGAATTTGAAGCTCACGATAAAGAACACTGCCGTATGTACAAGGCAGCTGATATGGGAGGTGCGAAATAATGCCTAATATGACTTTAACAAAGGTACCTATGCCTACACAGGAACCTAATGTAAGAAATAAAAACTTTGACGAGGTTGCTTTAGGATACACTGCTGAAATGGCTATGGAAGAAGCAACAAGATGTATTAACTGCAAGAATAAACCTTGTATGAGTGGTTGTCCTGTATGCGTTAGAATTCCTGAATTTATCGCACAGGTTGCTGCAGGTAATTTTGACGAAGCTTACAATATTATAACAAGTACAAATGGTCTTCCAGCTGTATGTGGTCGTGTTTGTCCACAGGAAAATCAGTGTGAAGGAAAGTGTATCCGTGGTATTAAAGGTGAACCTGTTGCCATTGGTCGTTTAGAAAGATTCGTTGCTGACTACCATATGGCTCACAGCAATGATGACGCCGTAAAACCTGAATCAAACGGTATTAAAGTAGCTGTTATCGGTGCAGGTCCTGCCGGACTTACATGTGCAGGCGACCTTGCAAAACTTGGTTATGAAGTTACTATTTTTGAAGCTTTCCACAAAGCCGGTGGTGTTTTAGTTTATGGTATACCGGAATTCAGACTTCCTAAAGATATTGTACAGAAGGAAGTTGATAACCTTACAAAACTTGGTGTTAAGGTTGAAACTAACATGGTAATCGGTCGTGTACTTTCAGTTGATGAAATTATGGAAATGGGATTTAAGGCAGTATTTATTGGCTCAGGTGCCGGTCTTCCATCATTTATGGGTATTGAAGGTGAAGCTTTAGTTGGTGTATATTCTGCAAATGAATATTTAACAAGAGCTAACCTTATGAAAGCTTACTTAGATGATTATGATACACCTGTAATTAAGAGTAAAAACGTTGCTGTAGTTGGTGGTGGTAATGTTGCCATGGACGCTGCAAGAACAGCTCTTAGACTTGGTGCTGAAAATGTATACATTGTATATCGTCGTGGTATGGAAGAACTTCCTGCACGTAACGAAGAAATCGAACATGCTGAAGAAGAAGGAATTATCTTTAAAACATTACATAACCCTGTAAAACTTAAAGGTGATGAAAACGGTCGTGTATGTAAGATGGAATGTGTTAAGATGGAACTTGGCGAAGCTGATGCTTCAGGTCGTCGTCGTCCTCTCGCCATTGAAGGAAGTAACTTCGATATTGATGTTGACACAGTTATCATGTCAATCGGTACAAGTCCAAACCCACTTCTTAGAACTACTACAGAAGGTTTGGAAGCAAACAAATGGGGTTGCTTAGTTGTTAATGAAGATACTTTAGAAACAACAAGAGACAACGTATTTGCCGGTGGTGATGCCGTAACAGGTGCTGCTACAGTAATCCTTGCAATGGGAGCCGGAAAACAGGCTGCTGCAAGCATCCACGAAAAATTAAGTAAATAATTTATTTTAAAATAACATTATTAAAAAAGGTTTCGGACTTTAACATATGTTAAAATTCGAAACCTTTTAAATTGAGTAATTCCCCTACACAATATTTTGCATAGGTGAATTTTTTTGCCGTATCTGCATTTACCCCCAAATTAATCTGTGGCACAAAAGTTACTACCATTGCTATAGTAAATACTACTGCAATCATTTTCTTCAATCCTTTCATAATAAAAGCCCCCTTTTATTAGATAACAATATTCAATTTAAAACGTTCAATCCTTATTAATTAAGTTATATATATAAAACGTTTTTAAAACAATAAACATATTCAATAAAAAAATATAAATAATTGTTGACAAATAGTTTTTTTCTGATAAAATGATAATAGTTACTATTATTGATAAGGAGAAAGACATGGTTAAGAAAAGTTTTCAACGAGAAGCCATCAGGCAAAATCTTTTATCCAGATACGACCATCCTACTGCTGATATGGTTTACAACAGCGTCAGGGAAGAACTTCCCAACATTAGTTTAGGAACAGTTTATCGTAATCTGAGATTTTTGGTTGACCAGGGAGATGCCCTTTCCCTGAAACTGGGTGATGGACGTGAACATTTTGACGGTCATGTTGAACCCCACTACCATTTTATTTGTAGTGAATGTGGTGCTGTGGAAGATATATTCATGGATGAATTAAACATCTGTGAACAGGCTTCCAAACATTGTTCCGGTGAAATTCACGGACACCGCACCTACTTTTATGGTTTATGCAATAATTGTAAGTCCAAACATTAATGGTATACCCATTTATATTAATATTATTAAAGTTTTATTTTTAGGAGGAAGAGAAAATGGCAAAATTTGTATGTTCAGTATGTGGTTATGTACACGAAGGAGATGAAGCACCAGAAAAGTGCCCAGTATGTGGTGTTCCTGCAGATAAGTTTAACAAGGTAGACGAAGGTGAAAAGACATGGGCTGCAGAACATGTAGTTGGTGTTGCACAGGGAGTAAGCGAAGATATTTTAGCTGACTTAAGAGCAAACTTTGAAGGAGAATGTTCAGAAGTTGGTATGTACCTTGCAATGGCTAGAGTGGCTCATAGAGAAGGATATCCTGAAATCGGATTATATTGGGAAAAAGCTGCTTACGAAGAAGCAGAACATGCTGCAAAATTTGCAGAATTGCTTGGTGAAGTTGTAACAGACTCAACAAAGAAAAACCTTGAAATGCGTGTAGACGCAGAACACGGTGCAACAGCAGGAAAATTTGATCTTGCAAAACGTGCAAAAGCTGCAAACCTTGACGCAATCCATGACACAGTACATGAAATGGCAAGAGACGAAGCAAGACACGGCAAAGCATTTGAAGGATTACTAAAGAGATACTTTGGTTAATTACGAGCCGAGCAAATATAAAATAAAAGTAGTTGGAAGAGGATGCTTGCATACTCAAACAACTACTTTTTATTTTATAATTATTGGGCGACAGCCCACATCGAGATGTGACGAAGTGGAATCGAGCTGGAGATTGCTCGTAATTATAAGCTAGAATCCCAGCAAATATAAAATAGAAGAGTCCTTATAAGAACTCTCTTACTAGAAAACACTATATGATAATAACTCTACTTGTAATATTTCTTCACTGCCTGAACAGCTTCATCTTTTGACAAATTAAATTTTTCTTCCACTTTCTTTTCAATTATATCTGTTGTTGCACCTAACTCTTTTGCCACTTCTATGAGTGCCTTTATACCTTCTTTTATACCCTCTTGTATACCTGCCTGCATTCCTTCCTCTATGCCCTGCTGCTTGCCCTCAAGAACCATGTCTTCTAATGCCTTACACATATTAACTTTCTCCTTATTTTTCTCATACTGCTTCATATCTATCTCTACCTTTCCAAATGTTTTTATCATTCTAGCAGATTCAATGTCCATATGTAAATAATATTCATGATTGTTTTCCAAAATTTCTTTAACTTTTGCCACGCTGTCTGATGCATTGATAAACTCTAACACTTTTCCCAGTTCGGTTTTAAATTTTGAGAAGTCCTTTATGTCTTTTGGCTCTATTATATTGATGTGATAATCATTTACATATCTTAAAATATCCAGATCTGTTTCTTTAAACATTTCATATAAACTTTTCGGTCCATCCCAGGCTTCATTGCCCCAATATAGCACCAATGTTATAACAGGTGTGATTTTATCACTCTTTGTTATTCCTGACAGATATTCTGCCGGGCTTAATTTATCTTTTTTCTTTTTGTGATCTTTTTCTATCCTGTTGACCTGCCCTGAATAATTCAATGCATCATAAAGTATGTTTCTTACAGGCATTGCATAATGAACCTCTGACTGATTCTCTATTCCCAAAAGAAAATATGTATAATGGTTGTCACTTTTTATTACACACTTTTTAATAATGTCTCTATACTTTTCAACAAAAGTGTTTTTATACTTCTCACTGTAGGGAAGGGCTATTTCGCTTATGCTTTCTTCTTTTAAGTTTTCTGACTTTATAACCTGCTTTCCATTGTATAAATAATAATTAAACACATCTGCAAACTTTTCATTGTCTGACATGTACTTTTTTGCTAACAAATCCTGTTTTCCCATACCATAACCTTTCTTTACTCATCTAATTATTGTTTCTTGTTTCATTTTATCACAAATTGTATAAGTATACATGTGATATAGTATTTCTCTTAGTTTGTCAACATATTATTTTATATTAGCAACATATTATACAAGAGTTTGTGTTTTTTACAAAAAAATACCTGCCACATTTCTAATATGGCAGATATTTTAGGTTATCTTTCTATTTAAAATATAAATTGTTATTCTGTTGTTTCATCTTTCTCATCACTATGTACATCTTGCTTTTTACCCATTTTAATGCACAATATCAAAGAAACAACGTATATCGCCAATGGTATTATAGTATATAACAGCAAACTAATTATGCTCATATCTATTTCCATCATCCATTTTATATTCATTTCCGGTAATAAATTCCATATATAATAATCACTTCTTCCTATTGTAACATGCATAGGGAAAATATCATATAATAATTGTGTAGAAATTACATTTGATAATACTCCTATTGATATTACAAAAATGCTCAATACCATTTGTACATTTTTAATTATATAGCCTTTATGAGATGTATATATTTTGGTAATGAATAGTATTGATATAATTAACGGTATAATCAGACACGTACTATTCCTTAAAATATATAGTAGTCCTACAATCACATCTAACATCGACAATATTGCATCATAACTTATCATATATACCATATACAAGATAATCCTGATTATTATACACGCTATGGTTAAAATCAATGGTATATATTTTTCTTTTCCAAGTTTTCTTAATTGATGTTTTTCTATCTTCTGAACTTTTTGCTTTTGAATTTCTTTTTCAATGCTTTCTTTATCTATTGCCTTTCCACAATGAGGACAAGTTGTTGCAAATTCAGAAACTGCCATATTACAATTCGGGCATTTGATCATCCTCTTCGTCCTCCATATTCTTTTCCAAAAGTTCTATTATACGTTGATTCTGTTCCTGTGTAACTTTGTCCGGAAGACTTAGCACATAAATATATCCAAATATTCCAAGCCAGAAGCACCATGCCCACGCATGAACTTCATCTCCATATCCTTTCATTGCAGCCACTTCAGACATTTTATATGCCAACACAATATTAGCTACAAAAATTGCAATTATCACACCATAAATAAATATTATTAGTTGTTCCATATTTTTTCTCCTTTTTCTATTGTATTTTATTGATAAAACTATTTTAACATATGACATATACTGTTTTTTTCAACAACTGACCCCTACAAAATCATTCAACTAAAATATTATTTGCTATTTTTGTAGGTAAACCTTTTATTGAAACTTTTGTTTTTCCGACTACATATTATCTTTGCATAAATCATATACTTTATTATAGTCACTGAATCGTTCAGTATGTTTTATCTGTTGCAAATATTTAATTGCCACAAAGCCATTATCATCAGCATACAAACTCAGTTGTGCCTGTATATAACAATATGTATCATAATCGCTATTTTTAATTTCTTCAGCTTTTTTCTCTACTTCAGATTTATGATTCTTAGCTAAATCTTCTGTTAACACTCCATTGTCAGAAAATTTTTCTAAATCCATACTTACCTGCTCTTCTTTTGTTGGTGGTGTTACAGCCTTGTATATTGCATGTCCGCCAAAAATTATTACAAGCGCCGAGGCAATTATGGCAAAGGTTTTTATAGATTTTTTTCTTCGTCTTTCTTCTTCTATTTTTTTGATTGCACGTTGTTCTTCTTCTATTCTTTGTTTTTCAAGTTCTTTTTCTTTCTCAGCTTTACGTCTTGAATCAAACTGTGATTGTAAATATTTTTCATCTACTTTTTTATTCCACCATTTCACTGTTTTTCCACAATTATAGCATGGCTCCTCTACTTTATCAGTCTCATTGTAATTATAAGCTCCACATCCACATACATCTATTTTCCCCAATTTTTGTGGAACATAAATTCCATGTTTCAGAGTTATCTCAGGAATGTTTTCGTAAAACTTTAACTGCTGCAAGCATTCTTCATTTAATATCTCTTCGGCAAATTTCATATTACTTTTTTCAAAATGTTTAGTGCCATCTGAAGTCCATACACTTCCATCTTCATATACAACTTTTGTACATGTAATAATTATCTTTCTAGTATATGCATTCTGAAAATATATAGGTTCCCTGCCTCCGAACTCTTCTCCTCTGGCAACTACTTTGTCCTGATATATATACTCAATGGGTTCTCCTAACTCATGATTTTCTATGTCAAAACATTTAACATTAATGTATGTTGCCAAAATATTTTTCATCCCAATATTTCTTAACTTGATCTGTGCAAATATACTGTTTTTAACATTGTCTTTTGTCAATGCATATTTTTCAATAAACAATGGGCAATCCGGCATGTAATATTTTTCATAAATATATAACTGTTTATAATGTTCCATTTTTATTCCTCCCTTTTGCATATATTTGATGATAATATTTTAACATATGACATATACCGTTTTTTTCAACAACTGACCCCTTAGTACTTTTACACATTTTAGCAAGTGCATTTTTCTAAGATATATTGATATTTTTTTATAGGAATTTCTTATTCGCTATTTTTCATATTAGCTAACCTCCTTTTTTATTCTTATACTATACCTTTAAATACTTTGTTGTATTAACTTCCTACAGTTCCACTATATTTCCTGAAAGCATATTTTTATATTTATTATCACAAGTTACAAAAATAACCTGGTTACCGGCATCAGCAAATTTCTGAACCAACTTACACGCTTGCTCTGTTCTGTTTTCATCCATCTCTGTAAATGGGTCGTCAAAAACTACAAGACCGCCTCCATTAGGAAATAAATGTTCAAGTATTGCCAGTCTAAAGGCAAGGGCAATTGTATCTTTTGTACCCTCTGAAAGAATTTCATAAGTCATGTGATTATTACCACTTTGAATATTCACATCCATATTTTCATCCATAGACTTAAGATTAATTCTGCCATCAGTAATTACAGAAAGATACTCTGCAAACCTATCCTGAACATCAGACATTGTACTTTCGCCAGCCATATTCTCACGAGTCGCTTTAAGAACTGCTAAAATATGATTCCATCTTTCGCAGTCATCCTTAAGTTTCTGAAATTCTATTGTTGCATCATCAATTTGAGTTCTCAAATCCTCAGGTGCCACATCACCAAGCTCTTTTTCATGCTCACTGAGAGCTTCCTTTGCCTCTTCAATCTGGTTGGTAGCATCTTCAATATTGGAATTAAGTGTTTCTTTGTAAACTTTGGCATCTTCAATATCACGATACTTCTTTGGAATGTTTTCAACGTCACCCTGTTGCGAATCGATCTCTGCAAGTTTGTCTTCTGCTTCTTCAAGTTTTTTCTTCATGCAATCAACAGGTGCTTCGGCATCGTATTCTCCTTCTATGGAATTGCACTTCTGTTTTAACATTGCTTCATAAGAATCTATTGATTCAGAACCGCAAAGTTCCTTAATCTTCTTATCAAGTCCCTCCAGTTCTGAAGACTTTTCCTTATGATGTTCATAATCTTCATCAAGCTTATCAAGATCTATGCCTTCTATAAGATTATCATAATCTTTCTGAGCAACACTTAAATTATGATATGCTTCTGTATACTCCTCTCTCTTAGTTCTAAGTTCATCAAGATCCTTTACTTTGCATTTTGAAAGAAGTACTTCTCTTTCCTTATTATTTTCATCAAGCTGTCGCTTAACATTTTCCACATCTACGCCCTTTGCTGCAATTGTCATACTCATAACACCTGGAACTGTAATCTCTACAGTTTCATTAATATCAAATTCACCGGCAGAAATATCTACGTCCTTGCCTGTAGCAACTGATTTGACCTGAATGTCGGTGTTTCCAAGCTTCTTAATATTAGCTACAAGATTAAGATTAGAAAGCTGTGCTTGCAAACTGTTAATATCTGACTCAAGATCAACAAGCTTTTTATCATCTTCAGCGGTTATTTCTGTCTTCCCTTCGATTGTTTTTTTTGCCTCATCAAGACTATCTTTTGCTTCCTGGATTTCTTTATACTGCGAAATTATAGTCTGAGCCTTAGCAAGCGTCTTTAAATGCAAAGCTTCTTCATAGTCTTTGAGAAGCTGTGGATATTCCTTTAAATCTGCAGAAATTTTGTTTCTCGCCTTTAAATACTCATCCTTAAGTTTCATATTACTATTATAAGTAGCAAGCGCTACTTCATAACGCGCATACTCTTTCTCTTCATTCTTGTAATTTTCCAGCTTTTCTTTAGCTTCATTGATTTTGTTATTGTCATTATCAATAGCTTTTTCAGCAAGTTCACTCTTCTGCAAAGTACCCTCAAGTTCTGCTTTAGTATAATAAGCCTCCAGAATAGCTCCTACACCTTGAACCCATTTATTTTCAATTCCTCGTTTTTTATCAGGACCATCATTTACAAAATCCCAATGTCCACTAAGTGCATCAATCTTTTCCTGAATAATCTTTTCAATTTCTTCCGGAGCAATCCCTTCTGTTGATGACATTCCTTCGGACGCAATAATAGAAACCAAATCCTGTTTTACAAGTGCTTTTTTGTCTAGCTTGTTTAAAATGTGTTCAACCACATTTGCCTGACTTTTTTGAGATGCAAAAACCACATCATCATAAAGCCCCCTCTTGTAAACCAATTCACCATCAATTATCTCTCTAATCTTTTTCTCATTTGCAATAATTCCGTCGTTTGAAGACTCTAGTTCACACATCTCTGAAGCCCCCCACTTCTTCTGAAGGGTATACAGACCATCATCTGTAGCGAACACTAACGTTCCATCTACAACATCTCCCTTGGAATCAGAAGGCATAAATCTTGCAATGAAATCTTTGTCTTCTTTCTTACTCCTACTAAGCTTAGAGTCTCTATATAAAGTCTGATAAATAAGCTCAACCATGGTACTTTTACCAGTCTCATTATTACCAACCAATACATTTAGTCCTTCTTCAAATTCAACCTCTTTATTCTTAATACCTGCAAACTGTCTAGTTTTAACTGATTTAATATTCATATGTACAACCTCCTCTATTTCAATGATTTCACAATATCGTACGCCATCTGAAGCTCCACCGGATCATCCAATAACCCTTTCAAAAATTTGGCTGCAAAACCAATCTCTGAAAATTCATTTTCAATCTTTTCACTGGTAATTTTCTCACTTAGATCATTATCATAAATCATGTGATCCAAGAATCTACTAAGTTGAGCCTCGTAAATTGCTTCTTTTTTCTGATATTCAGATGCATCTATACTTCCGGAGATTGTCAGTCTTACAATTGAGTTGCTAGAATAATCTTTTACCAATTCTTCGATAGTCTTTTCTAAAGACTTATTGTCTGTAGCATTAAAAGCCAACTTCTCATCGTAGTATCTTATTCTTCCGGTTACTACACGCTTAGCCAGAATTTTCTTAATTCCATCATTGTTCTGCAATGTAATCACAAAGGCATTACCTTCTGTATTATTGTGCAAATCAAGTTGTTCATGTGTTCCGGCATTAAAAATAGTATAGCCGGTCTTTTCCTCATTAGCTGGAATTGCAGGTTCTGTCACATGAGCATGTCCCAATAACCACACATCCATTGGAATACTGTCAAGCTCAGTTCTAGTCATTGGAAAATACGCCCCTTCTGTATCAATTGCAAGTCCTTCCAAAGCGCCATGAGCAATACCAATATTATACTTGCTCACACCATCAATATTCTCTTCCTTTATCCAATCCAAGCGATTAGTGTCACTATGCTTACTATCGCAATAAGCAGGATAAAAAGCAGCCGGTCCATCACTACTATCAAATTCATACGGCTGATATTCATTAAGTACAATAATATTGCTATGAGCATCTGCCATAGTCATAAAATCATTCCACAGCTGTTCATTACCTGAATAAAAATCGTGATTTCCGGGAAGCACCAAAACATTCTGATTAAAACCTGCAAGAATCTCAACTACACGTTTAACATCCTTTTTTGTTATTGCATAAGTATTATCAAAAAGGTCCCCTGTAATAACAAAGAACTCACATTGCTCTTTTTCTGCAGTTTCAATCATATCCTTAAGACAAGTGAATCTGCTTTCTACCAACAGATTTTTAATACTGTATTTATCAAATTTTCTTCCTATGTGATTATCACCTGTAACAAATAACTTCATTCCGCTATCCTCCTACTATCTTCTATTTTTCGTCATTTTATTAACTAGCTCTTCCAGACTACTGCACTCGCGTGCATCCAGTATGTATTAAAGGCTGTCTGAATAATTAATTTCAATTTTTATTAAAAATCAATTCTACCGGGTCATCCCATCCCGGACTCTTATCTGTCATTCCCTCATATCTTATATAAATCGTATCTCCTTTTCTTTTCATAAATTCTTCCAATGGCATAATATAAGGATCGGGACCAGATATTTGTCTTACTCTACTGCATACAAATTCGTATTCATCTTTTGCCTCATCTTCGTTACTAAAATAAATATCATAAGACGAAACTTCTTCTTCCTCTTGCATTGTTACCTTGCCATTATTTCTCTCTATAATAACATCATGTGAAAGACCACAATAACAATCAAGTATTGTCGCATATACTTCATAATGAAAATTTCTAAATATTTCCTTGTCCGCTTCCGATTCCTGCAGCTCTGCAAGTTCATCTATATAGCTATTTATTTCTGCCACAAGGCTTAGAACAGTATTCTCAAGACCTCCTGATGCTTCATCAAATATTATGCTTCTATTCTCTGAGTCATATTCGTCAACACTATAAAAAACATATTTCTGATTTAGTATTTTGTGTTCCAAAATTTCCTTTATTATTTCAAATTCTTTGTCAGTATTTGCATCCAACCTAAAGTCACAATAAACTTCTGCCATATTTTTATCTCTCCTTATCTCGCATTTTTCCGTTCTTAACACTTTATTTTTCATATTTTCCTAAATTGATTCTTTCCCTTGCAGCAATTTCAATCAGTCTGTCATCTGATGCACTTTCTACATCCGACAAGCCACCCATTGCCATACCAGCACCTCCAAACATAGCCGTACCATAATAATCTTCCAAATCATTTCTTAAAGCATCGTAATCCATATCTTTGTTCATAACTTTCTCCCTTCTTCCATATTTTCCCTCTGTCTCATAGTAATATTTTACCATGTTTTTTGTTAGTTTTTTTCAAAATTTGACCTTTTTGCACAATTTTTTTCATATAAATTTTCACTAATTGATAAATACCTTTTATGTAATAATTATTTCAACAAATTACTTATTACATAAAAAACAGTCCTACAAAATTTTTCAACTCTGTATTTCTTCTTTTCATAAATGATAATAAATAAAGAAATGCCTGTTTAAATTCTGTAAAACTGTTTCTTACGTTGTATAGTTATATTCTATTTTTTAACTTTTCTTGTTTTAGACCAACGGCTATGAATTTTTCTTCCATTAACTATAGCGTAGGTTCTTATTTTAAATAAATAAGTTCCTTTGGATTTCAGCCTGCTTACATCAGCCGTCATTCCTGTAGCACCTTTTTTCTTTTTGCTCTTTTTTATGTTTTTAATTGTTTTCACTTTTTTAAATTTTCCTTGGGTGCCTTTTCTCATATACACCTCAACGCCTTTGCTGTTGTCTTTTATTACTCCCCATGACAAAATCCATATGGTTTTGCTTTTTCTTAAAGTTAATTTAGGCTTTTTAGGCACGCCTCTAACATATGTTGACCAAATGACTGACCAGGTTACTTTATTATTTTTTCCATGACAATTTTACAGAATGGTAATTCAGTTCTTTTACACTTTTTATTTTGAATTTGCCTGATGGTGTAATATCAAAATATCATTTCGTAATTTTAGTATTATTCCTGCCTTACGTTGTCTGATTTCCTGAATCTTCTGTTGGGTTTATATCAGATGTACTATTTGGGCTTGTTTCTGTTGGTCCAACCGGTGTATTTTCCTTAGTTTCAGATGTTTCAGACTCACCAGATTCTGTTGATGTATTGTTAGTCACTTCCGTTGTTACATTACCGCTTGCCTCTGTTGTTGTATTATCTGATGTCTCTCCATCATTGTTTTCAAATTCATAGGCATACCTTTTTTTGCCAGTTCAATATTGGGATTTTTTATTGTCATAGTAGTTAATTCAGGGCAATTAGCAAAAATTTGATCCTTTATCTCTGGTACCTTACTTGGAATTGTGATTTCTTTAAGTTTTGCATCACATTGAAACGCATAATTTTCAATGTATTCAATACTTTCAGGCAGGTAAACATATTCAAGTTCTCTTTTATAACTCATCCCTGATGTCTCAATTCCTTCAACTCCATTACCTATTATTACAGTTTTACAGCCTAACTCCGGCAACATAGTTTTTTTAATAATAACACCTTTATTACCAACAAAATAGAATCCAGCCGTATAACCTACCACATTTTCCCCACCATCAGGCCATGATTTTGGAAAATTTACTGCATATCCTGTTGTTACGTCTTTCATATTATTACATCCGTAAAAAGCATTATCTTCAATTGTTCCACATGGAATTTTATCGTAACCTCCATTTGGATTTGCGTTAGATGGCAAAAAATGTATACAGATTCAAGTCCCGTACAATTAAAGAATGCCTAGTCAGACACTCTGCTTATATGCTTAAGTAATACTATTTCTCCCCTCCTGCCACGCATAACCTCTTATTAAGTTCTATAAATATAAGATCTTTCGTGTTATTTTACGCTTGTATTTTATATATAAATTATATCACACCATACCACTATAGTCATTTTTACTGCAACTATTTATATATAAAAATACCTGCCACAATTCGAATGTGACAGGTATTTCAAACTGATTTTTCATTTTATACATGTTTTTTCTTTTTTATTTTACCCTTGCTAATAAAAGAATACTTATGTTGTTCTCCCTTGATGGTTTTAACTTTATGTCTTTCCTCTCAACCTAAGTATCTACCTATATAGTATCTATAAATACTAAATTATAATATCCTGGTTTCAAGTCCGTACTAATATAACCATATGCATCAGTAAAACTCTCTCCCACTGCTATATCAGGTGAATATACTGTTCCTGTTTCAACTACACTACCATTTGAATCATATAATTTCCATCCAACAGGTACATATGAACTATAATTTGATCCATTAGCATCGTAAGTTTTCTTTCCTGAAACAAATAATTTAACACTAAACTCATTATCAGAACTATAATAATCTTTTTCATATAATATATGGCGTTTTTTTCAACAACTGCCCCCTCACACATCATTTTTTCCACTCATTCAACTTTAATAAAAAATAGCTGATTGAGAACACAATATTGTTATATGAACTCAATCAACTACTTTTTTCTTTACTGTACTATAAACGTATATCCATTTTCTTTTGCCCAGGTTTCTGCAAACGAACCTTTCACTCCCTTTATTTCCGTTAGGGCATTACAATTTAAAAATGTACCTTCACCTATAGCAGTAACGCTACTTGGAATTGTTATACTTGTTAAATTAATGCATCCTAAGAATGCTATAGTCCCGATACTCGTTACACTCTTTGGAATTACTATACTAACAAGACTGATACAACCAAAAAATGCACCATTAGCAATACTTGTTGCCCTATCTGGAACTATGGCGTTTCTTAATTTTTTACAATTTTTAAATGCATTATCTCCTATACCCACCACATTATTTGATGTTTTTATACCTATTTGTACATCAGATGTAATAATTTCAGTAAGATCTGTACATTCATCAAATGCGCTATTTCCTATATAGGAAACCTGTTTGTTAATAGTGATACTTTCCAAACTACTACATTCAGAAAATGCCAAATTCCCTATATCTGTTACGCCTTTTGCTGTGACATTAACTAAACTTTTACAACCTTTAAACGCAACTTCTCCTATGCTTGATACAGTATTTGGAATTGATATATTCCTCAAATTACTACAGCAATAAAAAGCGCCAGTTTCAATTCCTGTTGCATTATCTGGTGTTGCTATTTCTGTGATACTATCTGAAACTATAACTCTATTCAAACTAGTACATTGATTAAATGCATAATGTTGTATAGTTGCTACACTATTTGGAATCGTAACGCTAATCAATCCACTACATCCCGAGAAAGTGCCATCGGATATACTCGTTAAGCCTTCCGGAATTATTATACTTTCCAAATTAATGCAATTTCTAAATGCATCATTTCCAATGTAAGTCATTGTTTTGGGCATATCTATATTTTTTAAATTAGTACATTCTTTAAATGCCAAGCCACCTATACTTATAACACTATCTGGTAAGGTTATATTTCTTAAATTAGTACATTTATAAAATGTTGTTCCACCTATACTTGTCAGGCTCTCTGAAATTGTTATATCATCTAAATTGCTACATTGAGAAAATGCTCCTGCACCTATATCGGTTACACTGTTTGGTATTGTGATACTTTTCAAACTGCTACATTCAGAAAATGCTCCTTCACCTATATCGGTTACACTGTTTGGTATTGTGATACTTTTCAAACTGCTACAAGTTCTAAATGCTCCTTCACCTATTTGAGTTACCCCATTTGGAATTATCACTTTTTGCAAATTATAACAATTCTCAAACGCTCTCAGACCTATACTTGCACCACCATCTAAATCTGTTTCTTTTGCAAATTTATTTGAATTTGTTATACTCTTCAAACTACTACAACCCCTAAACGCACTATATCCTATATTTATTTTTCCATCCGTTAATGTAATATTTTCTAATTTACTACATTCACAAAAAGCTACATCTCCTATACTTGTCACACTCTCTGGTATTTCTATATCAATTAAATTTCTGCATTGAGAAAATGCTCCATCCCCAATACTTATCAAATTATCGGGAAGTATAATCCTTGACAACTCACTGCAATAATCAAATGCACCACTTTCTATCTTCTTTAAACTATCAGGAAGCGTCATGTTTTTTAAGCTGCTACATCCACTAAATGTGTTTTTTTCTATACTTGTCACACCTTCAGGAAAATCAATTTTTATTAGTTTATAACATCCTTCAAATGCACTTTCTCCTACCCTTGTCAGACCATTGGGGATTGTTATATCAGTTAAATTTGAACAGTACTTAAATGTACCATTTTTTATATTTGTCACTCCTTTTGGTATGATAATTGAATATAATAATTTGCATCCACTAAATGCACTTTCTCCTATATTGGTTACACTTTCAGGTATAGTAATTTCACTTAATGTACAACATTCATTAAATACATTATCTCCGATGCTTTTTAAACTATTTGGAAGAATAATTTTTTTCAGACCATTACATTTATAAAATGCTTCATTCCCTATACTTACAACCCCATCTGGTATTGTGATACTTTCTAATTCGCTATATCCAACAAATGCACGTTCTCCAACAGCAACAACTTTTTTCCCATTGATTGTATTTGGTATGACTACATTACTGTCATATCCTTTGTACCCAGAAACTTCTACACCACCATACACTTCTTTTGTTTTAAATGGTGTCGCCTGAGTTGTAGGTTGTTCTGTCGTAGGTTGTTCTGTTATGGGTTCCGTTGGTTTGACTGTCGTAGGTTGTTCTGTTATGGGTTCCGTTGGTTTGACTGTTGTAGATTCTGTTGGTTTGACTGTTGTTGGATGTTCTACATTATTATTTGAATCCTTAATGTACGGTAATTTGACCGCAACATCTCTGTTATAATCAGTCATTCCCAAATTTGCCAACGATATTTTAACTTTGCCACCTATTACTCTATCCATCAAAACAAAATTTAATCTCAAATAAGTATTTGCATAATCTTTAATTTCATCTTCAGAAGATGCACCTCTATTACTATTTATTACATAACCTACAGTAGTATTTTTGTTTTTAGTATATTTTGCTCCCTCAAAATTAGACTGTGCTGTATAGTTAAAAAAAACACTTGATATTTCATATTTAATAATTGGAGATTTACTCATATTAAACCATATTGTGCCCTTTTCACTCATATTTGCCACAACTTCAAATCTATACATATCTGTATTTTTATTATATATTAAGCTACATTCATAAATAAGATCATTATGATATATTTGCACATATTTATTTTCAAAATTATTACTTGCTAGCCCATTTGAAATAATAAAATTTTTCAACTTATTGTAATAATCAGTAATTGACAATTCTTGTTTCGAAGGTTTAGTTATTGGTTGTTCCGTCTGCTTTGTAGTTGGCTGTGGTCTTATATGTTTTGTAAATTTTTTCCTTATCGTAACCCTGCATCGATACTTTTTCTTTCCTACTTTTGCAGTAATTGTTGTTTTGCCGGCTTTCTTCCCCTTAACCTTACCTTTTTTTGTAACTGTAGCAATATTTCTGTTAGATGAACTCCATCTTACTTTATTTTTGTTATTTTTTAACTTCAAAGTAACTGTCTTTCCTACATAAATAGTTACAGTTGTCCTACTTAATTTTACTTTTTTTGCTGCACTTACATCCATTGTTGGTATCATCGATATTGACAAAATTAATGTTAGTACAATAGCTATTTTTTTCTTTATCTGTTTCATAGTTTGACATTTCCTTTCTCTATTTTTCCTAATACTTCATAAGTTCGTTTACTTGTAATCCCTTTTCACAAAGTACACGAACAGCTTCAATAAATGATGGCAATTTTTGTTCTTTTTGAAAATCTTCTATCCTTTTTACTAATTCTAAATCTTTTTCTCCAAATTTAACTTGCTTAGCCATATTACTACCTCTTTCTACAATTTCAATGATAAAACTATTATACCATACACTCTTTCCCACTTTTTTCAACAACTGACCCCTCTCTAACCAATTTTCCCACAAAAAAGATATGCTATCTACCACTTTGATAGATAGCATATCTTTTTACTTTTATCCTTTCATTTTCTTTACCTTAGACCATCGGCTGTAAACCTTTTTGCCATTTACAACTGCGTAGGTTCTTACTTTAAAGAAATATGTAACTTTTTTATCCAAAGAACTACGGCTACCGGACATACCGGTTATACCTTTTTTGTTCCTTTTCTTTTTAAGTTTATTAACTTCATTTACCTTTACAAATTTACCTTTTTTGCTGGTTTTCATGTACACCTGCAATCCTTTGCTGTTATCACCAATTATCCCCCATGTCAGTGTCCATTTACTTTTGGTCTTTTTTATGGACAACTTAGGTCTGTTAGGTGTACCCTTTACATAAATTTCTTTAGTACCTGACCATATGACTTTACCATCATTTGAAGTAGTTTTTATTTTGTAAAAGTATTTCTTTCCGGCCTTAACTTTTGAATCGGAATAAACACCACTTTTCAGTTTCTTAACCGATATGTATTTTCCCGACTTCTTTTCAGCCCTATATATCTCATAATCCTTTGATGTGTTTATCTTTTTCCATATCAATCTGACTGTATGATAATTTTTCTCTTTTACACGGCTTAATGAAAGTTTTTCTTTTCTGCCAGTTTCGCCGGATGTCACAACTTCAAAAGATTGTTTTTCGGTTATAATTGTAGTAGAAAATATTTTATCGGTAGTTAAATCTGATGTTGATTCTTCCGAAAAACTCTCATTTGTTTTGCTTTCTTCTGTTGTTGTACTGACATCTGCAGATGTAACATTGACAGTTGTTGAATTCATAGTAGTTTCTTCTGTTTCAGTTGTATTTTCAGTCGTTTCTACTTTTTGGTCTGTTACAGTTTCTGATATTTTAGGAACAGTAGTGGACCCTGCTGTAGTCTCTGATGTAATTGAATCAGTGATAAGTTCTGGCGTTGTAATCTGACTTGTAGTTGTAATCGTTGTAGCCTGAGTAGTTGATTCCGTAGTAGTTGTTTCCTCTTCCTTATCAATATCAATACTGATAAACTCGATCCCATTTTCTTCAGCATACTGCTGTGCTGTAGAATTTCTAAAGCCATATATTGTTTTCAAATTCATAGGCATACCTTTTTTTGCCAGTTTGATATTAGGATTTTTGATTGTCATAGTAGTCAATTCAGGGCAATTATCGAAGGTATGATTTTCTATCTTGGGTACCTTACTTGGAATTGTGATTTCTTTAAGTTTTGCATCATATTGAAACGCATAATTTTCAATGTATTTAATACTTTCAGGCAGGTAAACATATTCAAGTTCTCTTTTATAACTCATCCCTGATGTCTCAATTCCTTCAACTCCATTGCCCATTATTACAGTTTTACAGCCTAACTCCGGCAATATATCTTTTTTAATAATAACACCTTTATTACCAACAAAATAGAATCCATCCGTATAACCTACCACATTTTCCCCAACATCAGGCCAGGTCTGATATTCAGAACTTTCAAATTTTATTAAGGTAATTCCATGTTCTTTTGCATATGATGCTAAACCTGATCTAAAATTTGCATGTATTTCTTCTACACTATCGGGCCATGATTTTGGAAAATTTGTTGTATATGCTGATGTTATTTTTTTTATATTATTACATCCATAAAAAGCATTCTCTTCAATTGTTCCACATGGAATTGTATCATAATGTCCATTTGGATTTGCGTTAGATGTTAAAAAAATGTATACAGATTCAAGCCCCGTACAATTAAAGAATGCATAGTCAGACACTTTGCTTATATGCCTGAGTAATACTATCTCTTTCAAACTTTTACAGTTTGCAAAAGCATTCTTGCCTATGATTTCAAGACCATTTGGAAGCTCAACTTCTTTAATATTTTTATAGTTTTTAAACATTCCATCAGGTATATTTGTAATTTCATTGTCCATGACAACTTTTAAAACCTTATCAGAGATTTCTGCCTTTTGAAGGTCATCAAACTGTTCTATATCTATCTCTCCCGTACCTGTAATACGCAGTGTTCCATCCTTTTCCAATTGAAAATAAGTCTGTGGACCACATTGACCTTTGATGTTTTTGTAAATTAAAGAATCTTCTGTAGTATTTTCCGATGTATTCTCTTCTTCTGCCTTTACAAAAGATGTAGGAACTACTCCTGCTACAACCATACTTAATATTACTAAATATGTAATTGTCTTTTTACAGCTCTTAAATATGTTCATAATCTTTCTACCCTCCTGCCACGAATAACCTCTTATTATGTTCTATAAATTTGAGATTTTTTGTGTTATTTTACGCTTATTTTTTATATATAAATTATATCACACAATACCACTATAGTCACTTTTACTCCAACCTAATATGTTATTTATATATATAAAACAGTCACAATTCGAATGTGTTAGATGTTTCAAAACTTTCATGCTTAGACAACAACTTTTTATTTTAATTTTGCGACAATCTCAATCGAAAATTAGGAAAGCTGATTTAAGCTGGTGGTTGCTCATAAGTTGTATAATCAAAATACTCTTGAAATATCAATAACCATCTGCTACTATAATATTACAAAAGGTACTACCGATAGACGGTTAGTCCTGATTGTTTTGGTTAAAAAAGTAACCGCCACTATTTTCAGGCTAGATGGCGGTTACTTTTTATATTATCTGACAGCAGTGCTCTACGAAATAGCCAGTGGGGATATGAATGAGCTTGACTGTCACGTGGAGTGTATATTTTTGAATCAATTCTCATGTCTTCATAAATATCTCTTAATTTTTAATATGATTATAAAATTTTAATAAAATCCTAAATCTGCTGATGTTACACCCACGTTATATGATAACATGATTTGTTCAAACACAGTCAACGCTAATCTTGCTGATGTAGTAGTTAATTTTTCTGCAGTATCTTCCAATGTGTATGACATGTTTGTATCATAAAAGATTACAGCTGACTCTTCATCCATTAACAGTTTGTACATTATACCATTACCATAATACTGTGAATCTCCATCATAAAAAGTAACACTGCATGTACTGTCGCTTACACTTTCAATATCGAAATATACCATAATGTTCATATTAGATCTATCATATCCACTTAAATTATTTATCCTAATAATATCTGTGCTTGGATAATATTTAACCTGTGTATATACACACATATTAGTGCTTTCATTAATTGCATCTAAATAATAATATGAGCCGTTTGAATCACTACTATACTTGCCGTATTTTTTGCAGGCATTTGCTATTTTCTGTTTTACCGAAGTCTTTGTATATGTAACAACAGGTTTCTTATTATTCGCTTTTTTGACACTTTTTTGTTTAACAGTAATTTTGCATTTTAGTTTCTTATTTCCAACTTTCGCAGTAATAGTTGCCTTGCCGGCTTTCTTACCTTTGACTTTTCCTTTGCTACTTACTGTTGCAACTTTCTTGTTAGAAGATGACCATTTAACTTTTTTTCTATTACCTTTTACCTTAAGTTTAACAGTTTTTCCAACATAAATTGTTGCTGATTTTTTGTTTAGTTTTGGTTTTTGTGCTGCATTTGTATTTGTTGTTGGGATTAATATAAGTGACATCACTATTGCAACTACAAATACTGATAATTTCTTCATGTACTTCTCCATAAGCTTTTTCTCCTTTTCACTTATTCTAAAGTAGTATATCTGGCTCGTCTAACATACTACTTCTTGCACTTACTTGTGCCCATTTCATTACCATATATATTACTTTAGAATCTTTTTATAATACGTTTCCGATAACGTAATTATATCACAGCACTATATACCATTTTTTCTCAAACTGACCTCTTGTTCTCTCTTATATTCTATTTTTTAACTTTTCTTGTTTTAGACCAACGGCTATGAATTTTTCTTCCATTAACTATAGCGTAGGTTCTTATTTTAAATAAATAAGTTCCTTTGGATTTCAGCCTGCTTACATCAGCCGTCATTCCTGTAGCACCTTTTTTCTTTTTGCTCTTTTTTATGTTTTTAATTGTTTTCACTTTTTTAAATTTTCCTTGGGTGCCTTTTCTCATATACACCTCAACGCCTTTGCTGTTGTCTTTTATTACTCCCCATGACAAAATCCATATGGTTTTGCTTTTTCTTAAAGTTAATTTAGGCTTTTTAGGCACGCCTCTAACATATGTTGACCAAATGACTGACCAGGTTACTTTATTATTTTTTCCAGTTGCCTGTATTGTGTAAAAATATGTTTTACCAGGTTTTACCTTTGAATCAATAAATATGTTGCTTTTTGTTTTTCCGATTAATTTGAACTGACCATCTTTTTGTGCTTTGTATATTTTGTAACTATTGCCATTCTTTATTTTTTTCCATGACAATTTCACAGAATGGTAATTCAGTTCTTTTACACTTTTTATTTTGAATTTGCCCGATGGTGTAATATCAAATGGTGCTTTAGTAGTTTCAGTATTATTTCTGCCTGATGTTGTCTGGTTTCCTGGCTTCTTACCTGTGGTAGCACTAACAGGTGTTATCTGACTTTCTGCATTTTTATCCGTAGTTGTAACTACTGGTGTTGTCTGACTTTCTGTAAACTCTACATTTTTATCTGTAGTCGTAATTTCAGGTGTAGTCTGGCTTTCTATATTTTCTGTTGTACTTATATTAGATGTTCTATTTTCAGTTGTTACAGTTGGCTTAACTGATGTATTATCTTTAGTTGTAGATGTTTCCGATTCACCGGATTCTGTCGCTCCTGTTGATATATTACTTTTTGTCTCTGTTGTTCCTGTTGATACATCACTGCTTGTCTCTGTTGTACTATCTGTCACTCCTGTTGTTCCATCACTGTTAGTCCCTGTTGTTGTAGCCGATGTTTCTGTTTCTCCATCATTGTTTTCATAATCTAAATCTATGCTTATAAAATCTATTCCGTTTTCTTTTGCGTAAGTCTCTGCTGTAGAATCTTTAAAACCGTATATTGTTTTTAAATTTACTGGCATATTTTCTTTAGCGATTTCAATGTTTGGATTTTTAATTGTCATTGTTGTTAATGACGTGCACTCATCAAACGCTTTTCCAGCGATTTTTGTTACTTTACTTGGTATTGTAATTTCTTTTAATTTTGAATCACCTCTAAAAGCACCGTATTCTATTCTTTCAATACTTTCAGGTAAATAAATTTCCTCTAAATTAGTATAGTTTTTGAATCCTCCTTCCTCTATTGCAGTTATATCACCACATACAATAACTTTTTTTGAATTACAGGATATTTACGTATCTATTACCCCCTCATTATTTATAATAGAAAGTTCATCACCGAAAATAACATAATTTATACTATCCGAAGGAGTAGATGCAGCGCTAAGTTTAATTTTTTCTACATTCTCACCTGTATATTGCCATATTTTACATCTTTTGTTGCCATAAGCTTTTTCTATTGTTTCAGGCCACTGCTGTGGCATTTTAGACGGTTGACTAACACCTGTTAATACTACTTTAATATTGTTACATCCATAAAAAGCATAATCACTTATGGTTCCTGCTTCGTAATTTGTATAACTTTTCGTGTAAGTACATAACAACATATACACACTCTCAAGACTTGTGCAATTAAAAAAAGCATAATCATCTACTGTCTTTAGCCAGCGCGGTAGAATTATTTCTTTCAATGCAGTACAGTTTGCAAAGGAGTTCTTCCCGATTGTTTCCAAATGATTTGGCAATTCAACCTCTACAACTTTTGTATAATTTTTGAATATTTCGTCAGGAACATTTTTAATATCTTTCTCAAGAACAATTCTTATTGTTTTATCCTCCAAATGTGCATCCTGCAAATCCTGAAACTGGTTAATATCTATGTACCCACTACCTGTAATTCGTAATGTTCCGTCTTTTTCTAACTGAAAATATGCTGTAGGTCCACACTGACCTGATATTTTATTTTCTTTTGCCTTTACCAAGCTATTAGGTAGTGCATATGTAACAACCATACATACAATAAGCAGATAAGATATCATTTTCCTATTTTTCAATATTTTCATCTGTTCTTTACACGATGTATTCTTAAAATACAACCGCCTTCTCCCTTCTTTTAATAATAAAGAATGTCGCTTGCGACATTCTACGCAACCAATGCATGCCCGTCCGCAACTATTTTCTTTTCACGCCAGAGTATATCCCTAGTGGAACGTTTATTTATGGAATAAGAAATTCCGGAGAAATTTCTTATTCCATAAATAAAAAGCAATTCTGTATCATTATTCCTTTAAGTTAAGTCTACGAATTGCTTTCTAAGTAAATTTATTTAATTAAAACTTTTTACATTAAATCTTTGTTATACACTGCTCTTTCTCCGCCAATGAATTTTGGTCTAACTCTTGCAGCAAGAACGTTTGCTTCACCGATTTTGTTATGTTCTAACTTAACAGGAACGGCAACCTTCTTAATGTGCATGCCGATAAGTGTTCCACCTATGTCAATTCCTGCATCAGCTCTGATTTCTTCAACTGCAACAGGATTTGCAAATGTTTTGTATGCAGTTGTTCCAAAAGAACCACCTGCCTTTGGTTGAGGCACAACATTAACTATGTCTGAAAAAGGTACTGCATCTCTCTCAACGATAATTGCTCTGTTAAGATGCTCGCAACATTGGGCTGCTAAATATATGCCCTTTTCCTGTAAAACCTGATAAATTCCCTTAAATACAGCCTGTGCCACTTCAAGGTTTGAATTAGTTCCAATTTTGTCTCCGCAAATCTCACTTGATGAACAGCCTACTACGAAAATCTGTCCCTTTGTAAGTCCTGCTTTTTCGACAATCTCTCTTGTAACTTCTTCTGCCTGTTTTGTAAGTTCAGTATACATTCTACGCCTCCTAAAGTTATAAAAAATAACTTTTTAATCTTAATATCTTTTTATATTTTATACCAATATTATATTATTTACAAATATATTTTCCTTTAATAAGAAAGTAACTCCATAATATTTTCAACATTTTCCATGTTTAATCTGCTATTTATAATTACTAAAACTTTTTATATGCTTAACAAACTGTTTCTAATTACACATTTTTATATCTGGTACTCCACAATATTTCTCCCTAACGTAAAAGCAAAGGTTGAAATAAATTCAACCTTTACCTTAAAGTTTTATAAAAATGGTTCTCACCATTGGGGGACTTTATCTACACGTATTTTTTAAGTAAGTTTGGAACTTTTGCGCCTTCTAAAACTCCGATTGCAATGTAACCAATTACTAAGCATGTTCCAGCCTGAATGGCGTTACTTGGAATTGAAGCTGCTGCTGCAAGTCCATATCCTAATATTGTGCTTTCATATAAGAAATAACCAAATACCATAATTAATTCTGCAACTACACCACTTACAATGTAAGCTACAACTTTGTTAATATTTGTTTTCTTAAATGCTGTAAAAATTAAATATGCAACAAGTGCCATTAAAAACTTAATGATAAATGTTCCCGGTACATAAGTTACATACTGTGCTAATAGATCAGCTAATGCTGAACCGATTCCAGCTGCAAGTGCTCCATAAACACCACCAATAAGCCATGCACTTAATAATACAATGGTATCTCCAATATTTATATAACCTTGAGTTCCAAATGTAGGATATCTGATAATTGAAGTTGCAACATAAACTAATGCCGCAAAAAGTGCTGTTAATACAATCTTTGATACTACTTTACTATTCATAATTTTCCTCCTAATGTAAGTAATTCATATATGGTTAATATGAATTTTATATCTGTTCTGATTATATCAGCATATGGTATCATTAATATAGTCATTTTATTAAAAACTTATAAGACCAGATTGTTATTGTCAAAACAACAATCCGGTCTTACTTTTATCTTATTCTTCACTATAAATAATTGCACACTTTACAGCTTTGTTCCAGCCCTTTAGTTTTTCCTGAACGTCTTCTTTACTCATCTGTGGAACAAACTCCTTATCTATTGACATGTTTCTTTTTATCTCTTCTTTGTTTTTCCAATAACCTGTGGCTAAACCTGCCAAATATGCTGCTCCCAGCCCTGTAGTTTCTATCACTGAAGGTCGCTTAACTTTCTTCTGGGAAATATCTGCCTGAAACTTCATTAACAGATTGTTAGCACAGGCACCGCCGTCTACTTTTATTGTATTAATTGGCTGTCCCATATACTGTTCCATTGCCTGTAATACATCGTTAGTCTGATATGCCAAAGACTCCAAAGTTGCCCTTACAAAATGTTCTCTGCTTGTACCTCTTGTTACTCCAACTACCATGCCTCTTGCATCCTGTTTCCAATATGGAGCACCCATCCCCGTAAATGCGGGAACTACATAGACACCGTTTGTATCCGGAACTTTTGAGGCAACATCCTCGCTCTCTGCTGCACTGTCAACCAAATGCATCTGGTCTCTAAGCCACTGAATCGCTGCCCCAGCCACAAATACACTGCCCTCTAAAGCATACTCAACTTTATCTGTTGATGCGGCTATTGTTGTGATTAATCCATTTTTTGATTTAACAATTTTGTCACCTGTGTTTGCAAGCAAAAAGCACCCTGTGCCATATGTATTTTTTACGTCACCTTTTTCAAAACAACACTGACCAAACAAAGCTGCCTGCTGGTCCCCTGCCACACCACTTATTGGGATTTTTGCATCTAATAGTTCCGCTGTTGTGTACCCGAAAATTCCACTTGACGGCATAACCTTTGGTAGCATTGATTTCGGTATATTTAACAGTTCAAGCAACTCTTCGTCCCACTTTAAATCATTGATATTATAAATCATGGTTCGACTTGCATTTGTATAGTCTGTTGCGTGAATTACACCGCCACTTAATTTCCACATAAGCCATGAGTCAATTGTTCCAAAAAGAAGCTCGCCTTTTTCAGCCTTCTCTCTCGCTCCTGCTACGTTATCAAGAATCCACTTAATTTTCGTTCCCGAAAAATAGGCATCAGGTACAAGTCCTGTTTTAATTTTTATTGTATCTGTCAGTCCATCTGCCACTAATTTATCCACAATGTCAGAAGTTCTTCTACACTGCCAGACAATTGCATTGTAAATTGGTTTCCCAGTGTTTTTGTCCCACACAACGGTTGTTTCTCTTTGATTTGTAATGCCTATTGCTTCAATGTCAGTTCCGTCAATTCCTGCCTCTCGCATTACCTCTCCCATTGTTAAAACCTGTGTCATCCAAATTTCTTCTGGGTTATGCTCAACCCAACCTGCCTTTGGAAATATCTGTTCGAATTCCTTATTTGCCTGACAAATTATATTGCCTCCTTTGTCAAATAAAATTGTTCTTGAGCTTGTTGTTCCCTGATCAAGCGCCATTATGTACTTTCCCATTTTGTCCTCCATGTATGTAATTTTATTCATTTATTTTCTATATTTTCATTATTTTCCGTACAATAATATCTCTTCTATTTTATCTTTTTTATGGCACTATTACAAGAAGTTTACAATATATCTGTGGTCAATCGAGTAGGCTGACTCCTACTCGATTGCAGATAGCAGGCATCTCAAAGCATAGCTTTTCGATGTTCTTACGCCTGACAAATGATATTTCGTGCAAGCACGATATCGCTTGTCAGGCTTTTGCTACAAAAAAAGACGCAACTTAATGCGCCTTTTTACTATTTCAATGTTGGATCAACTACTTTTCCAATAAAAAGTATTTCTCCTGTTTTGTTATTTTTTATTATGTAAGCAAACGGTCTGTCCAGCAGTATTTTATTTGAACACGTTCTAATTGATGTTGCTTTAGCAACAGCTGCAGTTACGGCGGCCGCTTTCGTTCCGTCAGTATTCATTTCAATGGCTGTGCTATGAATTATCTCATCCACATATTTGTTACTCGAATCTGCGTCATCAAACATTGGATTTAATGCAGGTATGTATTTGTTAAAAATTTCTTTTACTCCGGCACTTACTAATGAAGACTTTATATTATTCTTCCAGGCATATTCGAATTTCGGAATTCCTATTTGAACCTGATCTTTTTTCTTTTTCTTCAAAAGTTCCTCAATATTAAGGTTTTCCAGTTTAAAACTTCCTTTTGCTTTTGGCAATATACCAATAAATGAGTATTTCTTATCTTTTTCATAAGTTTTTTCAAAAGCTAATGCATAGTCATTTTCGTAATAACTATTGCTTTCCTCTTCCATCATTTCAACGTTTACTTTTTTTCCGTTAAATTTTTTAAATTTTTTGCTCTTAACATCTGATGTGTCAAATTTCCATGTCCACTTTCCGTTAAAAAGCGTTGCATTTAATATGTATGCATAGGCACTCTTGTCAATATTATCTATGATTTTATCAATCATGCCATCTGTGTTGTCATTCACCCATTTGTTAATTTGATCCGCCCCTGTATTGTCAAATGGAATTTCATTAGTTGTGGCATAGTAGTATTTTTTCACTGCATTTTCAAAAGTATCACTTAGTTTAATTCCACTTTTGTGCCATATTGAATTCGCTATTTTTAACGTGGAGTTATCTTTTGCGTCCATTATTTTTTTAGCATAATCGTTGTATTTATCTAATTTATTTCCGAGATATTTTTCGACTTCACTTTTGGGAGTTACATAAACCTGCTGGTTTCTTTCTACATTGCTAGGACAAAAAACATTTCCTTTTGCTCCATTAAGAACCATTCCAAGAGCCATGTTTATTGAAGTAGGACTTATTAATGTATTTTTATCAGAAGCATAGTAGTCATTAATAAATATGCCCTGCTTCAACTGAGAACCACCCACGCTCTCCCCCTTGATTTTCAATGGTTTCTTAACTTTTATTTTAATCTGGTATTTTGTCTTTTTGACTTTGGCTGTTACTGTTGTCTTACCTGTTTTTAACCCTGTCAAAATTCCCTGCTTAGAAACTTTTGCGACTTTTTTCTTTGAGCTTTTCCACTTGATTTTTTTTGCTTTCCCCATACCTTTAAAATAAAGCTGCTTTGTTTGATATACTCGTATGGTTTTAGTTTTTTTGCTACTTTTAGTTCCTGACTTGTAGAGATATATCTTATTCGTTTTGCTTCCCTTGTTTGCTGGGCATTTCGTTGTTGTAGTTTTCGTTTTGTTTCCCTTGTTTACAGGACATTTTGTTGTTGTAGTTTTCGTTTTGCTTCCCTTGTTTGCTAGGCATTTTGTTGTTGTAGTTTTGGCATTTACATTTTGATAGCCTACGTATGGCATTACAGTTAAAAGCATGCCTGCCACTATTATCATTGCCGTTATTTTTTT
This sequence comes from Eubacterium sp. AF34-35BH, assembly GCF_003477765.1. Taxonomy (NCBI): domain Bacteria; kingdom Bacillati; phylum Bacillota; class Clostridia; order Eubacteriales; family Eubacteriaceae; genus Eubacterium; species Eubacterium sp. AF34-35BH. The sequence goes on from NZ_QUDZ01000002.1 coordinate 109,502, forward strand.
CATTGTTCTTTTCATACGATACCTCCTATTTGAATTTTACAGTATTTGATGCATACGTGCTGCTCTCTTTCACTGTTCCTTTAACCGTTTTCTTGTATCTGCTTATTTTCACAACCATTTTGTATTTTCCTTTTTTCTTCAATTTAAAAGTTTTATTTATAAAAGCTATATTGCTTTTTTTCGTTTCAACATATTTTTTACATACTTTAAATCCTTTTTTGTTTTTCCGTTTTATTATTACTTTTATTTTTGTTTTGTATGTATCTTTGTAGCTGTTCTCCGAAAAAATAACAATATTGCTTTTTCCTTTTTTGTCAATTCGAAAATCCCTGTTTAAAAGGATCTGACCTAAATGTTGTTTGGATTTAGTATTTGTTATGTCCTTGTTGGTAATATTAGCTGGGATGTATTTATTATTGTTACCGTCATTATTCTTGTCATTATTACCGTTGTTGTCAATGCCACCATTATTATTCTGGTCGCCATTTCCGTCATTATTAATATCACCACTATTATTGTCGTTACCACCAATGCCACTATTATTCTTGTCACTACCATTATTGTTATTAATGTTGCTGGCAGTTTTTTTGTCATTTTCCGACGGCACGACTTTTTCAACATTTAAAGGTATTGTTTTAACAACTTTTTTCTTATTGAAAATAAAACTTAATTTATACTGACCAGCTTCTTTTTTTAAAGGAATACTTGTATACTCTGTCTTCCCTTTTGGAATTTTGCTTTTATTAGAAGGTAGTTTGTACCTTTTGTTCTCACTGTCAGTTAGCATTATACCTTTTAACTGTATTGTTTTTGAATTCTTGTTTTTTATTCTTATAACAATTTCAGAAGTATTTGTGTCAACATAACTGTTTATTAGTTTTATTTTTATGGCATTGCTCTGTACTTTGCTAGTGCCTGCTTCTTTTGCTTTTACACTGTCAAATGAAAAAGTAAAAACAGTAGTAAATGCCAGCAAAAATATTATTAGTCCTGTAATTTTTTTCATTTTCGTGCCTCCAGTTCAGAAATAATGTTTATGACAAATTCTTCGTCTGCATCTGTTCCCTGTACCTCAACTGTGTGACAATATTTGTCATCAGTGTACATGGCAGTTATATTTTCAGCTCCAAAAGATATCAAAACTTCTTTGGCACCTACTGTTACAGTTTTCGTTTTTTCAGCTTTTGCTTTAATCTTAGCTGTGTCACTTACCAAACTTTCCGTATAACTAATCGTTCCACTGTCACTTACAAAATGTTGAACCGACAATTCTTCTGAAAAATACTCGCTTTCTTTTTTGTAACCGTCAGGGGTGCTACTTATCATCATTCTGCTTCCTTTTGCAACCTTACTATTATCATTTTCAGTTTGTGTAAAGTCCACATTGATAAAATTTTCAGTTTGTGTAACTACCATCTGCCACAAATTTATGTCAAAAGCTTTTACAAAAGTAACATTGACAACAACTAAACATAAAACGAAAGTTGCAATTTTTGAACAATATCTTGTACACCTTTCCATTATCATGTTTCCGCCAAACTTCTTCTGCGCCCTACTTATTCTTCTTATTTTCTTTTCAAATCTATAAGAAAAATTGTGCGTATTGATAATGTCAGAAATTTGCTCCATTGTCTCCTGATTATGTAAAACAAGTGCCTGTTTCAATACGTCATCATTTAGTTTCACTTTCATTCCTCCTCCAACATAGACTCCAACAATTTTCTTCCTTTAAAAAGTTGTTGCCTTACATTTGTTTCACTTAAACCTGTGATTTCAGCTATTTCTTTTCCCGAATATCCCATCACATACTTAAGTGTTAATAAAGACGAGTATTTGTACGGCATTTTCTCAATGGCAAATTTAACAACATTAACCATTTTCGCCTCTGAAACTCTCACTTTTTCCAGTTCAATGTCTGTGTCCTCATCTCTCTTTTTTCGTTTGTTGTATATTTTCATAGCTTCTCTTTTTGTAATTAACACCACAAAATTTTTCGTTTCACTGCTATATGTATCAGAAATTTTCGCTATGTTTTTTGCCACACGAAGAAACGCTTCCTGAACTGCATCTTCCGCATCTCTTTCATTTTGCAAAATTTCATAAGCTATGTAATATAGCAAATTTCTATACTTGTAATATACCTGTTCAAACTTGTCTTTTTGTTCTTCATCTACTAATGCTAAATATAGCGCTATCATTTATTCCTCCGTTTTTTGAAGCTTCTATACATAATAATCCTGCGTTTTTCTGAAATGTTTTTTTTTCAAAAAATTTTTCCATTTTTTTCCATTTGTTTTTTTCCATTTGTTTTTTTGTTTTTTCACTGTTTTAAAAAAATTTTAGGGTGGTTGAATGCAAAACTAACTTCTGGTTTGCTTTTTCCTTTTTCGTTTTCCAGAACTACTTTCTGGTTTTGCTTTTTCTGTTTTCTTTTTATAGAACTAACTTTTGGTTTTGTTTTTTCATTTTTGTTATGCAAAACTTACTTCACTTAAATGTATTATAACAGAAAATGCCGACCACTAATGAAAGATTTGTAATCTTACATTTATGGTCGACATATAGAATTTTTTACAAATATTTTTTTACAAATAATTTTTTATGGCACTTAATCTTCGTAATTAATGTAATTTAAAGGATCTATTGGATTTCCATCTTTTGCGATTGCAAAATAAATGTTGTCCCCTTCCTTTGAATAGTATCTTGTTGGTTCATTAACATACGCAATTGTCTGACCTGCTTCAACATAATCTCCTGCTGCGACTTCCGGATTAATAACCTGACCGTAAGTTGCAATGTAGCCGTTTCCGATCGCCTGATTTATGCAAATTCCCAATTCTTCATCTTCATCAAGAGTTGTCACAACCCCATCCGCTGCTGCTTTAATTGGCTCGCCTTTTTTGCTACCAATTACAATTCCCGGATTAGTTCTATATTCACCTAAAGTTGAAAAATACACTGTACTTTCCATATCATAAGGCATTACAATATTTCCCTGTACCGGCCACAACAACTGACTGTTTTTATTAAATTTCAGTTTTTTAATTTGAGCCGCAGCTTCAGATGACAAACCATACATGTATTCATCTTCTTTTACATTTGACTCTGTGTTGGCTTCAACTACCTGATTGTTTGCTACAATCTCGGTTTCACCTTCTGTACTTCCCCTATAAGTGCTATCATCAGCAACTCTGTCACCTTCAGTAGTTTCCTGAATTTTGTCCTGAGCTACCTTAACATTTTCCTCTGCCGTTGTCGCGTCATTGTTTGCTTCTCTTAAATTTACAACATTGTCCCTGCCTTTTTGACCAATGAAATATGTTCCACTTGCCACAGCCGTTAATGCTACAACACAAACAATAACTGCAGTTATAAATTTCTTATCCATACTTATCACCTCACTGATAGTATGACCTGTAAAATGAAAGTTATTCAAAAAATGAAGATTTTTTCAATTATCTACTATAGAACAGTCATAAAACTTTCGTAAAATTTCTTTCCAGTTTGCCCCTTCCTTCGCTAAATGATTCCCGAAGGATAAACTCATTCCAAAGCCATGACCTATGCCTTTTGTAGTAACTCTAATTCCCTTTTCGCACTCATCAATTTGCAAACTGGTTGATTGAAGCCCCAATGCCTTAGCAAATAAATCCCCACTTATTTTCGTATCACCAATTTTTGCCCATAATAAATAACCCTGTTCATCAACATTTTTACAGTTAATAATATTAAGAAGATCCTTTGAATCCATTTTGGAATAGTCAAACTTCTCTTTTTTATCCTTATATACCACTATCCCATTTTTGTTAAGAGTATCTATAAACTCTTTTACTGTAAAATATTTTATGCCTATATAATCGTTTTTCTGCAAATCACTTTTACACGCTACCTCCTTTAGATAACCATAGTCCTGCCCCAATATTTTTTCGCCACTTCTGGTATTGCCATTACTAGTCAAATGAAACAAAGGCAGAACAATTTTTCCGTTACTTTTTAAAACTTTCCCTCTCGTACTCTTCATTATGCTATCCCAGTAATGGAGATTTTCTTCCAGGCACCTGCTTTTACCAAGCCCTGTTAAATTATAAAAAAATCCTCTAGGAGTATTTGCTTTTTCGCCACAAAACTTTCTGTACCAAATTTCTTCCAACTTACAGTATGGAATATACGACAAACCCAGTTGCGTAGCCTCAATGCTTTGAGAATTTTTTATACAATAATATATATACGTTCTAATCACAACACTCTGTGCTTTTATTAACTCACTGGAAAACTCGCTTTTCTCCATCTGTGCCATTAAAACACATGGTATAAAGTCCTCTACATCCATTTTTATTGTATATCCGTCATTTTCAATTATAACAGTTCGTCCACTTTTGAATCTCTCGGTTGTTTCTTTATTCGCCATTTTCACTATTACTGTTATTATAACTGGAAATACAATCAAAAAAATCAAAATCCATTTATATTTTTTGACCATAATTTTTTAAAGTATTTTTTTATATTATATGATTTTTTAAAATATAAATTACAAAAAATTGCTACCCCATCACAACAATGAAATAGCAATTTTATCTTTAACTGCAAATTTGAATATTACCGACGCCCTTGCCTTTAACATCCCACATTACAGTGTAGCTTCGATATTTAATTTTGTCCGACCTTTATGTTGATTTAAGTATAACACAAAGACAGGTTTATTTTGTTTTGAAGGTTGTTAAGAAAATTAGTAATTAGCTTTCTTTTTTATTAATAATTCCCTATCTATTTCTTTCGATATATTTTATAGCCTTTATCAAATAACTCATCTATATTTTCCTGTCTCACAGATACTTTTCCTGTACCTCTGGTTGCATCAATAATAATAACCTTCTTTTTATCTTCACCTGCAAACTCTTTGAAAAACATAACATGATTTTTATTCAGTTCTCTTATATAATTATCCTGATTGCTTTTCATCTTTATACTACCTTCTATAAAATTTTATGTTAATTATATCTTTTTATCAATTTTATGTAAACAATTATAAAATTCTTCCATGTCCTACTCTACTTACCCTGTAATTACTGCATTATATTCCATCTAATGGTTCTCCCTAAATTTTGCAAATACCTCTGCAGCACTTCTTACATTACCTGCTTCTGCATCTGTGTAGCCTCTTTGTAACTTTTCGTGAATTTCTTCATCTGTCATTATTGCAGTATTTACTGATATCGGAATTTTAGGTAATATTACTATTTTCTCCATCTTCAAACACCTCCTGTATATACATAAAGTAACGCTTTTGGTGTTATTTTACAATATTTAACAATTATATTCCTATATAAATCATTAGGAGGAAAAAACAGTGAAAACTAATAAATCACATGATATTAACGAATGTTTCTATTTATATTATAAACATAATCAAGGCAGAACTATTAAAGTTTTAGCAGAAGAGGTATCCTTAAGCGAATCAACCGTTTACAGAAGAATAAAACATACGAAACAAATTATTGTAAATAATTATTCTGGAATGACTTTAAAAATTCCTTTAAGTCATTTAAACATTGCAAAACCTAATAATTTTATGCTTGCTACTAATTCTTTATATCTAACATCGCATAAAATATGTAATTTAACAATATATGATCCTTCCTATGGAGAAATAAAAATGTATGAAAAAATCTATTACGATAACTCAGTAATGAAATATAAGTTTTCTCAATACTCTTTATTTTATAAAATATTGGCAGATCTATTTGCAAGAATAGATTCTAACGATAATTCAAACTTTTAAGAAATTGATTCGTCGATTGAATTGATAAGTTGAGAGGTAACTGCCAAAGAGCCTAAAATAATGGCACTAAAGAAAAAAAGTCAAACAAAGTGGTACCATTTTAGTACCACTAAAAGAAAAGGAACTTAGGGAAATCCCCTAAGTTCCTTTATTTATAGGCTATTCGCCATTATATCGTATTATTCGATAATTGTAGCTACCTTACCTGAACCTACTGTTCTACCACCTTCACGAAATTATCTCATCATTGTTTAGTGTTTTTTATTTAGTTTTCATTGCATTTCCTGCTTATTTTGGTTGTCTGTGCTGTCATTATTTCTATTTGCAAAGAAAAATGACGACTGTTTGACGACTAAGTTAAATAATATCCTTCACTAAATCTTTTCTAAATCTATATCCACATATTTTTCTAACCTTTTCTTTAATCTCTTACACCCTTTATCACCTTCTATCTGTTTTAAAAAAGATACTTTTCCGATAATCGCCATTCTTCTATAAAACACATTTTTCTTTAATTCTTCTAGTTCTTCATCAGATTCACTGGATAATTCACTATTTAAAACATTTACTTTGTCCATATATTTTAAATATTCTTTTGCAATACTATATATATACTTCTTTCCAACTGACAAATAATTGCCATTAATCCCCTGTACAATATTTACACCAACGTATCTAATAAAATTACATTTACTATTGAAAGTTACAAAAACACTTTTCTTAACATTCAATATTAGATTAACTTTCACTAATTCATCTGTTACCATTTTGTTTATCTCATGATATAATTTTTCATCTATAATTTCTTTGCTAGATATCATAATATCATCAGCATATCTACTATATGTAATCCCTTTTTCCTCTAGTTGCCTTGAAATTGTATCGTCAAATTTTTTTAAATACATATCAGATAAAACAGGAGATAAAGTGAGTCCCAAAGGCAATGTATTTTCATAAAAGCAACTGTTAAATATCCTTTTCAACGCACCAATAAAACGTTTATCTATTCCAAATATATCTACTAAACATTTGTACAAATTTTCTTCCTTTATACTTTCAAAGAATTTTTTTATGTCATACTTAATAAAACTTTTTCCTTCGATATGTTTATTAACGCACTCTTTTATACTTTTCCCTTTTTGATATGCATATGAATTATCATTAAATCTATAATAACTATAGATTTTTTTTAATATATATTCATGTATTTTCTTAGCATTATCTCCATCATTATTATTTATATATTTTATAATTTCTCTTTTCTTCTTATTTTTTTCAATTACAATTTTTTCATAATATTTATCTTTGTCATTATTTATATCCTGTAACAAATCCAACTGACTATCGGATAATTGTAACAATGTATATGGATGATTTCCCACTTCTATTTTCCTTATAATTTTGCCTATTGGTTTTTCCATTAAATAAACAGAATGAAACTGTGAATATAAATAATATATATGCGCAAACTTTACAATATGCTGGATTATTTTTTCTATTTTATGTTTTGAAACAGTATTTATATTAATTTCATCAATTGTATTTAAATCTTTATTTGTCTTTTCTGAAAGAGAGTTAATAATTATACTCTTAACTTGTTCAATAATCTTATTAATATCAAATACAGAAAAATTTTTTTCTTTTATATCATTCTTATATTCAATAGAAATTACCGATATAGTTATATAGAATAATATTTTTATTGATATATTAACATCAATTTTATTATTCCTTATTTGGTAACATATTTGATAAGGATTATCTGGCATCATATTAGAATCTAAATATTCTATAAAATGTTCATCACTTTCATTGAATATTTCATCATTTCTAATATCATCCTCGATATTTTTAGGTAATTGATTATTTACAAACTTATAATATTCTAAAATATAATCTGTGGCAATTGCATTTCTTTCAACTGCAGGTCTGTATTCTAAACACTCTATTTTGTCTGAATGTTTCATTAATACAACATCTCGAACAAAATATCCAACATTACTTTTGTTGTATATATCGCTTTTTTTGGGAATATATACCTTTATTTTATTAAAAAAAGCGCTATTTGCAAAAATTCCCAATTCTGCTGCTGATGACATTGTATCTAAAAAAATATATGTTTGAGCAGAAACTGCTGCACAGATTTCCTCCATCAATTGAATATCAATGGTATTATCTTTTATATTTTTTTCTGTCAAAAAATCATCAATAACTAATGGCAAAAATTTGTTCTTATGTATTTCATATATTTTTTCTTGTAAAATCAATCTTCTATCGCTTTTATTATTTTTATTATAATACGGTCCACACAAAAATAATATTGGTCTTGTAATTTTTATATTTTCTAATAATGTATACTCCATAATTTCTCCTAAAAAAAAGAATCCTACTGTGGTTAAAGAGTAAATAAATCATTATGCACGCTCAGCGAGCCACGCTGCGAGCGGTTAAAGCGGGTGTAATGATTTATTTACTCTTTAACCACTCTCGAAAAAAAACTATTTATTTACCTTCTTCGTCATAGACGAATGCTAGGATTCTTTGTTAATTATATTATTATAATCATCTTCTGTCAAATAATACTTACTTTTATTTATTTCTTTGTCTCTCTTTACATCTAAAATATATTTTTCATTGTCCTCATCATACTTCCATCCTTTTTGTAATAATATTTCCATATCTTCATTATTTGAAAGCAATACAATAAGTAATCTCATTAGTCCATTAACATATGTCTTATCGTTTTCTCTCCATAGAAATAATGTATTACTTTTTTCCTGTATTAAATTTATTAACGTAAAAAATTCTTGATATGTAATTTCAACAGAACTGTCTTTTGGATTAATTTTTCCATCTTTTTCTTTGTCTATCTCCACAGTTTTTTTTATGTAATATTCAACCCCTCTATACATAAATTTTTCTTGGTTTACTATTTGTTTTTCTTTGGTTTTACTGTTCTCTTTCTCTTCAATTTTTATGTTAGCTTGTTCTTTTAATATATCAATAACAAATTTACTTCCTTCACGAATTGCTATATTATATAGTTCCTCATATATTTCGTAAATCGAAAAAAATGTATTAGAACCATCTTTAATAATATAAAAATATATTTCTCTATTATTTGCTTCTACTCCAAAATCGAAAGTACACTTTGGTTGTAAAGTCCTTATTCTGTCTATTAAGCGATATTCTTTCTCGTCTGCAATAAAATAATTTAAGTTTTTATACTTATTAATCTCTCTCTTTCTATCCGTCCTAATAATTGGTATGAATCTATTCAAATTTATACTCCCATCTATTCTTAATATTTTTCTGCATATATTTACTTAAAATCAAGTTTTATATTCATTTTGCCACTCTATTTGTTCTAGTGGAAAAATATTTCTATTTACCGATTTTATTTTTAATTAGCATTATCCAATGTATGCTTAAAAAATCATAAAATTCTACTACTCTCGCTACATCTTTTGTAACATTTTGTCAATACCATTTTATTATACCTGTTTTTTATATTGCATTACTACTCTCTAAGCCATATATAACTATTTCATAACCTTGTCTTTACCAATATAAAACCTTTCATTTAATTTTAATTTTCTAACTAACTTATTATTTTCTTCTATTAAAGCATTATGTATTATTTTATCTTTATTGTAGTCATTAATCTTCATGTCAAACCAAAAATCTGAAGTAATAGCAATTCCTGTAATATCATATTTTATCTGATTTGCCAACAATGGATATATTGCTAACATCCTATATTTATTCACTTGTAAGACTTCTAAATAATTCTCTTTTTGCAAAAGTGCAGTTATTCTTATTGCGTCTTGTGAACCATATGCATATATTGTAGTTAAAAGTTTATTAAAATCTTCCACTGTAACATTTTCAACCTTATTTTTATTATCGTTTCCCTTATTCATAAGGTCTAATATTGTATATGGAATCTCCGTCATTCTATCTATATGCAACCCTGTCTTTCTACTCATTAATTCATTTTTTAAATTTAATCTAATTCCCAAATACGTTATAACAAATCCTAAAATAGTTATTATACTCTGTATTACAAACATAACAATCTGTTCCATTTCATTTTCTCTCCATTTTTTGTGTACTTTCCTCTTTCAAGAATTTCTTCTCATCTATCATTTTATACTTTGATAATATTTTATATAATTTTTCAAATTCTTCATTTGCTAATGTCTCCTCCATACATTCCTCATTATTCTTCTTATATGCCAAATATATTTCCTTCTCATTAATATATAATTTTCTATCATAAATATTTTCTGCTTTTTCCATGCATAAATCAATCTTGCTTAATTCGTCAATATCCTCCAATATTGCATTATTTTTTTTATATTTTCTATCTTTATTTTTTTTACTTACTAATTCTTTTAATGCAACATATTGAGTATATATGTATTTTTCATTATCATTAGATATTATAAGTCTATTTTCTAACTTTGATATTTTTTCTTCCAATTTAGAAATCTCATATTCATATACTTGATTTAGACAAATTCCTCCTTGTCCTCGATACACATATTTGGCAAAAACTATAACAAAAAAAGACCCTATAATAAATATCATTGCCACTAACTTTACAAGCCGCCCACTATCATCTGTTAACTTCCCTCCTAATAAAGCGACAATTATTGAAATAGCAAATGAATTAAACAAGTTTATAACATCCTCATACAAATTTTTTTGCTTATGTAAAAAATCATTTCTTAATAATAATTTTTCAATCTGATTATCTTTTTCTAATTTGTCGATTGGACCTCCTTCTCTGTAGTACAAATTTATAATTCTTATTAAGTTTATATAATAAAGATTACTTTCCTTATAACAATACGTGTACTTATCTATTTCAGCAAATAATTCATCATCACAATATTTTATATTATGATACCCTTTTTTTACAATTTTTACCCCAGCAAAAACAAATAGGATAATCTCTTCTATTATAACTAATAAGCACAAAGTAATGGCTAATAATGCAACTATTTTTATATTTTCCAATTGTATATTAATTATTTGTTCTTTATTTAAGTAAATTATTATTGCACAAACTACTGCAATAAAAAACTCTACAATCGCTGATATACGCAATCCTCTTTGTATTTTTTCCATATTTTTCCTCCTCATTATTATGCCATCATTCGTTTATCTTCTCCAACATTATGAACAACTACATATGCTTTTTCTTCCTTCTCCAACTGCTCTTTAGCAAATTCTGCTATTGGTTCTGCAACAGCCAATGCCAATCTTACCGGTACAGCATTTCCAATTTGCTTATAAACTAAATCTAGTTTCGAATTTGCGTTTCTATTACTTGTACCTCTGCTAAACTCATACCAGTCTGGAAATGTTTGAATTCTTGCAATTTCCTTAACTGACAATCTTCTATTATTCTCTTCTCCATCACTAAATATATATTTGTCCTTACCTACCTTTGCCATAGGTTCTCCACCCGGATGTATAGGTGCCTGTCGTCCTGATGCTTGAATTGTAAAACTTGGCTGACTCCACATTTTTTTTCTATTACGTGACATAAAAATAGTTGAATAAGATCCAACAAAATAATCACCTGGATTTTCTTCCAAATCTCCTATAGCATCACGTAATGTTACAACCTCTTCTAATCCATCAACATTATATCCGTGTGTAGCTTCAGGATGAACATATTCAAAATCTATATCATTCCTTACTCCAACCAAGATTACTCGTTCTCTAATCTGTGGCACTCCATACTCTGCTGAATTGAGAAGTTTATGATAAATTTTATACCCAGCTGCTGCAAAATCCTGAACAATCTGTTTAAATACTTCTCCTTTTCCAAGAGTCATCATTCCCTTAACATTTTCAGCAACAAATATTTTAGGTTTACTCTGCATCAAACAACGAATAAAATGCAAATATAAGAAATTTCTTTTATCATCTACTAATCTAGGACCAGCTTCTGAAAATCCCGGACACGGAAATCCACCTAACACAATATCTGCTTTTGGAAATTCTTTAATTTTTCTTATATCACTTTTGTCCATATAAATATATTTGCCAGCATTTTGAGCATAGGTTTGTCTCGCTTCGTCAAAGATATCATTTACATATATTGTATTAAAGACATTGTTATTAATATTTTCATCAAAAACTCTTTTATCTCTAAACGCGTCCTCCATTACAGGCTTACCCATCACTGCTTGTAATCCTGCTAGTTCAAATCCTAAATCTAATCCTCCACATCCTGAAAATAATGATACTAAATTCCACTTTTTAGAATCATAGCTAAGTTTGTCAAATTCAATTTCTTCACTGCAATTTTCAAATGCTTCTCTCTCTTCTTCTATTTTCTTATTAAGTAATTCTCTAACTTCATTTACATTATACTCTGGTGCAGGCTTAAATTTACCTCTACCACGCTCTTCTAAAATAACAGCCATGTCTTCTCCTCAACTTATTCTATCTGTTCCTGCATTGTCTTCATCAATATCATCTGTATTTTCTATATTCAACGTTTTCATATAGTGTATTAATCTATTCGCGACCTCATTTCCTTTAACAGTTAAAGGATGGTCAAAACTTAACTCAGGAATTAATTTATTATGTTTAGCACTCCAATTTACTTGTACAGAAAGTGGTCTATTACCATCCCATTTTTTGGCAAATGATCTATAATTAAGTGCTTTGCAAGCAAAATAAATATCAGGATGCATTTTTACATAATCCTTTATAGGAATCATCTTATCAATTATATCCTGTGCCGAATTAATGTTCTCATCCATTAATAAATAATTTGCAACACCACTATTCTTGATTACTTTTCCATTAACCATAGCATTTCTTTTATCTTCTGCTAAATTACTTCCTGCATAAACATCAATTACTTGATCCTCCGTTAACTTCATTTTTCCAGACAAATCACCACTGATTTTATTTAATAATTCAAATTTCCATCCTAGTGTTATTGCACCTTTTTCGGTTCTTTTAAATTTGTTTTTGTATATTAACATTCTCTCTTCAAATCTATTCATAATAGATGTGGTTGAATCTTCAATAATCTTTGCCCAATTTTTTCCAAATAATTGCTCTGCTCTTTCAGCGCTCATTTTATTTTCTATAAAATCTGCATTTTCCTTTTTATATGATATTTTTATTTCTTTTTCATCTAATGATGATTTTGCCAAAACATAAATATCTGTCTTCGGCTCTCCTTTATGACACGTTGGTTTTCCTGATAATTCAACTACATATTTTCTATCTTCAAACTCAAATTCGGTTCCTTCTACCATAAAAGATAAAATTTTTCTTTCTGCATCGCCAAAATCTCCCATAATGTACCTCCTAGTATTCTTGTCTACATATATCTTCTTTACTAATTTTATCAAATGAATTAACTTTTAATTTACCTATTTCTGAAGCATTTGTCTCTATAAATTCAAACAATTTTGGATAATTTTCTAAATAATAATACATTTGTGGACATACAAATTTTGAATCAAACTTTCGTAAAGTTTCTAAATTAATTTCTTTGGTCATTTGAAAAGACAATATTGGCATCGCATATGTGTGTTTTTCTAAATATTCGTCTATTCTTTCAGAAACTTCACCATCATCTTTATACTTTTCTTTCCATGTATTAATATCAATTTTTCGTCCTAAACGGATCTTTCCAACGATTTGCTTCATTGGACTACTCACATACATATAAGCCATTATTTCCTCATCTGGAAATGTTCTCCTATATTCAAATATTTTGCTTCCATCCTTAATTAAGTTGTACCATTTAGGTTTAAAGCTTAATAACATTGTTCGCATAACAAAAAATTATTCTCCTTGTAAAATACATACTTTAATTATATTATATAGTATTTTCGAACGCAAGTTCTATTTTTCCACAAAGCACTCACCTCATATATCCAGTATCAATTCGAAACTTATTCTTATATAATTTGCTTCTTTTCAACTCATACTCCAATTTCACTATCTCTTTCGATATATTTTATATCCTTTGCCCAATAACTCTTCAACGTTTTCTTGTCGCACAGAAACTTTACCTGTACTTCTAGTAGCATCAATAATAACAGCTACTTTTTGATCTTCACTTGCAAACTCTTTAAAGAACATAACATGACTTCCAATTTTGGCAAATACATCTCCTTGTTGTATCTCTTCTATTCTTTCTACAATATTAGCATAATCAGGTATTACTCTTGTTGAAATTTTTTGTGGTAAATTCCAACATATAGTCAGCAGACCTGAACAATCAACTCCAACACAATCGTAACTTATTCTTCTAGATTTGTCCTCTGGTACATTGCCTGCATATTTTCCTGAATCAAGTCCATTTTCAAACTCCTCTAACGTAGAATCTAATCCCCATCCATATGGAATTCCTATATTCTTTTGATTAACTTTCCACCAACCACAATTAAGTTTTTCTCCCTTCCATGTGACATCAGGCGAATCAACCTCTATACCATTACTATCTATTCCATGTTTTACATTTTTCTCCGTAGCATACCATTCATAATTTGCATATTCCAATGCTTTATTTATAACTTTTTTTCCCCATTCGCTTGTTTTATTCATATTTATTACCTCAATAATTTTATTCTGTATAATCTAAATATATCTACATTTTATCATAACACCCTCTCCAAATAAACATAATTCTTTTGCAAACCAACTACCTTTAGTAGTCCCATTTGTACTAGAACTATCGTATTTCTAACGAGTAAATCTTTTATTCTCTCTTTCCTCCTTCCCCATCTCTACAATCCTTTCATAATCTTCATTCCTAACAAATCTTCTAAAATATTCCAGTATAAACTCTGACTCTTCCAACTCATAGATTCTTTCAGTTTTTTCATCAATCTCCTGATCCATGCACTTTACTCTTCATCTAAGAGTTTCGTTTACTTCTGCCAGCCTTTCTCTGTCTTCATTTGCCTGCTCCAATTTCTTCCTCAATTCTATTGATTCTGCAAAGCAGCTTTTTGCCATTTTAACTATTCTTTTAAATATCTTATTTAAGCCTGCAAGAAACGGCATAACAATCTTTTCTCTATAAGATTTTGCACTCATCAGTCCTTTAGGCTCTTCCGGACCTTTTGCCACCTTATTTTCAAATTCCTTAATGTCTTTTATTCCCCATTGTGCCACGGCATCAGCTTCTTTTATTTCTTTATATGTTTCCTCCAGCTTCTTATCTGCGATTTGTTTTTCAGCAGTCTTTTTAAGGATTTCATTATTCAGATTTTCAACCTCTTTTACTGCTTTTTCATATTTTTCATTTTGCTTTTTTACCTTATATTTCTTAACTGCCAAATCATTATTGCGACCTTTTTCCTTTCTTTTCAGAAATTCTCCAATCCATATGAATGACCTGCCCTCTGCATATTCTCTTATTCTGCCCTGCAGTACTTTTTCAAGAAATTCCTTTGTGCATACTTTTCGCTTTGATACCTGCTTTGACATTCCCTTTTTAAATCCGTCAGCTACGGGAACTGCCACCACGTGCATGTGTGGACTTGCCTCATCATAATGTACCACAGCATTTGCTACAACAAGGTTTGGTGCTTCCTTCTGTAACAGATTAAGCATTTCCTTAAAGGCTGCATCCATCCTTCTTCGCTTTTCAGGATTCTTATCCCAGAACTCCTTTTCTCCTATCTGAAAAATAAGTTCCACTGCCATGTCTTTGTTTGACTTTGCAGTCTTTTCAAAATAATCATCAATCTTTCTGTCGTCCCTTGTCTGCTTTTTGTTGTATTCCCTGACTGCTTCGTCAAACTGTTCCTTATATACTTTTTTTACATCCTGCACTAATTTATCCGTACCCCATAAAATTACAATGTTCTCCTTATCGTATTCCAAGGAGCGGTACTTTCGTAAATTGTGCTTTGCAACACCTGAGAGTTTTGCCTTACTGTTAATGGCACTGTTCTTCTGACTCAGGTGTGCTGAATATGATAATCCTGCCATAATCCCACTCCTTTTTTCTTTTATTGTTTTGATACGTGCGGTGACACCTGCACGTTGTTAGTCTTTAGTAGTCTGCCCGAGGCTGTTGAAAACGGGTGGATCTTATCAATTTGGCTCTGCCATAATTGATAACCCCCTAGCAGTTCTGTCATAGACACAACTGCGGGGGCTCTGCCGAGGGCTTTAACTGCTACCTTTACGGCATCAATTTTGCTCACCGTTTTATAAAATATTTATGTGTGAGCAGACGTAACATCCAATCCGTTTTCTCTTTCCGTCGTTTTTATAACCGGCTTGATGTTACCATTACCTGCGGGTGTCACCCACAGGTCTTAATCATCAAAGGCAACTACCAACGGAAATCCTCCGGTATTCCTTTACGATTAAGATAAGCTACCCTGTTACTCTCTCTTTCTTCATCCGTACCAGCCGTTAAGCTCTTCGTATATAAATCTCTAGTAATAAGCCTGTCCATCTTTTCAACCAGTCCTTCACTGATTTCCTCACGCAAATCTTCTCTGTCATAAATAAAATACTGATACAGCATTCTGAACAAATCTTCATCTATCATCATTTTCTTATTTTTCTTTTCCATTTTTTCTCCAATCTAACCCAAATTGTAAACACCTAATAAAACAATTTATTTTTTTAGTTTTCTCATCACTGTTTACAGTTTGCCGTTTACATTAAATCCATATTTCCCGTAAATAAAAGGATTGCTCACTGTTTTCATATAAACAGTCCGATTTTTCAGTCAGTGTTACTGTTTACAAATTAACTGCCATTTCCAAAATCTCAGACTGTTTACATTCACTGTTTACAAATATTAAACATCTTACTGTCACTTGCACTCCTGTAATATTCAGCCTCGTGACTTCAGGTCCCGAGGTTCCAACTCCAAAAGGAAGTGACATCATGTCACTAACTTTTACTTTGCGACATCATGTCGTGAAGTTTCAATTCTACACATCAAAAGGCAGCTGAACATTTTCATCTACTTCCACAAATTCATCAATATGTTTTCTCTTCCATCCTCTCTGGGTTCCATACTTTTTAAATCGATGAGTTGATATTGATTCCCAATCATTTGAAAATTCATTTCTCATAATTGCTCCGATTTCTTTTGATTCATAAGGCTTAGGTTCTTCATTTTCATGGTGAAATGCCAGTTCATAAATCATTGAGGAACATACATAATCCTCTTTCGTTGTTTCAAGGAAATTTCCAATTATGCCAACCTTTGTGTCTTCCGGCATACAGTTCTTCTGCATTTCAATCAATTCTTCCGTAAGTTCCTTATTAAATACAAGTTTTGTATTTACACCCCTGTGATACATGTCCATGATTTCTGCCCAACACTGTTCCATATAACTTCTTGTTTCATTCTCATCTTCAAGGGGATGATGCTCTGCCTTATCCTTATCAACAAATACAGGTATAAATCTTCTGTTACCTGACCTGTCAAAAGGTAAAAAGTCAGCATTGTTGGACGAACCCACAAATATGCACTGTCTTGGTCTGTCTTCCGGATGTGTTTCATAGGGAACCTTATATGTTTCACTCTGACGGCTTAAAAATGACTTTATTTCCTCAACACTTCTTGCGTTGCAGGTTGCAAGCATTTCTGCCATTTCAATAATCCAGTGTCCCTGTATCTTTCTGAATACATTTTCGTCATCAAGTTTTCTCAAATCATCTGAAAACCATTCGTTTTCCATTGTGAGAAATCTTAAAAAACTGGATTTTCCTGCTCCCTGTCCGCCAACTAAACAGACCATATATTCAAACTTACATCCGGGATTATATACTCTTTGTACCGCTCCCATCATCATTATTCTTGTAGCCTCGTAAATATAATCGCTTTCCTCTGTCCCAAGATATTTTGGAAGAAGATGTCTTACTCTCACAACTCCATCCCATTCAAGACCTTCAAGCTTTTCAATAATGGGATGGTAATGATTGTTGTTACTAACTATATCAACGGCTCTCTTAACATTCTTATCTCTGGTAATTCCATATCTCTTTTCCATACGGAGAAGAATGTTGTTAAAATCTGTATCCGTAAATGATTTAGAACGTCTGCGCCAGTCCATTTTCTTAACAATGTCTGTCTGACATGAGAGTTCATTTCTCTTAATTGCCCCTTTAAATTCAGGGTCATTTTCCAATACAATAATTGCATTACTAATGGTCTGTCTTGTTGTACCATCCTTTCTCTTTTCAAGGCTTTCGTAAACAGCCTTAATTTCGTTATTTAATTCTTTATTATTTTCCTCTGCATTAGAGGAACCATTATTCATGTAATAATTCATAGCAATTTCCTCCTAACATATAATTATTAATCTTTAAATTTTAATAACAAACCTCTTGTTGTCGGAAGAAACACTTGCTATAATTCAATTGTCAGTTAAATGTAGCAAGGGAATCTTCCCGGTTACAACCTGCCCCTAGCTTTGTGCCGGGGGCTTTAATTATGATTATTGTCAATTAAATCAGCGACACTTCTCGCTTTATTAGGATACAAGTGTCCATATGTATTAAGGGTAATTCTTATGTCTTTGTGACCTAACCTTTCTTTAATCAGCAATGGTTCCACACCTTTTTCAATAAGGTATGCTACATGACTGTGTCGCAAGTCATGGACCCTTATTCTCTTAACACCTGCTTTTTCTATTTGTCTGCGCATTTTATTTTGTACTGCCCGACATCCTACCGGAAATAACCTTACATTATCAGGTAATCCATATTGTCTGTCGCACCATTCCTTTATTTCCTCTTTTAGAAAAACCGGAATTTCAACAACTCTTACAGACTGCTCTGTTTTAGGTGTTGTTATCATATCCTGACCATTTGCCCTAAAATAAGTTTTTGAAATATTGATTCTGTTATTATAAAAATCAATATCCGACTTTGATAAAGCAAGCAGCTCACCTTCTCTTATTCCTGTCCAAAATAAGATTTCAAACATGATGTAATATCTGTCTAATTTGTCAACCGTACTTATAAACTTCTTATATTCGTCAACAGTCCAAAAGGTTAAGCTTCGCTTATCATCTTTTCCCATTCTTTTGACCTTTTTACATGGATTATTAGTCAGGTCGTAGATTTTTGTTGCATGCGTAAATAAAGCCGTCAACTGGTTTTGAATCATTCTCATATATGATTCCGATAGATTCTTTTTATAGATTTCATTCTGCCATGCTATAATCTGTGCAGGTTTTATGTCTGACATTTTCATATCTCCAAAATATGGTATAAGATAACTGTCAATCATATATCTCTTATTTTGCTTTGTTCTTGATTTAAGCTCATTTTCCTTATCCTGAAAATACTGCTCCACAAATACTTTCATACTCATTTGAAGATTTCCCTGCTTCTTTAGATTTCTGTCACATTCATATTGTTTTGCTTCTCTTTGTGTCTTAAATCCACGTTTTTTCTTCTGTTTATTCACACCATAAACATTAGGTTCATACCATTGCGCAACCCATTTTCCTGTTTCTTTGTCTTTAAATGCCATCACTTAGTTCTCCTTTTCTGATTCTTTTAATCCAAATAATTTCTGCTCCAAATAGGCTTTCGGAATTTTTCCTGCAACTACAAGATATCCGCCTTTAGCAAGTTCTTTATTTAAATCTCTTATAACTCTATATGCATGACTGTTAGAACAATGTAGTAACATTCCAACATCATTTACATCTAATAAATACTTTTCATATATCATACACCCATCTCCTTTCTGCATACGTTTTTCGTACGGTTGTGTCCACATTATAATGTACGAACTTCGTACTGTCAAGTGTTTTTCGTAATTATTTTTATTTATAGTGTACTTTTTTCGTACACTATGTTATACTATATAAAAAATTAGAAAGGTTGGTACCTGCAAATGGGTGATGGAAAAAACCTAAAAAAAATCCTTGATGAACAGAAAAAAAGTGTAAGATGGCTGGCAAAAGAAACCACAATCAGCCCTACAACACTTTATTCTATTATTCAAAAAGACACTGCTATCAGATTTGACTTTGCACTTAGAATAGCTAATGTCCTTAATGTTGAAGTTTCTGACATATGTTCCGATTCAGCCCTCAAAGCTGAAAACTGGTCCGATGAAAGCAAGATTATATTACCTGAGCTTCCACATGGATTTGATAAAGTTCTGGACGGAAACAGAATCAAAACTTATTTAAAGAATTCTCTTTATCCATTAATGGAATTGTTTGGAAAACAAAGTATGCCTAAATTAGATGAACATTTAACTAATTATTATCAGCTAACTGATGAAGGCAGACGTGATGTAGATAGTTTTATTGAAGCTCAACTTCAAATCAAAAAAGATCCAAAAAGGGCTGCAGATGTAAAGAAAATTACAAGATGGTAAGTATGAACTCCGAGTAAATTCGGAGTTCTTTTTTGTTTGCAACAAGTCCTCATTCTTACTTTTAGGTGAATTTTGACGACACTTTTGACGACACTTTTCTGAAATTCATCTTGTAAGAACGAAAAAAAGGCATCCCCGAAAATTTCGGGAATGCCTGCGAACCCTATAAATAAAGGAAAACCACGGTTTCGTGTAAACACGACCGTGGTTTTCTTTATTTATAGGGAGCTTGCGCTCTATTCCGAGAACACCTCTATTTCACTGACGCTTCATCTCGGTCGGGACTGTCGTCCCATAAATAAGCAAAAGAAAGTCCATTTGAATGCAAGCACTCAAATGGACTTATTTTACTTATTTATTGTTCTCTTAGTAAAACGAAAATTATTCAATAATTGTAGCAACCTTACCTGAACCTACTGTTCTACCACCTTCACGAATAGCGAATCCAAGACCCTGTTCCATAGCGATTGGGTGAATAAGTTCAACTGTGATTTCTACGTTGTCACCAGGCATGCACATTTCTGTACCTTCTGGTAAGTTACAAACACCAGTTACGTCAGTTGTTCTGAAGTAGAACTGTGGTCTGTAGTTGTTGAAGAAAGGAGTATGACGTCCACCTTCATCCTTTGTTAAAACGTAAACCTGAGCAGTAAACTTCTTATGGCATGTTACTGTACCTGGCTTAGCAAGAACCTGACCTCTTTCGATCTGGTCTCTGTTGATACCTCTTAAAAGAGCACCAATGTTATCACCAGCCTGAGCTTCATCAAGAAGCTTTCTGAACATTTCGATACCTGTGATAACTGTCTTCTGTGTTTCTTCCTTAACACCGATGATTTCAACTTCATCGTTTAAGTGAAGTGTTCCTCTTTCTACTCTACCTGTAGCAACTGTACCACGACCTGTGATTGTGAATACGTCTTCTACTGGCATTAAGAAAGGCTTATCTGTATCTCTTTCTGGATCTGGGAAGTATTCATCTACTGCATCCATTAATTCCATAATCTTGTCTCCCCATTCTGATGATGGATCTTCAAGAGCCTTAAGAGCTGAACCCTTAATGATTGGTGAATCTTCGAAACCATATTCGTCAAGAATTTCTGTAACGTCCATTTCTACTAATTCTAATAATTCTTCATCGTCTACCATATCACATTTGTTCATGAATACAACGATTTTTGGAACACCTACCTGACGTGAAAGTAAGATATGTTCCTTTGTCTGAGCCATAACACCGTCAGTAGCAGCTACAACAAGGATAGCACCGTCCATCTGAGCAGCACCTGTGATCATGTTCTTTACATAGTCAGCATGGCCTGGGCAGTCAACGTGAGCGTAATGTCTCTTATTTGTTTCATATTCTACGTGAGCTGTTGAGATAGTGATACCTCTTTCTCTTTCTTCTGGAGCCTTATCGATGTTAGCGAAATCTACAGCATCATTTCCTTCTACTCTTTCTGATAATACCTTAGTAATAGCAGCTGTTAATGTAGTTTTACCATGATCGACATGTCCGATTGTACCAATATTACAATGTGGTTTTGTTCTTTCAAACTTAGCTTTTGCCATTTTTGTAATCCTCCTAATTTGATTAAATATTATAATTTTACTATACGACCGCAATGGTCTTATTCAAAAGGCTATCCCCATTATATTTTATAATGGGAATATTTTCAAGCCTTATTTTGTTTTTACTAGTTAGCCTTTGAAGCGACAATCTTGTCCTGAACTGACTTTGGAGCCTGTTCATATTTTTCAAAGAACATTGAGTAGTTACCACGACCCTGAGTCTTTGAACGAAGGTCTGTTGAGTAACCAAACATTTCTGAAAGTGGAACGAATGCTCTTACGATCTTTCCTCCACCAAGGTCATCCATGCTTTCGATTCTACCACGACGTGAGTTAATGTCACCAATAACGTCACCCATGTATTCTTCAGGCATTGTTACTTCAACCTTCATGATAGGTTCAAGTAATACTGCATCACCCTTGTTCATAGCATCCTTGAATGCCATTGATCCGGCAATATGGAATGCCATTTCTGATGAATCGACTTCATGATATGATCCATCGTATACAGTAGCATGTACACCAAGAACTGGGAATCCAGCGATAATACCTGTCTGTGCAGCTTCTTCGATACCTGCTCCTACAGCTGGGATGTATTCCTTAGGAATGTTACCACCAACTACAGTAGATTCAAACTTGAATGTTTCTTCACTGTTTGGATCCATTGGTTCGAATTTAACTTTACAGTGACCGTACTGTCCACGACCACCAGACTGCTTAGCATATTTGCTATCTACGTCTACAGCCTTAGTAAATGTTTCTTTGTATGCAACCTGAGGTGCACCAACATTTGCTTCAACCTTGTATTCACGAAGAAGTCTGTCAACGATAACTTCCAAATGAAGTTCACCCATACCAGCGATAATTGTCTGACCAGTTTCCTGATCTGTATGAGCTCTAAATGTAGGATCTTCTTCAGCAAGTTTTGCTAAAGCTTCACCCATCTTACCCTGATCATTCTTTGTCTTAGGTTCGATAGCAAGCTCGATAACTGGTTCTGGGAATTCCATTGATTCTAAGATAACCGGATGCTGTTCATCACAGATTGTATCACCAGTAGTTGTAATCTTGAAACCTACAGCTGCTGCGATATCACCTGAGTAAACTTTATCAAGTTCTGATCTTGTGTTAGCGTGCATCTGTAAGATACGACCAACACGTTCCTTTTTATTCTTTGTAGCATTTAATACATATGAACCTGAGTTTAATGTACCAGAGTAAACTCTGAAGAATGCTAATTTTCCTACGAATGGGTCTGACATAATCTTGAATGCTAATGCAGCAAATGGTTCGTCATCTGATGACTTACGTGTTACCTCATTACCATCTTCGTCAGTACCTGTGATGTCAGGGATGTCTGTTGGAGCTGGCATAAATTCGATTACACCATCTAACATCTTCTGAACACCTTTGTTCTTGTAAGCTGAACCACAGTATACAGGAACTGCTTCACAAGCGATTGTAGCTCTTCTTAAAACTTTCTTAAGATCGTCTACTGAAGGTTCTTCACCTTCTAAATACTGCATCATAAGGTCATCATCTAATTCACAAATCTTTTCGATTAAGTTATCATGCCATTCATTAGCAAGATCCTTTAAATCATCAGGGATTGTTGTGATTTCGATATCTTCACCCTTATCATCTTTATAGTAATATGCATCCATTTCAAATAAGTCGATTAATCCAATGAAATCGTCTTCTTTTCCAATAGGAATCTGAACTGGGATAGCATTTTTGCCCAAACGATCAATGATTGTCTGAACTGAATAAAAGAAATCTGCACCCATCTTGTCCATCTTATTGATGAAAGCCATACGAGGTACATTGTATGTGTCAGCCTGACGCCATACGTTTTCTGACTGAGGTTCTACACCAGCCTTAGCATCGAATACACCTACAGCACCGTCTAATACACGAAGTGAACGTTCTACTTCAACAGTGAAGTCAACGTGTCCCGGTGTATCAATGATGTTGATACGATGTTCTTTTGCTCCAGCCTTTGGTTTATGATGATCTTCTAATGTCCAATGGCATGTTGTAGCAGCAGAAGTAATTGTGATACCTCTTTCTTTTTCCTGTTCCATCCAGTCCATTGTAGCATTACCATCATGAGTATCACCAATTTTATAGTTAACACCAGTATAGTATAAAATACGCTCTGTTAATGTTGTTTTACCAGCATCGATATGAGCCATAATACCAATGTTTCTTGTTCTCTCTAATGGATATTCTCTTCCAGCCAAGATTTTTTCCTCCTCTTTTTAGTCTAAAGCTTACGCTTTTAGTATGTCATACATTTCTGTATATTAATCAAATTTGTTATTGTCGCCCGTATTGCTAGCTCGATTTTGCTTTGTTTCGTCTCTCGCCGCTCTTCTAAAAAAGAATAGCTAGCTCGATTCTGCTTCGCTACATCGCTAGCTTCTTCCTAAAAAGGAATCGCTAGCTCGACTTCACTGCGTTTCGTCTCGCTAGAGTCTGGCGACTCATAACCTCTGCAAAACAATTATGTATTTGTGCAAGCACAATACATACTGTTTTTTGAGGTTGCGATTCTTGTAGATAACTAGAATCTATAATGTGCGAAAGCCTTGTTAGCTTCTGCCATCTTATGCATGTCTTCACGCTTCTTAACTGATGAACCAGTGTTGTTAGCGGCGTCCATGATTTCATTTGCTAATCTTTCTACCATTGTCTTCTCGCTTCTCTGGCGTGAGTACAATGTAATCCAACGAAGTCCTAAAGCCTGTCTTCTTTCAGGTCTAACCTCAATAGGTACCTGATAAGTAGCACCACCAATACGTCTAGCCTTAACTTCTAAAGCTGGCATAACATTATTCATAGCTTCTTCGAATACTTCGATAGCATCTTTTCCTGTTTCTTCAGCAATCTTATCGAATGCTCCGTAAACGATCTTCTGAGCTACACCTTTCTTACCATCTAACATGATGTTATTGACAAGCTTTGTAACTACGATGCTACCATACATAGGATCTGCTAAAATTTCTCTCTTCTGAGTATGTCCTTTACGTGGCATGTTACTTCCCTCCTTAATCAATTTTAAATTAAATCTTCGGTACTCACAAAAGTTGTGTCTTGCTCACGGCTTTAGACTGTATATCTACATAATTCTAATAACCGTTACAAATCATTCAACCTGTGACTGACTATTAAAAGTCATCCTACTTATTGAGCCTATTTTTTAGGTCTCTTAGCGCCGTACTTAGAACGTGCCTGGCGTCTGTTAGCAACACCTGCAGTATCTAATGTACCTCTAATGATATGATATCTTGTACCTGGTAAATCCTTTACTCTACCACCACGGATAAGAACAACACTATGTTCCTGAAGGTTGTGACCTTCACCTGGGATATAACTTGTTACTTCGATACCATTAGATAAACGAACTCTGGCGATTTTTCTAAGAGCTGAGTTAGGCTTCTTAGGTGTAGCAGTCTTAACAGCTGTACATACACCACGCTTCTGTGGAGAAGCTGTGTCGTTCATCTTCTTATTTAAAGAATTGTATGTCTTTAATAAAGCTGGTGCTGTTGACTTCTTAACCGCTGACTTACGTCCTTTTCTTACTAACTGGTTAAATGTTGGCATTCCTTTTTCACCTCCTGTTATTAGAATTACGTGTTTCTTCTTTACACTAACATGTCGCAAAGGGGCATAATTACACCTCCACGCATGCTTTTCCATTATAGAAAAAGGGGCTGAACTTGTCAACCCCTTAATTTTTATTAAATTTTGCATTTAATTGTATGCCCATATTTTTATTTAATTCAACATTTAATTGTATGCCCGGATTTCTATTTAATTGCTATTACAACTTTAAATAAATCTCCATCAAGAATTATTTCCATTGTTCCATCGTGTCTTTCTATAATAGTCTTTGCAATTGATAGTCCAAGACCACTTCCCTCTGTACTTCTTGACTGATCGCCTCTTACGAATCTATCCATTAATTCGTCCGGGCTTATGTTTAATGCTTTCTCGGAAATATTCTTTATTCCAATAACAATTTCTCCATTATGTTCTTCAACGTCCACGTAAACTCTTGTGCCTTCCATTGCGTATTTAAAAATATTTCC
This sequence comes from Eubacterium sp. AF34-35BH, assembly GCF_003477765.1. Classification (NCBI taxonomy): domain Bacteria; kingdom Bacillati; phylum Bacillota; class Clostridia; order Eubacteriales; family Eubacteriaceae; genus Eubacterium; species Eubacterium sp. AF34-35BH. The sequence continues at coordinate 135,318 of NZ_QUDZ01000002.1, forward strand.
ATAAAGATTTTCAAACACTCGCCACATTCTTCTGCCGTCGGCATTTATATAAATAGCTTTATCCGGGATAGTTTTTACTACTGTTAAATTTCTTTGGTTAAACTTCTCGTTATACTCTCCCAGACTTTGGTTAATTAATTCCACAATATTTATTTTTTCTTTGTGGAGTTCAATTGCACCTGATGTTAGCTTTGAAGCTTCCACCAAATCTTCTGTCAGATTCTTCAGTCTTTGAGATTTTTTGTCTAAAATATCAAGATACTTATTAGCATTTTTGCTGTCAACGCCTTCTGTTTTTAACAAATCTACATAATTTATTATAGATGTTAATGGTGTTTTCAAATCATGAGAAACATTCGTTATTAAATCTGTTTTCATTCGCTCACTTTTCATATTTTCTGCAACGGCATTCTCAATTCCATCACCGATATTGTTAATTGTATCTTTTAATTTTCTATTTGAAGGATATTTAAAAGTCCCAGTTATTTTGTGGTCAACTTCTCCTTCTGTAATTTTTTCTGCCTCGTTTATTATTTGTTTTTTTTCTTCGAAATATTTAATTAAATATTTGCAAACCAATAGAATTGGTATTATCCAGAAAAATAACATTCCCCAATATTCATAGGATTGAACAAACAGGAAAGCAATTATGTTCCAAACCAAACATACAATTCCCGCTGCTGTTACCTTCGCCCACATTTTTCCATTATTTATAAAGCCTAAAATTATTATTTTGATTTTGCTGTAAATCCAGTATAGTAAAGTGCTTTTAATTAACATTCTGGATTTTATTCTTCTGGCAAAGCTTTCAGCACACTGTATAAATACCTCAATATAAATCAGACAGAAGAAGCCGCATAGCACTACATAGCCGATAACGCCTGTTAAACCTGATATTGGATTTTGGAATGCACCTTCACAAATAGACATTGCCATGCTTATACCAACCATTATCATTATAACTGTCAAAACATCTGCCCAGATTTTATCAAATTTGTTTGTATAAGGTATGTCTCCTTTTCTCTTATGACCTGCAATAATTAATAGCATAATAAACGGAATTAATGATAAAAGCATACATGCCACACATATAACAAGCCCTGTTATGCACAATCTTTTTTGCGCTGAAATTTCTTTAGCACTCAATGCTTTCTCAGCCTTTATAAGTTCATGCTCCAACGAAAAACCATCTTTGTCATTTCTCTTAAAGCCTATTTTCACTGTGAACTTGCTGTCATTTAAGCTGTTTGTATGTAAGTCATCATCATACGTAGGAAAATATTCTTTAAAAAGAGATTTATAGCTTTCTTCCTGCAAATAATTATTTGCAACAATTGTTGCTCCTTTTGAATTTGCAGTTACAATATCCATATACTTATTTTCTTCTGATATTGTCTGGTCTTTTTCCTGATTTGTAAACTTATAAGTTTTTCCATTTAACACATATGTAGCCTGAAATTCAACATTCTCACTTAATATGTATTCATCATCAATTCGTGTTAAAGCTTTATCCTGTTCTTTTTTTGACTTATTACCTAATTCATTTAAAGCATCACATTCATCTACAATACTAAAATATAGATTTGCGGTATCTGCAATTTTCTTATAATATTCATACTCTTCTTTCTTTCTGGCGCTGGAATTATATTTCAATTCTTCCTTTGTATTTTCTGCCATTATAGCATAGAAAGAAAGTTTTTCCTCTGACTTTGCAATTTTTACAATATCTGAAACTTTAATTGTTTTAAGCTTGTAAGCTTTGGCAACCACTTTGTTAGGATCCATGAAATTTTCTCTATAAATCCTATTGTCCACAATTTCTTCAATTACCCCTGAGGTAACGCTTGCGTAGTTTTCTGTATACCTATGTAAACAATTCTCTTTGCTGTCATAGTACCTTAAATGATAAATTCCATAGCTGCCACTTGCTATACTGACAATCGCTAATGCAAGTATAGCTAAGTGTAATAAAATTCTTTTTGTTTTCATAATTTCCACCTATCCTTTACATTTTCTCGATTTTATATCCAACGCCCCAAACTACTTTCAGATATCTTGGTTCCTTTGGATTAATTTCGATTTTTTCGCGGATATGCCTGATATGTACTGCTACTGTATTATCTGCTGCAATGGCTTCTTCTTCCCAAACATTTTCATAAATTTGTTCGATTGTAAAAACACGTCCCTGATTTTTCACAAGAAGCAATAAAATCTTATACTCATAAGGTGTTAGTTTCACACTTTCCCCGTCAACGGTAACTTCCTTGCTGTCATCGTTTACCTCAAGTCCACCTACTGTATACACATTACTTTTTTGCCCTGCCATTGTGCCAAGTTTTGTGTAACGTCTAAGTTGTGATTTTACTCTTGCTATTAACTCTAAAGGGTTAAAAGGTTTTGTAATGTAATCATCAGCTCCAACATCAAGTCCTATAACTTTATCTGAGTCTTCTGACTTTGCAGATAAAATAATGATTGGTATACCACTTTTCTCTCTTATTTTTAATGTTGCCCTTAAGCCGTCAAGCCTTGGCATCATTATGTCAATTAACAATAATTGAATATCTTCTTTTTTGAGAATTTCAATTGCTTCCAAACCATCATAGGCTTTGATTACATTGTAGCCTTCTTTGGAAAGATAAATTTCAACAGCCTCAACTATTTCTCTGTCATCATCGCAAACTAGTATGTTGTACATTTTCAAGCCCTCCGCCTTTACACTATTTCTTTGTGTGTATAAAGGATATAATTTATTTTTTAATATATTTTGTGGAAATTTCTTAAGATTCTCTTAAGATTATAATTCACAGTTATTAACTGTACGTGGAAATGGAATTACGTCCCTGATATTTGACATGCCTGTTAAGTACATAATCATTCTCTCAAATCCAAGTCCAAATCCTGCATGTCTTGCTGTGCCGTATTTTCTTAAATCTAAATAGAATCCATAGTCTTCTTCATTAAGACCTAATTCCTTCATTCTGTTTTTAAGAACAGCCAAGTCTTCTTCTCTTTGGCTACCACCAATAATCTCGCCAATGCCTGGAACTAAACAATCCATTGCTGCCACTGTTTTTCCATCTTCATTTAACTTCATATAGAAAGCCTTAATTTCCTTTGGATAATCAGTTACAAAAACAGGTCGTTTAAATACTTCCTCTGTTAAATATCTTTCATGTTCTGTCTGTAAATCTGTTCCCCAGCTTACTTTATATTCAAACTTATCATTATGTTCTTCTAAAATTTTAATTGCTTCTGTGTAAGTTACGCGACCAAAATCAGAATTCATTACATGATTTAATCTGTCAAGCAGTCCCTTATCCACAAATGAATTAAAGAAATTCATTTCCTCAGGTGCATTTTCAAGTACATATTTAATAATGTATTTTATCATTGCCTCTGCAAGCTCCATATCGTCTGCTAAATCTGCAAAAGCTATCTCCGGCTCTATCATCCAGAATTCTGCTGCATGTCTTGTTGTATTTGAATTTTCTGCTCTAAAGGTTGGTCCAAATGTGTATATCTTCTTAAATGCCATAGCATATGTTTCGCCATTTAACTGACCTGAAACTGTAAGGTTTGTTGGCTTGCCAAAAAAGTCTTCTGAGAAGTCCACATCACCCTGATCTGTTTTTGGAACATTATTTAAGTCCATTGTTGTAACCTGAAACATTTCTCCTGCCCCTTCACAGTCACTACCTGTAATTAACGGTGTGTGCACGTAAACAAAGCCCTGCTCCTGAAAAAACTTGTGAATTGCATAAGCGCATAAAGAGCGCACTCTAAAAACTGCCTGAAAAGTATTTGTTCTAGGTCTTAAATGTGAAATTGTTCTAAGGTACTCGAAAGTATGTCTCTTTTTTTGTAATGGATAATCAGATGTACTTTCTCCTTCAATAAAAACTTCATCTGCCTGAATTTCAAAAGGCTGCTTTGCATTTGGTGTTTCAACTAATATACCTTTAACAATTAAAGCTGCACCAATATTTACTTTTGAAACTTCCTGAAAGTTATCCATTTTGTCATTGTAAACCACCTGTACAGGCTGAAAAAATGTACCATCGTTTAAAACTATAAAGCCAAAAGTTTTTGAATCTCTGATACTTCTAACCCAGCCACCAACTGTAACTTCCTTATTAATATACTCTTCTGTGTTCTTAAATAACTCTTTTACTTCTACCATTTTATTTGCCCTTTCTCTTATATATAAATTGTATATTACTCTTTTTTGCTAATGTATTCTCTGTTTACATTAAACATATCGTTATATATATTATTTTGCAAATAACCTATGACTTTTTCCACGCATTTTATAGGTTTTTATTTGCAATAAGTTTTTCACACATATACCAGCACACATTTTACATTATTTTCAATGTATAGTAAACATATATTATTTATTGTTGTGTCATTTGTTCTTTTATTGTATAATTCTAACATTGTTTTTAAGTTTTTGTAAATTAAAGTGGAGGATTTATATTATGGAAAAAAGAGGAAACTTTTCAAACAAAATAGGATTCGTACTGGCTGCTGCCGGTTCCGCTGTAGGTCTTGGAAATATTTGGAGATTTCCATACCTTGCAGCTAAATACGGTGGTGGAACATTTTTGCTAGTATATCTTATTTTAGCAGTAACTTTTGGTTTTTCTTTGATGATTGCTGAAATTGCAATCGGTCGAAAAACCGGTTTAAGTGCAATTGGTGCTTTTAAGGCATTGGACAAGCGTTTTGGGGCAGTGGGATATCTGGCAGCTATTATCCCAATTATTATTTTCCCATACTACTCAGTAATCGGTGGTTGGGTAATTAAGTATCTTGTAACATTTTGTAGCGGTGGTGGAATGGCTGCTGCAAATGATAATTACTTTGGTACATTTGCTGCAGGAACCGCCGAACCACTTATATACTTTTTCATATTCATTGCTTTTACAGCTTTAGTTGTTTGGTTCGGTGTTGAAAAAGGTATTGAAAAAGTAAGCAAAGTTATGATGCCAATTTTGGTTGTTCTCACAATATTTATTGCAATTTATGGTCTAACAATCGACGGAGCAAAAGATGGTCTTATTTATTACATAAAACCACGTTTAAGTGATTTTACTTTTAAAACTGTTATTGCCGCCATGGGGCAGTTGTTCTACTCCATGTCACTTGCAATGGGTATTATGATTACTTATGGTTCTTATATGAAAAAAGAAAACAATCTTGAAAGTTCAGTAAGACAAATTGAGATTTTTGATACAGCAATTGCATTTCTTGCCGGATTAACGATTATCCCTGCTGTATTTGCTTTTTCAAGTGGCGACAAGGCTGCTCTTGGAAAAGGTCCATCACTTATGTTTGTCACATTACCTAAAGTTTTTGACAGCATGCCTTTTGGTAGCGTTATTGGAACAGTATTTTTCGTATTAGTTTTATTTGCAGCATTAACATCTGCTATTTCACTTATGGAAACTATCGTTTCTATTTTCAGTGATAAACTTGGCTGGTCAAGACATAAAGCCACATTGATTGTTTTCATTTGTGCAGTTGCAATTGGCGTTTTACCTTGTCTTGGTTTTGGAGTTTTAGATTTCATTCACATTGGTGCAATGACAATACTTGATATTATGGACTTTGTAAGTAATAGTATTTTAATGCCTATCTGTGCATTGTTTACATGTATACTTATTGGCTTCGTTGTTAAACCTAAAGCAGTTATTGACGAGGCTACAAGAAACGGCGAGAAATTCAAATCAAGAAACCTTTTTGTAGTTGTGATTAAATGGGTATCACCTATATGCCTTGTTTTAATTTTAATCAGCTCAATTCTTGATGCACTTGGAATTTTTACAATCTAATGATTGCCAGAATTTAATATATGAAACATTTTAGGTAATCATTTTGTCAAAAAGTTATACCCCGGTTGTGCCTGCACAATAGCGGGTTAATAGCTTTGGAACATAAAAAGCAGTTAAATCAAATAAGTTATGTTTAACAAACATTTCTTAAATTGATTCAACTGCTTTTTATTTTTTACTTTATTTTTTGTAGCCTGTTTTTTCTTTTTTACTTTATTTTTTGTTGCCTGCTTTTTTGCTAACTGCTTTTTTCTTGCTTTTTATTTTCATTCCTTGATTTAGGATTTTATTTTTTCTTTTTTGCCGCCTTCTTTTCTTTATCCAAAATAGGCTGGAATCGTTCAACTTCTTTTGCAATAACCTTGCTCATTACAAGAAGACAAATCAGGTTAGGTATTGCCATTAAGGCATTTGCTATATCCGAGAAATTCCATACAACCTGTAATGTTGTAGTTGCCCCCACAAATACAACTAACGAGAAAATAATTCTGTACGCCATATTATATTTATGTGTTCCAAATATGTACTCAAAAGCCTTTTCTCCATGATACTCCCAACCTAAAATTGTTGAAAATGCAAAAAGGGCGATTCCTATTGTTACAAGTATGGCTCCAACTTCACCTAAAGCCGATTTGAAAGCCAAAATTGTAAGAGCTGCACCCTGTACTAATTCCCCGTCATCTCCAACAGTTCCAAGAACTCCTGATGACGCAATACAAAGACCTGTAATTGTACAAACTACAATTGTGTCCCAAAATGTACCTGTCATGTTAATGTAACCCTGACGAACAGGATCATCTGTTGTTGCTGCGGAAGCTGTTATGGCTGCTGAACCCATTCCTGCTTCATTTGAAAATACACCTCTTGCAACACCATATCTCATTGCATTCATTACGCCCGCAGTAATCACGCCGGCTCCACCACCTGCTACAGCCTGTGAGCTAAATGCCATTTTAAATATCATTACAATACCTGATGGCAGGTTCTGTATATTCATAACAACAACAATTAAACCTGCAATTATGTAAAAAATAGCCATCAGGGGAACTACAATTGAAGATACCTTTGAGATAGTCTTAATACCACCTACAATAATTACCAATGCTAAAACTGTTAAAACCACACCTACTATTTTCTCATCAAAATTAAATGTACTCTTTAATGATTCTGAAATTGAATTTGCCTGTGTCATGTTTCCAATACCGAAAGATGCTATAACCGCAAACACTGCAAATAACATTCCTAGAAAAGCCCCTATTTTTTTGTTTTTGAAGCCTTTCTTCATGGTGTACATTGGACCACCTGACATTTCTCCCTTTTCATTAACCTCTCGATACTTTATGGCTAACATACATTCACTGAATTTTGATGTTAAGCCAAAGCATGCTGAAATCCACATCCACACTAAAGCTCCCGGACCACCTGATACCATGGCTGTGGCAACACCTACAATGTTACCTGTTCCTATTGTTGCCGCAAGAGCCGTTGTTAGCGCTGAAAAAGGGGATACATCGCCTTCACCTCTCTTGGTTGTTCTTGCCTCTTTACTTAATGTGCTTTTGATGGCAAAGCCAAGATTTCTCCATGGTCTGAATTTTAATCTTATTGTAAGAAAAATTCCTGTTCCAACAAGTAGCACCAACATCACCGGCCCCCAAACAAAATCATCCACTTTCACAAGTGTGTCTGAAATCCAGTTACCAACACTTTTCCAATCCATAATTTTTTCCTCCTACTTTTTATTTTTCCAAATTCCAACACCATATTTTATTAATACAAATTTGAAATTTACAGTTACCATTTTAATCACTAAAAAAAAGAGCTACTTAAAAAAGTAACTCTAAAGATTCGTAATCATAATCAATTTGAAACTCTCCCCATATCTAATGTATGCCTTGCCTGCATTAGATATAACCTTGGGTTCTCTAGAGATTCCTCCACCTTTAGTTTCGCCATTGATTAAAAGATTTCATAGGATATTTATTTTTTATTTAAGTTATTTAAAAACTCTGTAATATGTTCCCTGTCGGGTTTTGATTTTACCAATACTACAGCTATTAAAATAATAAGTAATACTGTAACGATACCGCATAGAAGCATATTATCTTTTTGCATATTATATAACGAAAATCCAAATCTTACAACTATAAGTATTGCCGCCACTATTACTAAAGTATACAAATAAAAGCCATAAGTAAACTTTCCTGTTAGTGTGCTACCTTTATCGTTGTCGGAAATTTTTCCCTTGAAGATAACAGGAACAAGCCCTTCGCCCTGCTTTTTCCCGTCATCTCCTAAAGATATTTCTAACTTTATAGCCGGATGTTTTTTATCCTGCTGCACTACTTTTATATTGTTCTTTTTTCCTTTGGACTTCATTACTTTAACAGTGCCTTCACTGTTTCGGTTATAGTTAAAATCCACAATCTGTCTCCTATTATTGCCTGTTAGTTTTAAATTTTAAAGAATATTATTAAAAATATTTCCATTTAAAGCTTTAAAAATACATCTCTAAGTAAATTCATTATCTGCTACATTTAAATAATAAGTCTTCCCATCTTCTATCAACTTCCTTCTGGAATTTCTCAATAAGATGTTCATTTTCAGGCTTAAATAAATGTTTGAATCTGCCCTGTGGTCTCAAAAAGTCTTCAATTGGAAGTCTGTTCTTTGGTTCATAGTTAAGAATCCACTTGCCGTCTACAACTTCATATAAAGGCCAATAATTTGTTTCTACAGCTAATCTGCAGATTTCCATAATATCATCTTTCTGATATTTCCAACCTGTTGGACATGGTGCACATACATTTAAGAATGCAGGACCCTCTGTATAAATAGCTCTTTCAGCTTTTGTATGAAGATCCTTAAAGCCTTTGAAATATGTAGTCTGTGCAGCATATGGAACATCATGTGCTGCGATAATTGCCGCTAAATCTTTTCTGTACTGTTCCTTACCATTACACTGACTACCAACAGGTGTAGTTGTTGTATCAGCGTACATTGGTGTAGCTGATGAACGCTGTGTACCTGTATTCATATAAGCACCGTTGTCATAACAAACGTATGTATAATTTGTACCACGTTCCATTGCTCCTGATAATGACTGAATACCTATATCATAAGTACCACCATCACCACCAAAGCAGATAAACTTATAATCATCTTTTAACTTGCCTTTTCTTTTCATCGCCTTGTATGCACCTTCAACACCACTCATTGTTGAACTTGCATTTTCAAAAGCACTATGAATGTAACTGTCTTCCCATGCTACATATGGATACTGGAATGATGATACATTTAAGCATCCTGTTGCACATCCTATAACTGCCTTGTCGCCTTCATGAAGCCCACGAAGTACATTTCTTGCACAAATTGTTGCTCCACAACCGGCACACATTCTGTGACCTGGAGCAAAACGTTCAGGCTTATTCATTGTTTCTTTAAAATTGTAACCCATTATTTTGCCTCCTTATCTCTAAGTCCCATATATCTGTATGTAGGACCGGTCTCACCTGTTTTTGCAATTTCTTCAAGAGTATCATAAACACCTCTCATATCGCCTACAGTAACATCTCTACCACCAATACCATACATAATATTGATAGCTTTTGCAGTACAGCCATTTGTGTACATAGCCTGCATTGTTTCAGCACCTACAGGACCACCGTTTGTTGAAAATGATTCACATCTGTCCATAACTGCAACAGCTTTACACTTCTTAAGTGATGTTGCAATTTCTTCTCCTGGGAATGGTCTAAATGATCTTATTTTTATAATTCCAACCTTTTTGCCAGCCTCTCTCATTTCATCTACAGCTTCCTTTGCTGTACCTGCTGCTGAACCAATAATAACCATTGCATATTCAGCATCATCCATTTTATATTCTTCAATCAAGCCATACTTACGACCTGAAATTTTTTCAAAATCTTTTGCTACATCTAAAATAACCTGTTTTGCATTTTCCATTGCATGAGCCTGTGCTTTTCTTGATTCCATATAGTAATCAGATACAGCATAAGGTCCAACTGCAAATTTTTCTTCAGGATTTAAAAGATAATCAACAGGTTCTCTTTCGCCAACAAATTCTTTTACAGTCATGTCGTCTAAAATTTCCATGTTCATAACTGCGTGGCTTGTAATAAATCCGTCCTGACAAATCATAATTGGAAGCATAACATCTTTATTTTCAGCGATGTTAAATGCCATAACCATGTTGTCGTAAGCTTCCTGATTATCTTCTGCATATAACTGAATCCAGCCTGAATCTCTTGCACCCATTGTATCCGAATGGTCGCAGTTAATGTTCAACGGTCCTGTTAAGGCTCTACAAACTGCTGCTAAAGCAACAGGTAATCTACTTGATGCTGCAACTCCTAAAACTTCCCACATAAATGCAAGACCAGCTGATGATGTAGCAGTTAAAGCTCTTGCTCCTGCTGCTGAGGCTCCCATTGCTGCACTCATTGAACTATGTTCAGATTCTACAGTAATAAACTCTGTGTCAACTAAACCATTTGATACATAGTTTGAAAAATACTGAGGAATTTCAGTTGATGGTGTAATAGGGAATGCCGGAAAAACATCAGGATTAATCTGTCTAAGTGCTGTTGCTACAGCTTCATTTCCTGATAAAAATACTTTCTTATGCATACTATTTCACCTCCATCTTAATTGCATTAAATGGACATGCCTTCACGCATATTCCACAACCCTTGCAATGATCTAAATCTATTGCCTGTCTCTTATAATCCTTTACAGGAATACAGCTGTCCGGACAAACCGGTACACATAAAAGACATTGTTTACATTTTTCTTCGTCAATTACAGGTGCTACACTTGTCCAATCTCCTGTAATAAACTCTCTTGTTGTGCCTGAACCGACAATTGTGTTACCTCTTGTAACATCCTGCCAGGCAACGTCCTGACCTAATTTTGTTATATCTGTCTTTGCCATTATTTAACCTCCCTTAAAGCTGTTCTAAGTGCTTCCATGTTTCCTTTGATTACTTCAGGCTTCTTGGCAAATTTGTGCTTAAATGAGCCTTCCATTTCGTTAAGGAATGTTTCATCTTCAATAACTCCTGTAACTTTTACAATTGCAGCAAGCATTGGTGTGTTAGGGAAGTTCTTTCCTAAAGTATCCATAGCGATTTTCTTTGCATCTACTGTGTATACTTTTCCTTTGTAACCTTTTAAGTGTGGAATAATCTCGTCTTTACTTCTTGATGTATTAATAAGTATTGCTCCATCTTCTCTTAATCCGGCAGTAACATCAACAATTTCTAATAAAGTTTCATCAACAACTACTACATACTGTGGATCATAAATATTTGAATGTACGCGAATTGGGTGGTCACTGATTCTGTCGTAAGCAGTGATTGGAGCTCCCATTCTTTCAGGTCCATATTCTGGAAATCCCTGTGCATTTTTTCCTGTTTTGAAAGCCACTTCTGCTAAAAGAAGGGCTGCTGTTTTGGCACCCTGACCGCCTCGGCCATGCCATCTGATTTCAAGAGTATCTTTCATATTTGTTATTCCTTCTTTACTATTTTTTCGTGTTAATGCATTAAAGTGCATTAATATTAATTATAAGTCAAAGGTTTTGTAGTTTCAACTAGAGATTTGGGAAAATTTAGAATATTTTGTTTATTTTCTCTGATGATTGTTGGTTAAATTAGATATGGAAAGAAAAATACCTTTAAAACAGTTTTTTCTGCTTTAAAGGTATTTTGGGGTTATGTAATTGTGTAACTAAATTTCCTGCATATCGTCATTAAACAATGCCATAATGTTAGACATTCTTGCATCTGTAAATTCTTCATCATCTAAATTACTTGGTCTTACTACTAGTTTTTCATAAAGATATTCTATGCCACCTCTTGCATACGAATTAAACAAATCCATATTTTTTGTATACTGATATTCAGTTTTCGGACTTGTGTCAAAAGCTTCTCTTACTTTTTCTTCTGCCAATGATTCTGCCTTAGTTATTGCATAGTCAGCCTTTAACCACTCGTTATGTATGTTAGTCAGGCTTACATTATCTTTTAACAAATTTTCAAAATAGTCATATACCATATCAACTATAATTAAATCTTCACTTCCTTCTTAAATGGCAGTGATAACTGTTCCTTTTTCCTCGTTTGCAATAAACGTAAAAATACTTCTCTCGTTCTGTGCAACTTTTTCGCTTATGTTAAGGAGACTGTAGGCTGTTAAAGGAAGCATCGGAAAACGACCCTCTGCTACAATTTCCTTATAGTCTTTTTCGGTAAACATACTTTCAAAATATGGTATTTTGTATGACTTTTCTATAATTTCATTATTTACATCATTGTTGTAAATAAAATCTTTAAAACTGTCATCAATCTTGTTAATTGCGTGCTTTATTATTTCAAAATTATTCTGTGCCGATACAAGGAATCTGATTTCCTTTAAACGCCCCTCAACACCTGTAAAGGCGTTAATCATTTCACTTGGCAAGGCACTTCCGTATTCTTTTATGCTTTTGTTAGCAGAAACAAATTTGTCCATGCATTGGTTAAAGCTGTCATAAGAAATTGCATCAGCAAACTTTTCATATTGTTCTCTGACCTTATCTGCATCTTTTTCTTTTAAATCTTTTACGGAAAATTTAATTCGTTCCCCATCTATTAAATATTTATTACCTGCACAATTCCACACTGATGAATTGTCGTATGTTCCTATTTCTTTATCCAATAATATTTCCAATAAAAGTCTTTCTTCAGGAAATACTGGTCTTATATCAGTTGTAATTCTTCTGCCCTTGCTACCACAACACTCACATGTTTTGTCATACAATGGAACTTTGCAGTTTTCACACCAGTATATATCTGATTTTTCAAGTTCTGTTCTATCCCCACAAACCGGACAAACACTACTCTTTGTTCTAATGTTGTCTTTCGTGCATATATATTTAAGCAATATTTCTTCCCCTGTTTTTATAATGTTATTTAAACGATTCCGGTGACACATTCAAATAAGAACATAATTCCAAAAATTCCGATGCTGTAAAAACCACATCGGTCTTAGATAATTTAAAGCCACTAACTCCCGTGTCTTTTGAAATCTGCTCTATTGAAATATTATTCTGTTTTATGTATTCAACTAATTTTTCTGAAACATTATCTTTCTTTTTCATTTATGCCACCATCTGTGTTCTATTAAAAAATAAATGCTCCTATCGTCGCGCTTATTTTTCTGCTCTTTTATAGATTTTATTTTTCTTTTTGCTTTGCAAAAAAAAGCACTTCATGCTTCCAAAAATAAAATTAAGGTATGAGGTAAAAATAAATGCTCCTATCGTCGCGCTTATTTTTCTGCTCATACCTTATTATATTCTCTGTAGTCGAGAATTTCAATCTTTTGTTTCTTGTTTTGAAAGAATAGTTTGACGTAGTTATACGCATCATTTATTATAAGGAAAGAGGTGTTTTTTATAATGAAAAATGAAAATATTGCAAAGGTGCTTAAAGCGTACCGAAGAAGAAACAACTTAACAGTTCACCAGGTTTCTATTTTGCTTGAAAACCAAAATATTAAGGCTGCCGACAAAACTATATATGGCTGGGAAAGTGGTCAGACGCAGCCTAATGCTGATACTTTGCTTACGTTGTGCGACATATATAATATTCACAACATTTTAGGAACTTTTGGTTATAATCGTGATTTAAATTTTAATATAACAAAGCATGAGGAAGAACTGGTTAAGCAATACAGACGCAATCCTAAATTGCAAAAAGCTGTAGACAAATTGTTAGATATTGAGTAATTGTTTTTCTTTTAATACGAGAATTTCAATGGGAAGATTTTAATCTGAATATACATCTTAATGCAAGATTTTCAATATTAAGATTTTAATGTGAATATAAAAATCTCAATATAGGTATTTTAGCAACAGAATATAAACATTTAAAAGAATTAAAACAACGTTTTAGTTCTTTTTTTTCGGCATATTGTGTAAATAGTGTTATAATATTTCTACAACGATTTTTCATATACACTATTCTTATAGTATTTATTTTCAAATTTTTTTATTATACTTGGGAAGGAAATTTTTATCATGAAACGAATAGATTTTGAGAATGGTTCTGTTACAGGAAATATTTTAGGTGCTGCATTACCTATGCTTGTGGCTCAGGTTTTAAGCCTCCTTTACAACATTGTTGACAGAATATATATTGCAAGAATTCCACATGTGGGAACAACAGCTCTTGGTGCTGTTGGACTTTGTTTTCCAATTGTTGTAATTATAACTGCATTTAGCAATCTTTTTGGAAGTGGCGGTGCACCTCTTTTTTCTATTAAACGTGGCATGGGTGACTCAGAGAGAGCTAGAACTATTATGAATACCTCTTTTTCAATGCTATGTGTTAGTGCCTTTCTTATTATGACTCTTGGCATGGTTTTCGCAAAACCTCTATTAGTTATTTTTGGTGCTTCAGAAATCGCCCTAAAATATGCTTATCCATATATGATGATTTATCTTATTGGTACTTTACCATCAATGATTTCAACAGGTATGAATCCTTTTATTAATGCCCAAGGTTATGCCACTACCGGTATGTTGTCAGTTGCCGTTGGTGCTGTATCCAACTTAATATTAGATCCTATTTTTATATTCGTTTTTGACATGGGTATTAAAGGTGCTGCCATTGCAACTGTGATTTCACAGATTTTCTCTGCTTTATTTGTATTTTATTTTCTTGAGAAAAAAGCTGAACTTAAAGTTAGATTTTTAAAAAGAAATGAATTTAGAAACTCCATTGACTACGCAAAAAACATCGTCAGTCTTGGTACAGCAGGCTTTATTATGCAATTAACCAACAGTCTTGTTTCTATTTGTTGCAATCATGTGTTGTCAATTGTTGGTGGAGACGTTTACATTTCCGTTATGACAATTGTGGCAAGTCTCCGTCAGATGATTGAAACACCTATTTATGCAATTAATGAGGGAACTTCTCCTATTATTAGTTATAATTATGGTGCAAAAAGACCAAAGCGTGTCAAAAAAGGCGGTGCTGTTTTAATGACTCTTGTAATTGCATACACAATTGTTTTATGGAGTGTTATTATCATTGCACCCAAATATCTGATACTTTTATTTACATCAGACACTAATTTAATGGCAGATGCAATACCTGCTTTAAAAATGTATTTTGCTGCATTTATTTTTATGGATTTACAATATATAGGTCAGACAATATTTAAGTCTCTTAACAAAAAGAAACAGGCGATCTTCTTTTCTTTATTAAGGAAAGTCATTATCGCAATTCCTTTAACTTACATACTTCCTTTTATGATGAAGCTTGGTCCACAGGGTGTTTTCATTGCGGAGCCAATCTCCAACGTAATCGGCGGTAGCATCTGTTTCACAACAATGCTACTTACAGTATTGCCTGAACTGAAAAAAATGGAAGCCAATTAATTTTGACTTCCATTTTTATATTTATATTTAATACAATATTATTTATATAGATATCTATTTCTATATGTATCTATTTCTGTGTGTATTTTTTTCTGTATGTATATATTTCTGTGTGCATATTTTTCTATATACATATTTATTTTATTTGTTATTATAAATTTCTATGCTATTTTAACACTCTACTCTTGTTTAGCCTCTACCTTTTTCATTTCTGACTTATGCATTCTTCTTGCCAAATAAACAAAAGGTGTATCAAGTAAACTTGTCACAATAAAAATAACATAACTTGATATTACAATATTAAGAATAGTTTTAACGCTATGTACTCCCCAGAAGGCAGCAAAAGTAAATAATAAGTTATTTAAAAACTGAGAAATTAATGTTGAACCATTGTTTCTTAACCAAAGAAATTTTTCCCTTGAGCCAAATTTCTTTTCAGTCCAATCCCACCATTTGTGATATGCCCACACATCAAATTCCTGTACAATTGCGTATACAAGCATGCTGGCAATCATTAATCTTGGTGTATTTGAGAATATTGTTTTCATTGCAGGCATTGCAAAATCTGATTTTGCAGGTGTGTAAAGTAACCACCACTGTGACAAAACTATAAAAAGTATTGATGTAGCTATACCAATATGAACTGCTGTTTTTGCCTCTTTCTTTCCATATATTTCGCTGATAATATCAGTCACAAGGAAAGTTGATGCAAATAGTACATTTCCTAAAGTCATTTCCATTCCAAATGCAATAACTACGATTAAAACTTCAATGTTTGCTGCAATTGTTGCTATTGATGTAAAACAATATAACCCCTGCTTCCCAAACACTTTTAAAAAAATTAGTGTGCTTCCATAAATAATTAAAACTGAAAGTAACAATAAAACTTCATTAGACATAATACTTATCCTCCTCTTTTTTGTAATTTACAGCCATCGCATTAATTTCTCTGCGAGCCGGTATAATGTCTTTATTTTTTCTGTGATTTTATCATCTGCATATTTGCATTTTTTTCACAGCAAAAAAACAATTTATTATTTTCTATTTTTCACCTGTATCTACTCTTTGTTTTCTCCCACTCCGAAATCAGTGTTATTTAACAAAATATCCACTCTTTTATTGTTCTTATACTTAGGATAAACTTCATTCAGAAATTCTTTAATGACTTTTTCATCAGGCTTAACAGGCATACCGTTTTCAATCATAATATTTACACATATACGTTTAAAATATTTAAGCCCTATCTCGATATCATTAATCATGGATTCTGCCGTCTGCCCTGTTATTCCCTGTAGCAAATTTATTTCGTCAAAATATTTAGCAATTTCCTTAGGATTTTTCTCTTCAATTCCTTTTATCAAAATATTTTCCCTTAAATTGTAGTCAAAAGTTTCAAGACCTAATTTAATAATGCATTCTACACCAATGTTTTCAAATTTTTTCTTAAATTCCTTTACATCATCTTTATGCATATAATGACATTCAAAATGAATTGTTTTAATATTTTTCTCTAAACAAATCTTCTTAATTAAAGAAATTGTCTTTTCATCTAAATCAACAAAGCTACCAGAATTAATAACTTCTAATTCATTATAAAGTCCTGTAACCTGCTCTAAAGCTTCTTTGTTAATCTTGTAGTTCGCCTCAATATCCAAACTGCTGTCTAAATGATAATCGCAAAATCTGCACTTACGCCACTTGCATCCATCCCCTACCAGCATAACAATTTCTCTTGAATTTTTATCTTCTATTACTGAGTATCTTACAGGATTAAATCCTTCTACCATAACCTTAAACCTTTCTATCATGCAAGAAAGAATGTCGCTTGCGACATTCTACGCACCGAGTGCCTGTTGCCGCGCAACTATTTTCTTTTCGCACCAGTGTGCATCCCTAGTGGAACGTTTTTCATATAATAAGAAATCACAAAGGAATTTCTTATTATATAAAAAGAGTGCCTCTAGGGCACTCTTTTAAAACCACATGTGTGATTGTCTCCCTAGTTTTATTTATAGACAGGATGGTTTCGAACTGTCTTATTTAATTAGTGTCAGATTAATAATCCTCTACTATTCTTCTGTAACTTCAATTGTTTCAGAAACTTCTAATGTTTCATTTCCTTCTGTATCTTCAGAAACAGCTAAAACTTCTTCGTCTTCTGAAACTGATAAAACTTCTTCGTCTTCTGAAACCTGATTCTTATCAGTGCTTAATTTTACTGAACGATATCTTTCAATACCTGTTCCGGCTGGAATTAACTTACCAATAAGTACGTTTTCCTTAATACCAACAAGTGGATCAACCTTACCGCTAATAGCAGCTTCTGTAAGAACTCTTGTTGTTTCCTGGAATGAAGCCGCTGACAAGAATGAATTTGTAGCAAGTGAAGCCTTTGTGATACCAAGCATAATCTGTGTACCTGTTGCTGGTTCCTTACCTTGTGCTTCAAGTTCTTCGTTTACTTCATTGAAATTAAGAACTTCAACAGTTGTTCCAGGTAAGAATTCTGAATCTCCTGCTGTGTCTACCTTAATCTTCTTAAGCATCTGACGTACAATAACTTCAACGTGCTTATCATTAATTTCTACACCCTGTAAACGGTAAACTCTCTGTACTTCACGAATCATATAATCCTGTACAGCACGAAGTCCCTTAATCTTTAAGAGATCGTGTGGGTTGATACTACCTTCTGTAAGTTCGTCACCTGCTTCAAGCATTGTACCATCAAGGATTTTAATTCTTGAACCATAAGGAATAAGATATGCCTTTGATTCTCCTGTTTCTTCGTTTGTTACAACAACTTCACGTTTCTTTCTTGTTTCTTTAATTTCAGCTCTACCACCGAACTCAGCAATAATTGCAAGTCCCTTTGGTTTTCTAGCTTCAAATAATTCTTCTACTCTAGGAAGACCCTGTGTAATATCATCACCGGCAACACCACCAGAGTGGAATGTTCTCATAGTAAGCTGTGTACCAGGTTCACCGATTGACTGAGCAGCAATAATACCAACTGCTTCACCAACCTGTACTCTCTGGCCTGTAGCCATGTTTGCACCATAACATTTAGCACAAACACCTACATGTGACTTACATGTAAGAATTGTTCTAATCTTAACTTTATCAACACCTGTAGCAATAATAGCTGCTGCTCTCTTAGGTGTAATCATATGATTTGCTTTAACAATTACATTTCCATCTGCATCATACATTGTTTCTGCTGCAGTTCTGCCTGTAATTCTTTCTTCAAGGCTTTCGATAACTTCGCTACCATCCATTAATGATTCAATTTCCATATATGGAATTGCCTTGCCTTCACAACAATCAACATCACGAATAATTAAATCCTGTGATACGTCTACAAGTCTTCTTGTAAGGTATCCTGAATCGGCTGTTCTTAAGGCTGTATCTGACATACCCTTTCTAGCACCATGGGCTGAAATAAAGTATTCCAATACGTCAAGTCCTTCACGGAAGTTTGACTTAATAGGAAGTTCGATAGTCTTACCTGTTGTATCAGCCATCAAACCACGCATACCGGCAAGCTGTTTAATCTGCTTGTCAGAACCACGGGCTCCTGAGTCAGCCATCATAAAGATGTTGTTGTATTTATCAAGCCCACCAAGAAGGGCTGTTGTAATCTGGTTATCGGCTTCCTGCCATGTTTCGATTACTTCTTTGTATCTTTCCTCGTCTGTTAAGAAACCTCTGCGGAAATGCTTTGTAATCTGATCTACTGTCTTTTCAGCTTCTGCTAAGATAGTCTTCTTAGCTTCAGGTACTGTCATATCTGAAATAGATACTGTCATGGCTGCTCTTGTTGAGAACTTGTAACCCATAGCCTTGATGTTATCAAGAACTTCTGCAGTCTTTGTAGCACCATGATTGTTGATTACTTTTTCAAGAATCTGCTTTAAGCCTTTCTTTCCTACGTGGAAATCAACTTCGAACTTAAGGTAATCTTCATCAGTTTCTCTCTTAACAAAGCCTAAATCCTGTGGAAGAATTTCATTGAATAAGCAACGTCCAAGTGTTGTTGAAATAACGCCTTCAACTTCTTCTCCCTTACCGTTAAATACTTTTCTCTTAACTCTAATCTTCTGATGAAGAGAAATATCACCATTTTCATAAGCTAAAATAGCCTGGTTTTCATCACTAAAGTAATGTCCTAAAACGTCAATAGGTTCACATACTACAATTCTGTCTCCAGCGTCATATCTGATATAATCATGTGTACCTAACTTACCTGCATCTAATGCTTCCTTAATTTCTTCTTCTGAACTGTAAAGCTTATCACCTGCCTGTGAGACAATTTCTTCATCCTTAGAATGATCAACCATTTTATCCATTGTTAAATAGTAAATTCCAAGTACCATATCCTGTGAAGGAACCGCTACAGGAGCACCATCTGATGGCTTCAACAAGTTGTTAGGTGAAAGAAGTAAGAATCTACATTCTGCCTGTGCTTCTACTGAAAGTGGAAGATGGACAGCCATCTGGTCACCATCGAAGTCGGCATTGAAGGCTGTACATACTAATGGATGTAACTTAATAGCTCTACCTTCTACTAATACAGGTTCAAACGCCTGAATACCTAATCTATGAAGTGTAGGGGCACGGTTTAACATAACAGGATGTTCCTTAATTACTTCTTCAAGTACATCCCAAACTTCTGTCTGAAGTCTTTCTACCATCTTCTTAGCAGCCTTAATGTTATGTGCTGTACCCTGTTCTACTAATTCTTTCATAACGAATGGCTTGAATAATTCGATAGCCATTTCTTTTGGAAGACCACACTGATAAATCTTAAGTTCAGGTCCTACTACGATAACTGAACGTCCTGAGTAGTCAACACGCTTACCAAGTAAGTTCTGACGGAAACGCCCCTGCTTACCTTTAAGCATATCTGAAAGTGACTTAAGAGGTCTGTTACCAGGTCCTGTAACCGCTCTACCACGTCTACCATTATCAATTAAAGCATCAACAGCTTCCTGAAGCATTCTCTTTTCATTTCTGATAATGATTTCAGGTGCGCCTAATTCAAGAAGTCTCTTTAGACGATTGTTTCTGTTGATAATTCTTCTATATAAGTCATTTAAGTCAGATGTAGCAAATCTACCACCCTCTAACTGAACCATAGGTCTGATATCTGGAGGGATTACAGGAATTACATCCATAATCATCCATTCAGGCTTGTTTCCTGAGCTTCTAAATGCTTCAAACACTTCAAGTCTCTTAACAATCTTAGCCTTCTTCTGACCTGTAGCTTCGAATAATTCAGCTTTTAATTCTTCAGCTTCTTTTTCAACATCGATGCTCTGAAGCAATTCTTTAACTGCTTCAGCACCCATGCCTACTCTAAACTTTCCACCAAATTCTTCATAAGCTTCTCTATATTCTTTTTCTGATAAAACCTGCTTATATTCTAATGTTGTATCCATTGGATCAAGCACTATATACGAAGCAAAGTATAATACCTTCTCTAAAATTCTTGGTGAAATATCAAGGATAAGTCCCATTCTTGAAGGGATTCCTTTAAAGTACCAAATATGTGATACAGGAGTTGCTAAAACAACACAACCCATACGTTCACGACGTACACTTGATTTTGTTACTTCAACACCACATCTATCGCAGACTACACCTTTATATCTGATTTTCTTATATTTACCACAATGACATTCCCAGTCCTTATTAGGTCCGAAAATCTTTTCACAGAATAAACCGTCCTTTTCAGGCTTTAATGTTCTGTAGTTAATTGTTTCCGGTTTTGTTACTTCGCCTAAAACTTCTTTGTCGCCTACTTTTCTAGTAGCCCACTTTCTGATTGTTTCCGGTGAAGCAAGACCGATTTTAATTTTATCGAATGCAAGCTGTTCACTTACGTTTACATCTGCCATGATCAAATCTCCCTTCTATTAATTTTCCTGACCGTCTTCAAATACTGTTCCATCAGCATTAACTGTCTGAAGTTCTTCTCCAACAAATTCCTGTGTATGATATCCAGCCTTAGCAAAATCCTGGCTGTCTTCTTTATTCTGACTATAATTCTTGCTGTCGTTATTTAAGATAGCATTAAAGCTTGTTTCACCATAATCAATGCTTTCCTTTAATTCAACAACATTGTTATCTTTGTCTAATACGTTAATATCAAGTGCTAATGCCTGAAGTTCTTTTACAAGTACCTTGAATGATTCAGGAACACCTGGCTGAGGGATGTTTTCACCCTTAATAATTGCTTCGTAAGTCTTAACACGTCCTACAACGTCATCTGACTTAAATGTTAAGATTTCCTGTAATGTGTATGATGCACCGTAAGCTTCAAGTGCCCAAACTTCCATTTCACCGAATCTCTGTCCACCGAACTGTGCTTTACCACCAAGTGGCTGCTGAGTTACTAATGAGTAAGGACCAGTTGAACGAGCATGAATCTTATCATCTACTAAGTGGTGAAGTTTCAAGTAATGCATGAAACCGATTGTTACAGGGTTATCGAAATATTCACCTGTTCTACCGTCTCTAAGTCTAACCTTACCATCTCTAGCAATTGGAACGCCCTTCCATTCTTCTCTATGATCAAGGTGTTCTTCTAAATACTGCATAACTTCCGGTTTTAATACGTCTTTGTACTTAGCAACAAAGTCTTCCCATTCTGTATTTGCATAATCGTTTGCAAGTTCAAGAGTATCCATAATATCATACTCGTCTGCACCGTCAAATACAGGAGTTGCAATGTTAAATCCTAATACCTTAGCTGCAAGGCTTAAATGGATTTCCAATACCTGTCCAATATTCATACGTGAAGGTACACCTAATGGGTTAAGTACAATATCAAGTGGTCTACCATTTGGTAAGAATGGCATATCTTCAACTGGTAATACTCTTGAAACTACACCCTTGTTACCATGACGACCAGCCATCTTATCACCTACAGAGATTTTTCTCTTCTGTGCAATATAAATACGAACTGATTCGTTTACGCCTGGAGCTAATTCGTCTCCGTTTTCTCTCTTGAATACCTTAGCATCAACAACGATACCTGTTTCACCATGTGGAACCTTAAGTGATGTATCTCTTACTTCTCTTGCTTTTTCTCCGAAAATAGCTCTAAGTAATCTTTCTTCTGGTGTAAGTTCTGTTTCACCCTTTGGTGTAACCTTACCAACAAGAATATCACCTGCTCTTACTTCAGCACCAATTCTAATGATACCTCTTTCATCAAGGTCTTTTCTTGCTTCATCACCAACACCCGGTACATCATTTGTAATTTCTTCAGGTCCAAGTTTTGTATCTCTTGCTTCTGTTTCGTATTCTTCTATATGAATTGATGTATAAACATCATCCTGAACTAATCTTTCACTAAGAAGTACAGCATCTTCGTAGTTATAACCTTCCCATGTCATGAAACCAATAAGTGGGTTCTTACCAAGAGCGATTTCACCGTTTGATGTTGAAGCACCGTCAGCGATAACTTCGCCTGCTTCTACATGGTCACCCTTGAAAACAATGTTTCTGTGGTTATAGCAGTTACTCTGGTTACTTCTTGCAAACTTTGTTAAATGATATGATTCTTTTTCTCCATTATCATCATACTTAATAACAATTTCTCTTGCTGTTGACTTTTCAATTACACCTGCACGTTTTGCAACAATACAAACACCTGAGTCAACGGCTGCCTTTCCTTCCATACCTGTACCAACTACAGGAGCTTCTGTAGTGATAAGTGGAACTGCCTGACGCTGCATGTTTGATCCCATAAGGGCACGGTTAGCATCATCGTTCTGTAGGAAAGGAATCATTGATGTAGCTACAGAGAATACCATTCTAGGAGAAACGTCCATAAGATCAATTCTCTTTCTGTCAAACTGTGAAGTTTCTTCTCTGAAACGACCTGATACGTTCTTATTAATGAAGTAGCCGTTTTCATCTAATGGTTCGTTAGCCTGTGCTACTGTATATGCATCCTCTTCATCTGCTGTAATATATACAACTTCATCTGTAACTCTTGGGTTTTCAGGATCTGACTTATCAACAACTCTGTAAGGAGCTTCAATAAATCCATACTCATTTAATCTTGCGAAAGATGCAAATGAGTTAATAAGACCGATGTTAGGTCCTTCAGGTGTCTCAATAGGACACATTCTTCCGTAGTGAGTATAGTGAACGTCTCGAACCTCAAATCCGGCACGATCTCTTGAAAGACCACCAGGTCCTAATGCTGATAAACGTCTCTTATGTGTCAACTCACCAAGTGGGTTATTCTGATCCATGAACTGTGACAACTGTGAGCTTCCGAAGAATTCCTTAACAGCTGCAGTTACAGGTTTAATGTTAATTAATGTCTGTGGAGAAACTCCTTCAAGATCCTGTGTTGTCATTCTTTCACGAACAACTCTTTCCATTCTTGAAAGACCAATTCTGTACTGGTTCTGAAGTAATTCACCTACAGCACGAATACGTCTGTTTCCTAAGTGGTCGATGTCATCAACACTTCCGATACCGTATTCAATGTTTAATAAGTAGTTAATTGATGCAAGGATATCTTCCTTTGTTATATGCTTTGGAACTAATTCGTGTGCATTTCTCTTAATAGCATCCTTTAACTCTTCTTCTGTTTCATTTTCTGCTAAAATTTCAGCAAGTACAGGATAGTAAACATTTTCTAAAATTCCTAATTCCTTGCAATCAAAATCAACATAAGCGTTAATGTCAACAGCCATGTTTGATAATACTTTTTCATTCTTAACGTCTGTCTGAATCATTACTGATGGAACAGCTGCATTCTGAATGTCTGTAGCAAGTTCTTTTGTTACTTTAGTTCCAGCTTCTGCTAAAACTTCACCTGTTGTTGTATTAATAACATCTTCTGCTAAAAACTGACCAACAATTCTGCTCTGGAAAGCAAGTTTCTTGTTGTATTTATATCTACCTACTCTGGCAAGATCATATCTTCTTGCATCAAAGAACATGCCTGAAATAATAGCTTCAGCACTATCAACACTAAGTGGTTCACCTGGACGAATCTTCTTATATAATTCTAAAAGACCGCTTTCGTAATCATCACTTGAATCCTTTTCAAAAGTAGCAAGAAGTTTTTCCTCTTCACCAAATAAATCAATAATTTCTGCATTTGTTCCAATACCTAATGCTCTAATAAGAACTGTTACAGGAACTTTTCTTGTTCTATCTACACGTACATAGAAAACATCATTAGAATCTGTTTCGTATTCTAACCATGCACCACGGTTAGGAATTACCTGTGATGTGTATAATTCCTTACCTACCTTATCGTGTCCAATAACATAGTATATACCTGGTGAACGAACTAACTGGCTGACAATTACACGTTCTGCACCGTTGATTACAAATGTACCTGTTGCAGTCATAAGTGGTAAATCACCCATGAAAATATCATGTTCTGTAAATTCACCTGTTTCCTTGTTGTGGAGTCTTACTTTTACCTTTAAAGGTGCAGCATAAGTTGCGTCTCTTTCTTTACACTCTTCAATAGTGTACTTTTTATCTTCTTCACATAATTTGAAGTCAATAAATTCAAGACTTAAGTTTTGGGCATAATCCTCAATAGGGGATATATCATCCAATACTTCTTTTAGACCTGTAGTAAGAAACCATTCATATGAATCTCTTTGAACTTCAATAAGATTTGGCATTTCAAGAACTTCTTTTGATCTTGAATAGCTCATACGAATACCTTTTCCTGCCTTAACAGGAGTGATTCTGTTCTTCTCCATCGACGTTACTCTCCTTGTCTTAATATAATTAAAAATTTTGTTGCTATCACTTAATTTTATTAGTTCTTTGGTTTTTATGTAAACCAAAATGCTCTCATTTGGGCGCAATACGCCCTTTAATGCATAGCATATTTGAATTTACCATTTTTTTCTTAAAAAGTCAAGACTTTATTTTTTTTGACTTCCCTAAAAATCGCAAATTAAAATTTGCAAAAATTATCATTCTACTCAATTGTATCTATTTTATGTGAGGGATTACTCCCAAGCTTGGCAAAGAGTCTCTTTTATACGTAAAAAGGGAACCGGATATTCTCCGATTCCCTTAAATTCTCTTTTTTATCAGATTAGTTTATAACTACTTAAGAGTTACAACTGCTCCAACTTCTTCTAACTGGCTCTTAAGTGCTTCAGCTTCTTCCTTAGAAACACCTTCCTTAACTACCTTAGGAGCTCCGTCAACTACTTCCTTAGCTTCCTTAAGTCCTAAACCAGTTGCATCCTTAACTGCCTTGATAACCTTAACCTTCTGATCACCAACTTCTGTTAATTCAACGTCGAATTCTGTCTTTTCTTCAGCTGCTCCGCCTTCTGCACCTGCTGCTGCAACTACAACACCTGCTGCTGCTGATACACCAAATTCTTCTTCACATGCCTTTACAAGGTCATTTAATTCTAATACTGTTAAACCTTTAATTACTTCAATGATTTCTTCTGTTGTCATTGTAAATTCCTCCTAATTATTCTAATTTTATTGAATGTTCATAAACTTATGTCCATTGTTTAATTGTTTCTTAATTTCTATGCTGCTTCTTCGTCTTTTTCAGCAATCTGCTTAATAACACGAGCGAAGTTTGTAATTGGTGACTGCATAGAACCAAGTAATTTTGAGAGAAGTACTTCTCTTGATGGGATAGATGCAATCTGAGCAATTCCTGCCTGATCATAGTAAACACCATCTACTACACCACCCTTGATTTCTAAAGCTTCAGCTGTCTTAGCGAATTTTGCTAATACTCTAGCTGCTGCTGTAGCGTCATCTTTGCACACTGCAATAGCAGTAGGTCCTTCAAGATGCTGAGCTAAATCTGCAAATTCAGTATCCTTAATTGCAAAATTAATCATTGTGTTCTTGTATACTTTGTATACAACACCAGCTTCTCTTAACTGCTTACGAAGTTCTGTATCTTCAGCAACAGTTAATCCACGATAATCAACTACAACTGCTGTAGCTGCGCCATTAAGTAATTCTGAGATTTCTTCAACGATAGGTTGCTTTAACTCTACTTTTGCCATGAATGTTTTCCTCCTTATTTATTTTAGGTCGTCAACTTCATTGCACGAATTTATATTTCTTATAATATAAGAAACCTCTCTGCCTAAAGACAGAGAGGTATAAAGTCTTGTTTGTTAACTTAATCCCTCGGTAGGCGACAATCATTCTCGCACTTACATTCGTAGCTGATAAATCAGCGACAAATACCTACTGTCTTCGGCAATTGGTTTTCAACCACTTGTGCATATTAGCACAATATTATTTTATTGTCAACTAAGTTTACAATATTTTGTCAGTGTGCATTAGAAACACTTTCTAATGCAATTAGGCAAAATCTAATTAAGCATTAGCACTTGTAAGCTTTGTTGGGTTAACCTTTACTCCAGGTCCCATTGTTGATGTAAGTGTAACAGTCTTAAGGTAAGCACCCTTAACTGCTGCAGGCTTAACTTTAATGATAGCATCCATTAATGCGTTGAAGTTTTCTGTAAGCTGTTCTTCTGTAAATGAAGCCTTACCAACTGGAACGTGAATAATGTTAGCCTTATCAAGTCTGTATTCAATCTTACCAGCTTTGATTTCTTCAATAGCCTTTGTTACATCCATTGTTACTGTACCTGCTTTTGGGTTAGGCATTAAGCCCTTAGGTCCAAGTACACGACCAAGTCTACCAACAACACCCATCATGTCAGGTGTAGCTACAACTACGTCAAAGTCGAACCAACCTTCATTCTGGATCTTTGGAATTAATTCTTCGCCACCTACGAAATCAGCTCCTGCTGCTTCTGCTTCATCAGCCTTAGCACCTTTAGCGAAAACTAAAACCTTAACAGTTTTACCTGTTCCGTTAGGTAATACTACAGCACCACGAATCTGCTGATCTGCATGACGTCCGTCACAACCTGTTCTGATGTGACATTCTATTGTTTCATCAAATTTTGCAACTGCACTTTTCTTTACTAAAGAAATTGCTTCTTCTGTATCATACTGAGCAGCTCTATCAATAGTCTTTGCTGCATCAATATACTTCTTACCTCTCTTCATTTAAACCTCCTCGTGGTAATAACGGATATACCTCCCACGTTTTTTCAATTCTTTTTTCGATTAAATTATTGCCTTTAGTCGATTAGTCTTCAACCTTAATTCCCATGCTTCTAGCAGTTCCTGCGATCATGCTCATAGCTGATTCAATGTTTGCAGCGTTAAGATCCTGCATCTTTGTTTCAGCAATCTGCTGTAAGTCTGCTTTAGAAATTGTAGCAACCTGTTCTTTTAATGAATTGCCTGCACCCTTTTGGATTTTACAAGCCTTCTTTAATAAAACTGCTGCAGGTGGAGTCTTTGTTACAAAACTAAAACTCTTGTCCTGATATACAGTGATAACTACAGGAATAATCATTCCAGGCTGATCAGCTGTTCTTGCGTTGAAGTCCTTTGTGAACTGAACGATGTTTAATCCCCACTGTCCAAGTGCTGGACCAACTGGTGGAGCTGGTGTTGCTTTGCCAGCTTCGATTTGCAATTTAATGTATCCTTCTACTTTCTTTGCCATCTTTCGGCACCTCCTAAAAATTGTGGTATTATCGGGAACCCCTCCCACTGCTTCACGATGCACCGTGAAACATTCTTCTATAAGTGTAATTATACACTTTCATAAAACCTAAATGGCTTTATTTCAACTTTTTAACTTCGTTAAAGTTTAACTCTACCGGAGTTTCTCTACCAAACATGTCCACATTAATTGTGACTGTCTGTCTTGTTTCATCAATACGTTTGATTTCTCCGGCTGTTCCGGCCCAAACGCCTGCGATAACATTAACCATTTCTCCCTCTTCAAAATCAACGTTGATTCTTTCGTTAGTTTTGACACCAAGAGTCATCATTTCATCTTCTGTAAGAGGAACTGGCTTTGACCCCGGACCTACGAATCCTGTAACACCTCTGGTATTTCTTACAACATACCATGTGTCATCATTCATAACCATGTTTATAAGCACGTATCCAGGGAAAAGTTTCTTTTCCGAAACTTTCTTTACTCCATTTTTCAATTCTACCACTTCCTGTGTTGGAACTGATACTTCTAATATCTGATCCTGCAATTTTCTATTTTCAATAGATTGCTCGATATTAGTCTTTACTTTATTTTCATAACCTGAATAAGTATGAACTACATACCAATTTGCCTCTGCCATTTACTCACCTCTTATATATTCTTATTAACCAATAATTCCATTAAGACCGAACTGTATTAACTGATCGATCAAACCAATAAGAACTCCCATAATAAGAGTGACTATTACAACAACAACAGTCTGTCTTACGATTGATGCTTTTGTTGGCCAGATAATTTTTGAAAATTCAGCTTTTAAACCAGTAAACCAATTTTTTAAGCCTGATTTTTTCTTTGCTTCTGCCATAATCCCACCTCCAATAGACTATTTTGTTTCTTTGTGTAATGTGTGCTTCTGACAGAATTTACAATACTTCTTTGTTTCAACTCTATCTGGATGTGTTTTCTTATCCTTAGTTGTATTATAATTTCTCTGTTTGCATTCTGTACATTCTAATGTAATCTTTGTTCTCATGAGTTTCACCTCCGCTTTATTCTATCCTAAGGGTACTTCTTTGTAATATTTAGCAATAAATTATTGCAAAAAAAAAAGACCCCCTCTTCTCTTGCTACATAAATATATCATATCATTTTATTTACGTCAATAAGTTTTTACTTACATTTAGAGAAATTAGTTTTCAGCAAATAATTTTATACTTGTATTCTGCTTACTTACATTCAGAGCATCTTTTTTCAGTTTATATTTTTCCTTTGTTTTTTATCTTCTATTAATTATTTGTCAATGCCTGTTGCTATGCACATAAAATAAACATCTTTTACACCGGCACTTTTTAGAAGTCTGCTGCATGCGTCCATTGTGCTGCCTGTTGTGTATATGTCATCTACAAGCAAAACTGATTTCACCCCTTTTAATGTTTCAGGTTTAATTGCAAATGCATTCTTAAGGTTACTGCTTCTTTGACTTCTACTTAATCCTTTCTGAGGTTTCGTATCACTTACTCGTATTAGTGATGTCTTGTCTAAAGTTATATTAGAGTAGTGACTTAAGTATTTTGCAAACTCCTCTGCCTGATTGTATCCTCTCTGTTGCACTTTACCCTTGTACATTGGAATTGGCATAATTCTGTCTATTTTCCATTGTTTTAGTTTGCTCCTATACTTTCTGTTTCCTACATAAGCAAAGAAATCCCCATAACACCTTTTGTTATCATATTTAAATCTGTATAAAGTTAATTTCATTTCTTCTACATATTGAAACACGCAGACGCCTTTGTTAAATTCATGCTTGGTTTTTGCACAGTCCTGACAATACAATGCATTATTACTTGTTAGCTGCTTACCGCACATTTGACAGGCTGGCGTTTTTACTATTTTAATTTTATCCCTACATTCTTTGCATATTCTTTGATTCATTCCTATAACCTGATTGCATATAGGACAAACATTTGGATAAAAAATTTTCTGTATTATTTTTCTATATTTCATGTTCCCCTTATTTATTGTTCTTCATTATAATAATTAACAAGCTGCCATTTCAGTCCCGAGTATCTTCTATGCTGATCCTCATTTGCAATCATTGCCGAAAATGTTTCTTTTCGACCAACAATACAAACACACTTTTTTGCTCTTGTAACACCTGTATATAGAAGATTTCTTGTCATAAGCATTGAGACACCTGAAACCAAAGGCATAATAACTGCAGGATACTCGCTACCCTGTGACTTATGAATAGTTATTGCGTACGCAAGTTCTAATTCCTCAGCCTGTTTAGAATCATATATAACGTATCTGTCATCATCAAAAACAACTTCCATAGTGTTAGTTGTATTATTAATAGTAGTAATTATTCCCATGTCGCCATTGAAAATTCCAGTTCCACTATCATATATTCTTCCACCCTCACTTCGCTGCTCCCATTCAAGCTGATAATTATTTTTTATCTGCATTACCTTGTCGCCTTCTCTAAAAATAATGCCTGCGATTTCTCTTTCACGTTTATTTTCATCCTGAGGATTAATGTATTTCTGCAGTTGTTCATTTAAAGAATTTACACCTAAAATTCCACCACGCATAGGTGTCAAAACCTGTATGTCCATTGGTTTTGCTTCTACATATTGAGGTAATTTAGACATCATAAGACCAATTGTAGCATTTAATGCCATCTGTGCATTTTCTCTTTCTATATATAAGAAGTCGCCCATGCTATTATCCAACGCTACCTGTTCACCTTTATTAATCTTATGGGCATTGGTTACAATTCCACTTTCCCCTGCCTGTCTGAAAACTTTTGTAAGTCTTACAACGCTAAATTGTTCCGACTCTATTATATCCCTTAAAACGTTACCCGGACCAACACTTGCAAGCTGATTAATATCACCAACAAAAACAACTCTTGTTCCTATTGTTATGGCCTTCAGCAACGCATGCACAAGAAAAGTGTCTACCATAGACATTTCATCAACTATGATTACGTCTGTTTCCAAAGGATTTTGTTCATTTCTGCCAAATTTTGCATCAATTTCATCTCTGCCTGTTTCCTCTGATGCTCCACCTGAAATTTCCAATAATCTGTGTATTGTCTTAGCTTCATGACCTGTTGCCTCATTCATTCGTTTTGCTGCTCTTCCTGTTGGTGCCGCAAGACTAACTTCCAACCCATCAGCTTCAAACATTTGTATAATGGCATTTATTGTAGTGGTTTTACCTGTACCCGGTCCACCTGTAATAATTGTAATACCATTGTTTTGTGTTTCTATTACAGCTTTTCTTTGCAAATCATCTAATTCTACTCCTGAAAGTTTTTCAATTGTATCTAACTTAACACCCATTATATAATCATCTTCCGGTGTAGAAATATTTAATTCCAACAACATTCTGGCAATATTTAATTCTGTGTAATAGTATGTAGATAGAAATACTGCATCTTTTTCTTCAATATTTTTTAGTATTAATTTTTTCTCTAAAACCAACTCCGTAAAACAATTATCCAGTAAATCCATATTATAAGTTCCGTCTGCATTAAGATACTGATCCCTTAAGCCTAACAGATTAATTGTTTTCTCAACTAATTTTTCTTTTGGTAAATACGTATGTCCTGATAACGATGCATCCGACA
Organism: Eubacterium sp. AF34-35BH; assembly: GCF_003477765.1. NCBI lineage: Bacteria > Bacillati > Bacillota > Clostridia > Eubacteriales > Eubacteriaceae > Eubacterium > Eubacterium sp. AF34-35BH. The sequence goes on from NZ_QUDZ01000002.1 coordinate 166,811, forward strand.
GGGCATAGCACATGCCACTTTTAATACGAATAGAAGCATTTACTTCCACACCTGCACGACGTGCAATTTCATCTGCCGTTTTAAAACCAATGCCTGATAGGTCATCTGCCAACTTATAAGGATTAGTTTTTATAATGTCATAAACTTTCTGACCATACATTGTGTAAATCTTATTACTTAATGTAGGACTGATTCCATATCCCTGAAGGAAAATCATAACATCACGCATGTCTTTTTTCTCTTCAACCTGCTCACAAATGTCCATTGCTTTTCTTATGGTAATGCCTCTTATCTCTGCAAGTCTTTCAGGTTCTTCTTCTACTATTCTAAGAGTATCCTCGCCAAATTTATCAACTATACGATTAGCAAGCACTGCACCCAAACCTTTAATTGCACCTGAACCAAGATATTTTTTCAACGACAATTCATCTGTTGCAGGAATTACTTTATAAGAAGTTACTTTAATCTGTTCTCCATAAATATCGTGAAAAACTTCTTCTCCCTCTATTTCTAAATATTCACCTTCTGAAATATATCCAAAATTACCAGTGCATTTTATTTCTTTTTTTCCATAAGATAAAGTTAAAACCGTATAACCATTCTCTTCATTTCTAAAAGTTATGCTTTCTACATATCCACTTAATGATTTCATATTGTTCCTTTTATCAAAACAAGGCTGCCCCTATGTTTCTTTGGACAGCCTTTATGTTTAATTTTATTTTACTTTATTTTTTCTGCATCTTCTTCGTCAATATATTCTAAATACTGACCTGTACCTATGGCTACAGCAGTCATTGGATCTTCCGCTGTCATAGTATTAATACCTGTCTTTGCTTCAATCAACTGATCCAAGCCATGTAATAAACAGCCACCACCTGTTAAAACAATCCCTCTTACAGCAATATCTGCTGCAAGTTCCGGAGGTGTCTGTTCAAGCACACGATGCACAGCATCTACAATACTTGTTGTTACATCGCTAAGAGCTTCTTCTGTTTCCTCTGATGTAACTTCTATTGTTTTTGGAAGTCCTGTAACAAGATTTCGTCCACGCACTTCCATCTTCTTATTTTCTGATTTGTTATAGCATGTACCAATTCCAATTTTTATTTCTTCAGCAGTTCTGTCACCGATTAAAAGATTATGTTTCTTTCTCATGTATCTTACAATTGCCTCGTCAAAGTCGTCACCGGCAACTTTAACTGATGTACTTACAACTGTACCGCCTAAAGAAATAACAGCAATATCTGTTGTACCTCCACCAATGTCCACAATCATGTTTCCACATGGCTTCTTTATTTCAATACCAGCTCCAATTGCTGCTGCTAAAGGTTCTTCTACAACGAAAACTTCTCTTGCTCCAGCCTGAAAAGCCGCATCCTGAACTGCCTTTGTTTCAACTTCTGTTGCACCACTTGGAATACAAACACAAATACGTGGTTTTCTGTATGAACGCTTTCCAACTGATTTCTGTATGAAATATCTAATCATTTGTTCAGTAACTGAATAGTCAGAAATTACACCCTGCTTAAGAGGTCTTACTGCAACAATATTGTCAGGTGTACGTCCAATCATTAATCTTGCTTCTTCACCAACAGCCTTAATCTTTTCTGTATCGCGATCTATAGCCACAACTGATGGTTCTTTTAAAACCACGCCTTTTCCTTTAATGTAAACAAGTATACTTGCTGTTCCTAAATCTATTCCTATATCTGTATTAAACATTTAGTTCTCCTTTGGTCATTCATTTTTCCATATATAAAATATACTTCTATATTTTAGAATATCCACACTAAAGTAAAGTATAACAACTTTTTTTTATAATGTATATGTTTTATTTCCAATTTTAATGGAAAAATCTACACAGTTTTTCATCAGCATTTTCCGATTTTTTATTATTTTTTATTATTTTCGCCGATTTTCGAGTTTTTTTACATTTTGTTCATATTTTATTCATATTCGTCCCTTACTATAACAGAGTACTACCTAGAGTGGTGCACATAGTTTGTATACGTCATACCCTATAATGACGTATTTTAAGTTTTTCATACTCAACCTAGCGGGTGAGATTCCCGCTAGGTCCCCCGTAAACAACAGCCATATGCCTAGCATATGGCTTTAATATATTCAACACGTTAACCAAGCACATAAAAAGAAAAACACAGCAAAAAAGATGCTCCCATACTTTTTGCTGTGTTTTTCTTTTTATGTATCCTGGGAACCCAAATTAGCGAGAAGCAGCAGATTTATCTTTTAAACTTCTCTCACGCTTATATTTCTCTCTTGTTGCAATCCCACCACGTATATGTCTTTCGCATTTATTTTTCTCTAAAATTTTTCTTACTTTAGCTGCTAAAGCAGGATCTATTTCTACTAACCGTTCTGATACATCTTTATGCACTGTAGACTTGCTAACTCCAAACTTCTTTGCTGTTTGCCTTACTGTGGCTTTTGCCAAAACCAGATATTCTCCTGCAGCCACAGCTCTCTTTGCAATATAATCATTCATGGGGCTTCTCCCATATATTCGTTTGTTCTATATTATGATTATTAATTGCAAAATATAACTAAACCGTTTATTTATTCCTACGCAAGCTTGTAAACCACATCTGACTGCTCAGATACTTCTTTGGAATGTGTAACTAGAATTATGCATTTATTCTCTTTATGTGCCAATTCCTTAAAGATTTCTATAATCTCTGCCTGAGTTTCCTTGTCTAAATTTCCGGTTGGTTCATCAGCTAAAATAATTTCCGGTCCATAAGACAATGTTCTCGCAATAGCAACCCTTTGCTGCTGTCCTCCCGACAATTTTAAAATTCTTCGTTTAATGTTTCTCGTTCAATGTTTCAAGCCATTTATTTTCTTCCGCTGTCAGGTAAGGTTGCAAAGCATCTGTTATTCTTCTGTTATACTCAAAAATAAGTTCCTTTTCTTTTTCTGTGAGCATTGTTTCATCTATTAGTTCTATATCATAAGGAACTAAAGTTAATGTTTCAAAGCATAAAAATTCTCCAAACTCATTGTTTTCTTTTTCTTTACAAAGAATCAGATTTTCTATTCTTATGCCAAATTCATTTTCAAGATAAATTCCAGGTTCGTTACTTGTAATCATTCCAGCTTTCATTTCAGGATTTAGTTGCGGATTATTAAGTATTCTATATCTTATTCCGTTTGGTGGTTCGTGTACACTTAACAAATAGCCTACACCATGACCTGTTCCATGGTTATAGTCAAGCCCTAAGTCCCAAAGTGGTTTTCTTGCAAGAATATCAAGAGTTACTCCTGAACTGCCTTTTTTAAATACAGCATCTCCCAGTGCCAAATGGCCTTTCAAAACCGCTGTGTACATTCTTTTCATTTTGTCACTAACTTCACCAAGACTAATTGTTCTTGTTATATCAGTTGTGCCTTCTAAATAATGTCCACCAGAATCAATTAAAACAAGTCCTTTGTCTGTAATGGTATAATTTGTTTCTTCTGTTGCACTGTAATGAACAATAGCTCCATGGTCGTTGTAACCTACGATGGGTTCAAAACTTGGTTCCACATAACTTTCTGTTTTTGTTCTAAAATATTCCAGCTTTTCGCCCAACATTACCTCATCCATAGGCTCTTTTCCTACATTGTGTTTTAACCAGTATATAAATTTTGTCATTGCAATTCCATCAAGCAAATGTGCTTTTCGAGTATTTTTGATTTCAGTAGAATTTTTTATTGCCTTCATTGTTAGTGCCGGTGACATTCTGTTGTATATCCTATTATTATTTTTCAGAGTCTCAATTATTCTGTAATTAGCTGATGACTTATCAAGCCAGACTTTTTTATCTTTTAACTGTTTTAAATCATTATAAATTTCAAAATAATCTTTTATATTAACTTTATTCTCTTTAAGGTATGACTCTGTTCCTGCTGTCAAACTTTGTTTCTGTATATATAAAGTTACATTATCACCTGTTATAGTTAGAAAGCTTAAAAATACAGGCGTGCATTTTACATCATTTCCTCTCAAATTAAGTGTCCAAGCAATATTTTCCAAACATGTATCAACTAAAATATCGCAATCATTGGCTACTATTTCTTTTTGTATCTTTTTTATTTTTTCCTTTAGCGATTCTCCTGCATATTGTTCCTGTAAAATCCAAACAGACTCATGAGATATTTCAGGTCTGTCTTTCCATATATCTCCAATTAAATCCAAATCACAAACTACATTAATATTCGGTAGTTTTTCAATGTGTTCTGCAAGGTCAGATGGTATTGTTCTGCCGTCAAATCCAACTGTCGTCCCCCAGTTTTCTTTATTTTTTTCTCTGGATAATTTATGGCAACTTTCTTTATTTTTTTCTATTGTTTCTCTATTATATTCTTCAATAAACTGTACAGCTGTAGGTACTCCATTTTCTCCCTGCTTCATAAGTTTATAGCTGTCATTTAGCTGACTTTCAGCCTGAACAAAATATCTTCCGTCTGTCCATAAATACGCCTTGTTCTTAGTTATTACTGCCGTACCTGCTGACCCTGTAAAGCCGCTTATAAATTCTCTTGTTTTAAAATAGTCTCCTATATACTCCGAACCATGAAAATCACAAGTAGGCACAACATAGATGTCTATGTCATGCCTACTCATTTCACTTCTCAGGTCGGAAAGTCTTTTATTTATTGTCATGACTTTCTCCTTCAAATTCTTCGTTATATAAGTCGATACATTTGCAAATAATCTTTGCCGCATCAATTGGGCCACCAAATTCATCAACTTTTGTTTTCTTACCTTCTAATGACTTGTAGATGTTAAAGAAGTTTCTAATTTCATCAAAAATATGTGATGGTAACTGTTCAATGTCAGTATAACAATTGTAAGTTGGATCTCCATATGGGATAGCAATAATCTTGTCGTCCATGTCATCACCATCAATCATATACATTACTCCGATTGGATAACATCTTACAAGTGACATCGGTTCAATAGGTTCCGAACAAAGCACCAATACGTCAAGTGGATCACCATCTTCATCTAATGTTCTTGGAATAAAACCATAATTGGCAGGGTAATGAACTGATGAATAAAGTATTCTGTCAAGAATCAGAAGTCCTGTTTCCTTATCTAATTCATATTTTTTCTTGCTTCCTTTTGTAATCTCAATAGTAGCAATAAAATCCGAAGGTGAAATACGTTCCGGATCAATGTCGTGCATAATGTTCATATCTTCCTCCTTCTGCAATAGCTAAGCATGTATTCTTGCTGTTTGCAACTCTTTATAACATTATTAATAATGATTATATTTTATCACAGTAAATTCCATATAAAAAGAGATTTATCCATATATTTCCTTACTTATTTTCACGATTTACCACGTAAATTCCTGCACACACGAGAATAAGTGCAATTACTGTCTGGATTCCTAACTGGCTCTTCTCCTGCAAAATTATAAATGACAGTACAACGCCAAATAAAGGATTCATAAATTTATAAGCTGAAATCTTTGATACGTTATTGTATTTAAGTAAGATACTCCAAATTGTATACGCTGCCGCTGAAATGAATCCCATATAGCAAAGAAGTACCCAGCTATATGGTGCCACACTGTTTAATCTACCTCCTGCTATGAGACCAATTGTTGCCATGACAACGCCACCAAAGAAAAACTGATAGCCACTAAGCATTACAACATCGGTAGTCTTTGAAAATCTTTTAATAAAAGCAGACGAAAACGCAGATGATATTGTAGAAATCAAAATAAAGCCTTCACCTAAAAGAGTAAAACTCAAATCAAAACCATTTCCAACAACATTTACGATTACAATTCCTAAAAATCCTAAAACACTACCTATAATCTTTTTCCCTGTTAATTTTTCCTGTTTAAAAATAAGACATGATATAAGTATTGTTATAAAAACCGCCGAACCGTTAATAATGGAAGACTTCACTCCTGTAGTATGAGCAAGTCCTATATAAAACGGCACATACTGCAATATTGTCTGAAACACGCTTAACGTTGCTATTTTTCCAGGACTTGATGGCTTGATAAATTTTCTGTTTATTATACTGAAAGTTATTATTACCATTGCCCCTGCAATTGCAAATCTTGTTCCGGCAAATAAAATCTGAGAAGTTGTCTCTCCACTTTCTATTCTAAAAAATTTGTAACCTAGCTTTATACACGGAAAGGCCGAGCCCCAAAGCAAACAACATACCCCTGCTAAAAGAATTACTATTGGCGTCCATGATAATTTGATTTGTTTGTTATTCTCCATTGTATTACCGCTTTGCATAATTTTATTATTTTATCCTTCCGTTCTTATTCATTTCTTTCTACTACTGTTACTTTATCACCATATTTTTTTAGAATCTCCAAGCTGACTTTTCTATAGCTTTCCAATATGTCTCTTCTAAAATTTTTTTTCATTATACCGCTTTTCATATATCTTTTATTAAATAAATTTCCGTTTTTGAAATCCCTGATCATAAGTTCAGGTCTTCTGTCTATAAAATATATTTCATCTGCCATATCAAGAAATTTAGACGGTACCATGTTTTTTACACCAATACCGCTTATCTTCTTAAACTCAGGATTAATACTGTCAAATCTTTTGATGTTAATAGATGTAAACACATCAATGTCATTATCTAATAACAGTTCAATTATTTCATAAATATAACCATGATTTTTCGACCTCATGCCCATTTCATCCAGCACAACTATGTCCGGTTTTTCTTCTAATATCTGTTTATACGAAAAACCTTTTCCGTTATAAATTGCGCTATCTATATGATTTTTTTCTTTTATTAATTCGATATTTCTATGACCACCATTTAGAAAGCCAATTAAAACTTTTTTACCTTTTGCCTGCTCCGCCATTGCTTTTTCAAGCATGGCATAACTTTTTCCGGCTCCCGGTGTATAACTTGTAAATATTTTTAGCATTTAACTCTCCAATTGTTTAATTATTAATTACTTATATTGTTCCTTAAGTCTCTCGGTTATTTGTTTAACTTCATCAACTACACTTTCAGGTTCAAGTATTTTGGCACCATCTCCAAGTCCTATTATCCAACCTAAAAACATGTTGCTTACTTTTACGTTTACATTCACAACAAATTGGTCCACGCCTTTTGGAATAATCATAATATCCTGACCAAATCTGTCAATTACAACTCCAATAAGTTTGTTGGCAAACTGTATTTTCACACGTTGTTCATCACCTGTAAACATACCAAAAACTTTCTTTGCATATTTTGCTGCATCAAATTCCTCGAACTCTTCTCGTCCGTCTCTTGCTTCATCTAGTATTTCTATTTTTCGCATTTTATCAACACGGTAATGTTTTATGATTCCACTATTTCCATCAAATGCAACCAGATAATAATTTTCATCATCCCAAGCCAACGACCATGGACTAATATCATTCTTGTGACCGTTCTTTCGCAAAACCATCTCCTTTGAAAGATTCCACTCATAATAGTCAAATTTTATTTTTCTGTTTTCGTTAATTGCAAGATTTAATTCATCCACATTGTAGTAAACATTTTCGTAATTTGTTTTTATACGATTACTTACAAAAACCTGTCGTTGTAACTGCTTTGCCTGATAAACACTGGCTAAGTTTTCTATTTTCTTTATTAACTCACTGGACTTTTTTGCAGATATAAATTTTGACGCCTGAACAGCATCAACTAACAGTTTCAATTCCGGCAACTGAAAATCACGATCCAAAAGAGTATAATAATAATTTCCATCTTTCTTCTCTTTTGAAATTTCATAACCATATTCTTTTAGGGTATTCAAATCAGCATAAACAGTTTTTCTTTCTGCCTTTATGCCATGCTCTGCCAAATAGTCTATAATATCAGATGTTGTTACACCATGTTCCTCATCTGTTTTGCTTTTAAACAAGTCAAGCAACACTAAAATTTTCTGTTTTTGATTTTCAGATTTTGCCATATTCCTTCTCCTTAGTAAGTTCTTATAGTATCTGTTTCTTCTTCTCCGGTATTTACGATTTCTTTTATGACTACATAATAACTATAGCTGTCATTTACTTTTATTTCAACTCTATCTCCCACTTTGTGTCCCATAATTGCTGCTCCAATAGGTGATTCATTACTTATTCTCCCCTTAACAGAGTCCCCGCGCATTGTACTTACAATCTTAAAAGTTTCTTCTTCATCATCTTCCTCAAAATAAATCTTTACAGTATTATTTAAGCCTACTTCATCATCTTCTGACTGGTCCGAAATAATTGTTGCTGTTTTCAAAATTCTTTCAAGGTATCTAATTCGTCCTTCGTTTTTATTTTTGTCTTTTTTTGCTGCATAATATTCAAAATTTTCACTTAAATCTCCCTGGGCTCTTGCTTCTTTTACAGCCTCAATTGCTTCTTTTCTAACAACCAATTTTCTATGTTCTATTTCTTCTTTAATCTTATCTACATCGCTTTGTGTTAATTTCATTTTAATTTCCTCCACTTTCTTAATCTCTATCATTAAACACTATTAAACACTTAATCTATATTGTACTATTCATTGCCGGCTCTGTTTTCGGCTTTACACTTTCACAAGCCTATTATAAAAGCCACACTATATAAAATAGCATGGCTTTAAACTTTGTCAATTTATCTTTCGCTAATACTCTTATATTCATTGAAATCACAGTTGCTTACATAAGCAGGTCTCATAATCTTATCAGCATTAACTAACTCTTCTATACGATGAGCACTCCAACCTACGATTCTTGCAATGGCAAAAATAGGTGTAAACAATTCTTCCGGTATATCAAGCATACTGTACACCAAACCACTGTAAAAGTCTACGTTTGCACTAACACCTTTGTACATTTTTCTTTCTTCAGCAATTACTTCAGGTGCTAAATGTTCAATCATGCTATATAAAGCAAAATCTTTCTGTCTACCTTTTTCATTAGCAAGTTTCTCAACGAATGACTTAAATATTTCAGCTCTTGGATCAGAAATTGAGTATACTGCATGGCCCATTCCATATATAAGACCTTTTTTGTTAAATGCTTCTTTATTAAGTATTTTTCTTAAATATTCTTTAACTTCTGTTTCGTCCTTTGTGTTAGATACATTTTTCTTAATGTCCTTAAACATTTCAACAACCATTATATTAGCCCCACCATGACGTGGTCCTTTTAAAGAAGATAGGGCTGCTGCAATAGTTGAATATGTATCTGAACCTGATGATGTAACTACCCTTGTTGTAAAAGTTGAGTTGTTTCCGCCGCCATGTTCCATATGAAGAACTAACGCCAGATCTAAAACTTTTGCCTCTAAGACTGTATATTTTTTGTCAGGTCTCAAAATTCTAAGCAAATTCTCACTTGTAGAAAGCTCCGGCTTTGGTCTGTGAATATACAAACTCTTGTTTCTCTTATAATGATTATATGCCTGATATCCATATACAGATAGCATTGGGAATAATGCAATTAACTGAATACACTGTAAAATAACATTTTCTAATGAAGTATCTGAGACATTTTTATCGTATGATGCCAATGTAAGAATACTCTTGGTTAATGAGTTCATAATATCTGAACTTGGTGCTTTCATAATAACATCTCTTACGAAGTTAGTTGGAAGTCTTCTACAGCCTGCTAACATTTTCTTAAATTCCTTCAACTCGTCTTCACTTGGTAAATTACCAAACAGTAACAAATAAGCTGTTTCTTCAAAACCATATCTTCCTTCTTCCATAAATCCCTTAACTAAATCTTTAATGTTGTATCCTCTATAATACAAACTTCCGGGACACGGAACACTTTTACCATCTACAATTTTCGATGACTCAATTCTTGAAATATTTGTAATACCTGTTAAAACACCTTTTCCGTTTAAGTCTCTTAAACCTCTTTTTACACCATACTTTGTAAATAATTCTTTGTCTACACTATCGTTTTCTAAGCACACTTTGCTGTATTTTTCTGTAAATTCATAAATATCTTCTTTTTTTAATGTCATAAATACCCCTCTTACTTCTTTTAGTATATAAAATTAACTGCATCGTGAATTACTTTAAAGTCTATTATTGCATGGCCATTTTCTTTTTCACCGTCTAAGGACCAGTCAATATCTGTAGAGTCTGTAATTCTTGCTTTTTTTATTTGTTCTAAAGTTATTTTACCTGTAAATTTCTGTGTCAGTATTTTTACTACTAAATGACAAAATTCGGCAATATTCTTTGGAAACTCAACTAGCATAAGTTCGAATACCCCATCGTTAAATTCTACTAAATTTTCATCAAGTTTCATGATGCCGCCAACTTTGGTCGCATTATTTATTGCCACAAATATATATTTTCCTTCATAGGTTTTGTCTTCTAACTCGATTTTTAGCTTGAGACTTCTTATATGAAACAACTCTCTTGCTCCATGCAGAATATAAGCAAAATGCCCTAATCTGTTTTTCATCTGCTGGGGAGTTGAATAAGATGTCTTTGTAAAAATACCGGCTGATGCTGTGTAAACAAAATAACGGCCGTTAAACATACCCATATCTAATGGTTTTGCTGTTCTATTCACAATATATTCTGCTGCTTCCTTTGGGCTCGTCTTTAAGCCTAAGCTTGTAGCAAAATCATTTGTAGAGCCTGCCGGTATATAGCCTAAAGGTGTACCGCTTTCTGATTCAATAATACCCTGTATTACTTCGTTCAAAGTTCCGTCACCGCCCATACAGACAACCAAATCCGCTTTTTTGCTATATTCTTTTGCTATGTTTGTTCCATCTAATCTTTTTTTAGTAAATTTAATACCAACCTTATAGCCTGCATTTTCAAAAATTTCCACAGACTCATCTATAAAGTGTTTGTTCTTTTTTAATCCTGCTTTTGGATTAATTATAAATAACAATTTTTTCATATTAAACTCCTTAGTAACTTCTCTACTATAATATATATTTGTATGTACCCTTATTAATTAAAATTTAAAATTTTGTGAACTTGATGTTTTTTATCATAAGTAAAATTTATTCAAGCTCCAACTGTTTACTCTCTTTAGCTACAAAAAATGTTCCTACCTGATGGCCTTCTAACACTCTGTAAATATTCTCTGCATCACCACCATTTAAAACCATTGTGTCAATGCCTGCTTCCGTTGCAATTTCAGCCGCATGTAACTTAGTAACCATGCCTCCCGTTCCAAATTTTGAACCTTTTCCACCTGCAATCTTATATAATTCATCTGTAATTTCAGTAACTACAGGTATAATCCTTGCATATTCATCTTCGTTAGGATTTCCTGTATATAATCCGTCAATGTCAGTTAAAATTAAAAGTGCATCTGCTCCAATTAATTTTGCCACTATGGCTGACAAGCTATCATTGTCACCATATACAATTTCTTCTATGGCAACTGCGTCATTTTCGTTGATTACAGGAATTGCACCTAAGTTAAATGTTTCTTCAAAAGCATTTATAAGATTTTCTCTACATTCTAAGTTGTCAACATCTCTTTTGGTAATTAAAAACTGTCCTATTGTGTGACCATATTCTCCAAACATCTTGTCATACATAAACATTAATTCGCACTGGCCTATTGTAGCAGCTGCCTGCTTTCCTGCTGTTGTGTTAGGTCTCTCTTTTAAGCCAAGCTTACCGGCACCAACTCCAATTGCTCCTGATGTAACTAATGCTACCTGCTTGCCTGAATTAACAATATCAGAAATAACTGTCACCAGTTTCTTCATCTGTCTTATATTAGCTTTTCCTGTGTCATGTGCTAATGTGGATGTTCCCACTTTTATAACTATTCTCTCCACATCTTTCAAAGTTGCCATTTTTATCCTCCCCTTAGTCTAATAACCTTTCCGTTTATTTTAAAACAATATCGTCTTTTTGTAAATTAATAAAAATTTACTTTTGTCGCATATTTATGCATTCTATACTTCGTTAGTAAATTGTGATTTGAACCCTTCTCCAAATACCTCATTAGCTGTTGTTACTATCATAAATGCATCAGGATCAACTTCTTTTAAAATATTTCTTACTTTTACTAACATTTGTTTTCTCATTACGCACATAATTATTTCTGTTGATTTGTTAGTATAAGCACCCCTGCCCTGAAGCATTGTTACTCCTATGTCTAATTCCTGAAGCATTCTTACTGATATAATTTTTCTTTGTTTACTAATTATATAAACAAGTGTTGCTTCGTCACCAACGTAAATTGCCTTATCCATTGCCAGTGAAGAAACATAAATTGCAATTGCTGCAAAAAGAGCAACTTCCACGTTATTAAAAGCAATGGCTGACGCAATTAAAATTGCCACATCAATAATCATGTATATCTGACCTGTTTTCATATGTGGATGCTTCTGCTTGATAATTTTCACAATAATATCAAGCCCACCTGTTGTTGTATCCATTCTGAACAACACCCCCATTGCAAAACCAAACAACGCACCACCAATAACTGAAGCAAGCATTAAATCGTTAGTTACTGCGTCAATTTTAAATATTGCAGGGAGCGCGTCAATTGCAACTGATGAAACAATCAGTGAATATAAGGTTGATAAAAGAAATTTCTTTCCAAATTTCCATGCCCCTAAAATCATTATTGGCACGTTAATTATAATAATTAACACACCAACTCCCGGCAGCATTGGAAATACTTCTTTTAATATAATGGCTATACCGGAAATTCCTCCAGGTGCCAACTGATTGGGATTTAGAAAAAGTCCTATTCCCAAACCATACATAATTGCTGATAATGTAATAACAACATATCTTATAATAAATTTTACTACTTTATTCTTCATCTTAAATCTCCATCTAAATATAATTCTATTTTTCTTAATCCCTTCCGGTTAATTCTTCTAATATTAAACTAAAAGGCTTATTATTAGAACATCCACATTCTATGAACAAATCCTAATAATAAGCCTTAAAAATAACTAATTACATTTTATCGTCATCAGGTAATTCTATTGTTGGCATGCAACAAGGCATTGGATTTATTGAATTTTCAGCACTTCCTCTTGTAACTGACTTTTCTTCTCTTATTTCCTTCGGATCTTCTTCCACTTCGTTTACCTGCACATTAATATGGCCATCGCCTTTTTTCACGCTTCCATCAAGCATTGCCACTATGTCTTCTATCATTTTATCTTTGTCCATAAGAATACCTCCTATTTATGTACTAATTCTCGATAACAAAAGTATCTGACCAGTTCGTTTTTCTTAACTTGCCTTTGATTTTTTTTGTTCCACGGTAACGTACATAATATACCTTATCGTTTTCTAAATTATTTAACTGAACAGTATTTCCTGTTGTAGTAACAGTTTGTCCACTTTTGAACTTTTTATTTACTGAGTATTCAACTGTGTATTTTGACTTTTTTGCAAGTTTTTCAAATTTCAATGTATTATCTGTAAAACTTAAAACCTTACCTTGTTTCATTGCATACTCACAAATCTGACTTTTTTTACACATCTTCGCCTTGCCACTTCCATAAGCATTGGCTGCCATTAAATACTTGCCATAAAAAGTATCCGTTTTGTACTGTTTAAATCTTTTATGATTCTTAAATTTATCACCTTTTAAAAAGTAATGATATTTATAGTTATTCTGCAAATAAGTTGCATCCCATGTAGAATCAATGTTGTAATAATATTTGCCAACTTTTACAATATTCCATCCATGAAGCTGATTACTTGAATACCCTGGAATTAATCTTGTTTCAAGTCCTAGTTCTTTAAAGAACTTGTATGCCAAAAGGGCATATCCCTGACACACAGCTTCCTTGTTAAACAATGCGGCATAGGCTGTGTAATTAATTCCTTTGCTTGTATTTTTGGCATAGGTTACACTTTTGCAAATATAATCATATACTTTTTTTACCTTTTTGTAGTCACTGGTTTTCTTCTTCAGTTTTAATTTCTTTATAATAGATTTTACTCTTTTATCAACTTGGTTTTGTTGTTTAAGAGTAATTCTATATTTAATATTTAATCTAAAATCGTAATAATAGTATTTCTTTCCATCATTCACTACTGTATTGTAATAATACTTTGCAGAACTGCTTTTAAAATTCCAATACATGTAGTCTCCGCTGTTGCTGTCGCTTGTTTCCCTTATCATTCTTTTACGGATTTTTTCAAAAACAACATTGGCTGAGCTTTCAGTTGTTTTTATGTACAATTGAATATTAGAATTGTGAAGCAAGGCTTTTTTTCTTGCCACATCACCTGCCTGATTAATTGTTAAATACTGCTTTTTGTTATTAACAAGAAGCTTAACATTCTCCTGCGCCGGTATCACAGCAAATTGTTCTTTTTTTTCAGCCGCTCCTGCACTGACAATCCCACTTAAAGACAGCGAAATTGCCAACACAGCTATTATTACTTTTTTATAAATTCTATTAACCATTAGCAGCTCCTTTTAGATGCTGGGAACTTTTTATTTTGCCAGTTTTTTAAACTTTGTCTCGTATGTTACACCACCATATCTAAGCTGTCTTAACATTTTCTTGCCACCCTTTAAAACATAATTATTTTTCTGGTTATGGTATTTCTTAAGTTTGAAATGTAACTGGTATGTTCCTATTGTTATCTGTGTAACCTTATTTTTGCTACTAATTACAGTATCATATCCTAATGTCTTATTATTCTGATCCTTAATTCTTAAGCAAGGTTCTCCTTTAAACAATACAGTTGAAATATAAATTTTGAAAATCTTCTTCTCACCATTTACCGTACCTGTATGTTTCCATGTTCCTGTCCAAAATCTTACTTTGTGTTTAAACTTCTTCATTTGGTTATAAAGAGTTGCGGCCTTCTTGTTATTGCCTTTAATTGAATTAAGCATTGTCATAGCTTCGTCATACTTACCACTCTCTCCAAGTTTCACAGCCTGAGCATAAGTTGAGTCACTTAAGTTAGCTCCATTTGTGAATTTTGAAATACTGTTGTAAAGTTTTAAACCTTCCTCTGACTTACCATTATTAATTAAGGTTTTGGCATACGCATAACCATAAGTTCCATATTCACTAGCGTATGACTTGTCCTTTGCATAAACATTCTTAATAGTATTCCATGCGGTAGTATAATCCTGCTTTAAGTAATATACTTTTGCCATGCCGGCACTTGCCTTATTTACTAATGTAAAATCTGATGCCACATTGGCACTATTCTGGAATAACTTCATTGCCTTGTCGTAATCTTTGCTTTCAAGTGCCTTATTTCCATCATAGTAATCTACAAAAGCTCCTGCCATTTTACCGTATTCTGAACTCTTGTCTGTCTTATAACTTTTTGTAAAATATTCTTCTGCCTTGGTTTCATCTTTTGAATCTAAAGCCTTAAGACCTAAGTTATAATAAGCCTCTGCCAAATATCCTTCACTCTTTAAGAATCCATCCAAATCAGAAAATGACTTAGCTGCCTGTTCGTACTTCTTGTTATCAAGTAATTTCTTTGCTGCCTTGTATTTGTTATTAGGTACTGAAAATACTGCAAAGCCACCGCCTACTGCCGCTAAAATTGCTACAACCACTACACCTGTAATGACATATTTTTTCTTTACAGATTTTCTTCTGTGGGCTTTCTTCTTTTCCACACTCTGACGTCTTTCTTCTGCATTCTTTAACAAAAGATATTTCTGTTCAGATGTTTTTAAAATCTTAGCTGAATCCTTATACCATGAAATACGTTTTAGAATTTCAATGCCGTTTCCCATGTTAATGTAGTCTTCTTTTGCCAAATCTTCTTTTGCTATAACATAATTGTCTTCATAATCTTTAAGTTTTGCTTTTGCAAAAATATCTAAATTATCAATCTCGCCTGTGCTTTCCCATACAGATTCTTCCTTTGACCAAACGCCACCGTTTTCAAAAATAATTCTGTCAATCTGTATTTTAATATCCTTTGTATTTTTGTTAAGCTTAATTAATATATCATTTCCTTTTGACTGTAAATAACCTAAAGCTAAATCAGTATAACTTTGATTTATTGTTTCCTCTTCGCCTTTTTCATTTGTAACAATCAGTCTTAAATTAATTTCTTTGATCGTTTCCTGAAATATATTTGCAAATGTCAAAGTCAAAGAAACTGATTCTTCATCTACCTCCGGAGTTATTTTTCCTTCCTGAAAAATAATAGGGCTACCATATGTCCATAGGTTCTTCTCCAAGTCTTTTGGAATATTTGTCTGTTCAATGTTCTTATTCTCTTCCATTTTTATGCCTCCTATATCAATTTCTCATTTTACCATATTTGAATGTAAAAAAAAAGAACTACCACCAAACATTTTTCAAATGTCTTAGTAGCAGTTCTCTATGATTTACTCAAATTTACTTTTTATACAATTATTAACTTTTAAGCTGAAAAAGGTTTATTTTTTAATCTTTACCTTCTTTGCTTTTGACCATGCGCCGTAAATTTTCTTGCCCTTGTAAACCTTGTACGCTCTAACCTTTACATAGCATGTTTCTTTTTTTCTAAAACCTTTAAGTGTAACTTTTGTCTTTGTTGTCTTTTTATCTACATAACCCTGGAATTTCTTATTGTCACATGTACGAACAATATAACCCTTTGCAGTTTTAACTTTCTTGATTGTTACCTTAACTTTTTTGCCTTTAACATTTTTTATTGAAATTGAAGCCTTTGCAGGTTTTGCCTTTGCAGCTTTCTCTGCTGCAGCCTGCTCTTTTGCCTTTTTGTCTGCTTCTTCCTGTTTTTTCTTTTCTGCGGCAATTTCTGCAGGACTTTTTTCTTTGTAGTATCTTACATAATCGACTTCCATTGTTCTGTTCCAGCTTGTATCATAAGGCGGATTTCCCTGTGCAAGATTACCTCCACAAGCTACGTTAAACAATAAATAGTAATCGTCATTTAAAACACTTCTCCGTCCTGCATAAGTGCCAGTATTTAAATCTGCTGTTGAGAATGTTTCGTTGAAATCTGTTATTCTTACATACCTGTCTGTCCATGTGCCATATACACTTAACAACTGACCATCAATGTAGAAAGCACAAATCTTTCCATCTCTGTAACATCCATATGTATGCCATTCTGTTTTGTTATCAACATTTTTGTTTGTGTAAATGTACTGATCAGCTCCATTCCATTTTGGATAATGAATTGTACTTTGAATATCTGATCTTGTATTGAAAGCTTCCATTATGTCAATTTCACCACATGCAGGCCATTTCTTGCCATTAGTTCCAAGCATCCAAAATGCCGGCCAAATTCCCTTTGATGATGGAATCTTTATTTTTGCTTCAACATACCCTAATCCAATATTAACTTTTCCTGTTCCCGTAATTCTAGCCGATGTCCAATTGTATGTGGTTCCATTAGCTTTTGTTTTTTCAGTTTGCGCTTTGATTTTCATAGTTCCATTAGAGACAGAAACATTTTCTGCCTTGTAGTATTCTTTTTCATTGTTTCCCCAGCCACGGTTTCCATATTCTATACCGTTACCAATTTGTGGTGTCCAATAAGCATCATTTAATGAAGTTCCATCAAATTCATCTGACCATGATAGCTTAAAATTATTTAAGTTAACATCTGATGGTACAGAGTCTGCTGCTGAAACACCAACACACATTGCAAGTGTTGCAACCATTGAAGCTGCTAACAAAACTATTTTTCTCATTATATGCCTCCTAAAATCTAAAACCCTTTCGTAAAAAGAGAGTAACATATAAAAATGTTTTTTTCATTATTGTCTAAAAAACGATACCCTTTTCTAAAAAAAATGTACCTTATCTAAATATAAAAAACCGGCGATTTCAGATGCTCTGTTTTTAATAAACAGTGCTAATCCTCGTCTCCGGTTCTTCATAAGTGTATGTTATTTTACAATGTTACTTTCAATTAAATTGCCTTCCATAAAAGATTTTGCATTCTCCATTGTTGTGTAACTAATTGCCTCTAATGCTTCATCTGTTAGGAATGCCTGATGAGAAGTTACAATTACATTTGGGAAAGACAATAATCTTGAAGTAATTGATGACTCTAAAATATCATCTTCTCTGTTTTCAAATACATTGTCCGTTTCCTCCTCATAAACATCCAAACCTATGCTGTGGAATTTATGCTCTCTTATTCCCTTTATTAAGTCTTCTGTATCAATTAAGGCTCCTCTTGATGTGTTTACTAAAACAACATTATTTTTCATTTTCTTAATTGTCTTTTTGTTTATCATATGGTAAGAATCATCTGTTAAAGGACAGTGAAGGGATATCAAATCACTTCTCTCTAACAGTTCGTCCAATGTTACATACTCAACAAAATCAAGGTCAGGGTTTTCATATATGTCATAAGCAATAACTTTCATGCCAAAACCTTTGCATATACGACACATTGCTGCGCCTATTTTTCCTGTACCGATTATACCTGCTGTCTTGTTATGGAAATTAACACCTGTTAATCCTACCAGACTAAAATTATTCTCTCTTACCTTAATGTATGCCTTATGAATATGTCTGTTACATGCAAGAGCTAAAGCCATTGCGTGTTCAGCAATTGCCTCCGGCGAATATCCCGGCACTCTAAAAACTGTTATACCCACCTGATTACATGCCTTAATATCCACATTATTAAAGCCTGCACATCTTAGGAGAATCAACTTAACCCCATTTTCAGCCAAAGCTTTTATAACATTTTCACTTAAATTAGAATTTACAAATGCACAAACTCCTTCAAACCCTTTTGCATATTTTGCAGTTGCCTCCGAAATATCTGAATCTGTGTATTCTATTTCTATGTTCTTATATTCTCCGGCTACCTTGTCAAAAGACTCTTTGTCATACTTCTTTGCATCATAAAATAAAATCTTCATAATATGCCTCCTACTGCCTCTTTCATAGATTTGTACTTTGTCTGATGATTAAACCCTGGTATTACTACCTTAACCTTACAAAGAAAAGTATAACATTTTTCTATTTTTTGTATGTTGCAAATGCAACATTATCCATGATTTTCTTTTCTTGAATATTTTCTTCAATCATCATATCTTTAACTTTCATTAGACGAATTTGTGTGCTTCGTTCATTTTCATCTAATTTCATTGTTATATATTTTATATTGTCCAAAGCTTCAGGAATTATTACATGCTCAAGCGCATTTACCCTTCTTCTCGTTTTTTCTATTTCTGATGCCATTAGCTGACAGGATTTTTCTACCTGAGCAAGTTTTAACATATCTTCAAACACAGAAGATAATGAATATACTGCATCGTCTAAGTCTCCTGCTGTAAAAGCATATCCGTAAGAGTAAATGTCATTTCCCTTAATATCATTTTTTGTCTGAAATTCAGGAATTTCGACACTCATAACGTTTTTAAACTGCTGCTTTATTTCTAAAGTTTTCCCAGTAGCCATTAATGCGGTGTTTAACACCTGTTCACTCATGCCCGCTCTTGCTACCGCAAATTCCATATTAGCAGCTTTTAATCCTTTTTCAACCTTTAATCTTAAGTCCATGTTTTCTTTTATTAAATCCATAAACTGACGGACAAGTTCGTCTCGTTTATCTTTTAAAAGTTTATGGCCTCTTGTGGCTGACAAAAGTTTCTTTTTTTGTTTTGTTAGTTCCATACGGGTTGGATTCACTCTTGTTCCTGCCATACTCTACCTCGCTTTAAAATCCACTACTTCATTCAACATTCCTTTTCAAGCGATATTCAATTTAACGAAAGCACGCTCCCGCTGCTTCCACCTCGTAGCGGTTCTATCAAGCCGACTTCGCTGCCTTGATGAACCGACGGGTTCCAAGCACTTTCTTTTAAATTTGAATATTGCTTGAAAATATATTGTTGAACGTAACTATTTAATTTGGTTTTAAAATAATCATGCTTATACTTTTTAATATCATTGCTATATGATTTGATTGGATTTTATTCTACATTCTCTATTTGTTGCCTTTGTAGTATTTTTCTAAATATTTGTCGTCTATTCGTTTTAGTTCTGATTTTGGTAGCATTGATAATAGTTCCCAACCTATGTCCATTGTTTCTATTATGGTTCTGTTGGTATCGTAGCCTTGTGATACATATTTTTTCTCGAACTCATCTGCAAACTTGGCATATATTAAGTCTATGTCGGATAAAGCTGCCTCGCCTAAGATTGTCATTAGTTCTTTGGCATCTTTTCCTCTTGCATAAGCTGAGAATAACTGGTTCATTACGTTGCTGTGATCTTCTCTTGTTTTTCCTTCGCCGATACCTTTGTCTTTTAATCTTGATAGAGATGGTAAAACATCAATTGGTGGTGTAATGCCTTTTCTATATAATTCTCTGCTTAAAATAATCTGACCTTCTGTGATATATCCTGTTAAGTCAGGGATTGGATGAGTCTTGTCATCTTCTGGCATTGTTAAAATGGGTATCATTGTTATACTACCGTTTGAGCCTTTTCTTCTTCCTGCGCGTTCATATAAAGTTGCCAGGTCAGTGTACATGTATCCCGGATAACCTCTACGTCCCGGAACTTCTTTTCTTGCTGCTGAAACTTCTCTTAAGGCATCAGCGTAGTTTGTAATATCTGTTATTATTACAAGAACATGCATGTCTTTTTCAAAGGCTAAGTATTCGGCTGCTGTTAGTGCCATTCTTGGTGTGGCAATACGCTCAACTGCCGGATCATTTGCCAGGTTCATAAACATTACTGTTCTGTCAATTGCCCCTGTTTCCTTAAAGCTGTTTACAAAATAATTTGACTCTTCAAATGTAATACCAACTGCTGCGAATACTACTGCGAAAGGTTCATCTGTTCCTATAACTTTTGCCTGTTTTGCAATCTGCGCTGCCAGGTTAGCATGTGGCAAACCTGAGGCTGAAAAAATTGGTAGTTTCTGTCCTCTAACCAATGTGTTCAAACCATCAATTGCAGAAATACCTGTCTGAATAAATTCTGACGGATAATTTCTTGCTGCCGGATTCATTGCAATACCATTAATGTCTTTTCTTTCATCAGGTAGAATGTCCGGTCCTTTATCTATTGGATTTCCAAGTCCGTCAAATACTCGACCAAGCATATCCATTGAAACTCCAAGTTCCATGCTTCGTCCAAGAAATCTTACTTTACTGTTAGAAAGATTAATACCTGTAGAAGCTTCAAACAACTGAACTAATGCGTTAGTTCCATTTACTTCCAATACTTTACAACGACGGGTTTCACCGTTTGCAAGTTCAATTTCACCTAATTCGTCATAGGTTACCCCTTCAACATCTCTAACTAACATTAAAGGGCCGGCAACTTCCTGAATAGTTCTATATTCCTTTGGCATATTAGTCTTCCTCCTTACTTAAAGCATTTGCGATTTCAAGAGATAACTGATTATTAATTCTGTCAAATTCACTCTCAATATTATCTTCGTGTGTATATTTAAAACGACCAATGGCTTCTCTTACAGGCATTTTTATAAGGTCATTTATATTTGCACCTTTGTTTAGTGCATCCATTGCCTCCTCATAAAATCCCATAACCAATTTCATCATCATGTTCTGTTTTTCCAAAGATGTATAAGTGTCAACTTCATGGAACGAGTTCTGATGTAAATAATCCTCTCTTATGGAACGGGCAGCTTCCATTTTCAAACGGTCAGGTGCAGACAAGGCATCCATACCTACCATTTTTACTATTTCTTCCAACTCTGCTTCTTCCTGAAGTAAAGTCATTAACTTTTGTCTTAAAATAAGCCAGTCCTTATCAACATTTTCCGTAAACCATGAACCAATACTGTCAATATAAAGTGAATAACTTGTAAGCCAGTTAATTGCCGGGAAATGTCTCTTGTAAGCCAAGGCTGAATCAAGTCCCCAGAATACTTTTACAATACGAAGTGTAGCCTGTGATACCGGTTCTGAAATATCACCACCTGGAGGTGATACGGCTCCAATAACTGACAAGGCTCCGTCTCTGCCTTCTTTTCCAAGTGTTACAACGTCACCTGCTCTTTCATAAAACTGTGCAAGTCTACTTCCTAAGTATGCAGGATAGCCTTCCTCACCGGGCATTTCTTCAAGTCGGCCTGACATTTCACGAAGAGCCTCTGCCCATCTTGAAGTTGAATCAGCCATAAGGGCTACTGAATATCCCATATCTCTAAAATATTCTGCAATTGTTATACCTGTATAAATTGAAGCCTCTCTTGCCGCTACAGGCATATCAGATGTGTTTGCAATTAAAACTGTGCGCTCCATTAACGATTCGCCTGTTTTTGGATCTTTTAACTCAGGAAATTCATTAAGTACGTCAGTCATTTCATTTCCACGCTCACCGCAACCAATGTAAACTACAATGTCTGCCTCTGCCCATTTTGCCAGCTGATGCTGGATTACTGTTTTACCACTACCAAAAGGTCCGGGAACTGCTGCCACACCACCTCTTGCTATAGGAAATAATGTATCAACAACTCTCTGTCCTGTAATTAATGGCTTGTTAGGATTTTTCTTTTCCTTGTAAGGACGTCCCTTTCGTACAGGCCATTTTTGCATTAATGTGATTTCCTGCTCACCTTTTTCAGTTTTAATTGTGGCAACTACATCTGTAACAAAATAATTTCCTGACTTTATGCTTGTTACTTCACCTTTCACTCCGTATGGAACCATTATTTTCTGTGTAACCACAGGAGTTTCTTTTACTGTACCTAAAATATCCCCTTCTTCAACTACATCTCCAACCTTTGCAGTTGCTTCAAAATCCCATTTCAATTCACGTTTAAGAGATGGTACCTGAACTCCTCTTTCTAATAGGCTACCCGACACTTTCATAATGTCATCTAACGGTCTTTGTATACCATCATATATACTTCCAATTAGTCCGGGTCCCAATTCTACAGACATAGGCGCTCCTGTTGAAACTACAGGTTCACCGGGACCAAGCCCTGCTGTTTCTTCATAAACCTGTATTGACGCCTGATCACCATGCATTTCTATAATTTCACCAATTAGTTCTTTGTCACTAACACGAACCACATCAAACATATTGGCATCACGCATTCCATCAGCAATAACCAATGGACCTGCCACTTTTCTGATTACTCCCTTGCTATATTCCATATTCTGTCCTTTCCGGTTCAAATATTATTTTCCAAAAACAATATCTGAGCCAATTGCCTTTTCTACCGAATCCTTAACTCCTTTAACTCCTGCGCCTGTGTTGCCTTTAACTCCCGGAATTAAAATAATTGCCGGAGTAACTAATTCACTAAATTTTTCAATTTCACTTTTTATTTCTTCCGCCAGCGATTCAGTAATATATATTATCGGATAGTTTCCATTTGCCAGCTTTTTAAGTATTGCTTCCGCCTTTGCCTTTTCATCCACCGGGTAAATATCAAGCCCCAATGCCTGAAAACCATATATACTATCGTAATCGCCCATTACTGCTACTTTAAGCATACATTTCCCTTACCCTTTCTTTTATAAAGTCATTGTCAAAACCGTTTAACTTTCCTGACATGATAATTTTCACTGTTTTAATTTCATTTTCTCTTGCAATAACATACGCAACTATTGGACCAACGGAAAAAGAATTATATTTTTCACTTTTTATATCTTCAATAATTTTGTTATCGCACCAACATTCGAAAACTGATTTTGATTTTTTTAGTGCTATAGCAAGATCTCCAAAGCCTGAATTTTCCAAGTATTCAAGAACACCTTCAAGGCCACCGTCAACTGCTTTTATTAAATCAGTTATGCTTACTCCGTTACATGGAACAAGGCATTTTTTTACAAACTCGCTGTCCTTTCCTGTTGCTGCACATCTTACGGCAATTTTGATATTAGCAATTGTTACCTGAGAATCTGCGTATTTTCTAATTAACTGATTATCAGACTCATTGCCAGCCTTTTTTATAGCCTCTAAAGTTGCCTTATCAATTAACACATCACACAACTGACCGTTGCCTGATTTTAAAAGAATCTCCGTTGCTTCTTTTGCAACTCCTGCCATGTTATCAGGTAGTTTGCCGTATTCTCCCTGACGGATTACATCCTTTAAGAATTCAGGTTCAATCTTACAGCCTGCCATAAAAATATTTTCCGTTTCATCTTCTGTGCAAACCTGTTTTATTGCTGCCTTTAAATTGTGGAACTCATCCTTGATTGTCAGTATGGAAACTACTTTTTCATCTTTTACCAAATCATCCAAAACTCTTTTTGTCTTCTCTGATTCTTCATTAAGCATATGTTCCAAAGTTTCATCTAAATGACCTTCTCCCCAACCTTTGTCTCTCAAAAATGTCATGCACTGGTCATAGGTTTCCAAATTCAACAAAGCCTGTATGGTGTCATTGCCAAACAAACTACTTTCAAGGGCTCGTATTCTTGCAACACCGTAGGTATAATCCATTTCCATAGTGTTTCCTCCTAATATATTTTCTCCTATCCAAATAGTTCTCTGTTAGCTATGTCTTTTAACCTGTCTAGCTGACCATTAAACAAAGCTTTAATCTGACAGTTTTCTTCAATGTCTCCGTAAACAAGAACAAAGCCGTTTTCTACATTGTCCCTGCTATCTTCAATGGTAATACTGCCATTTTTTTCTTTTGCTATCTTCTCTATTTTCTTAACAAAATCTTCAGGCATTCTGTCTTTGTCGCTTGTGCTAATGTACATTACACCCGTGCCACTTTGCACATTTTTATTAAATAACTTTTCAAGAAAATCAAAATATTCTGTTGCGTCTAAATTTTCTATTTTGCAAATTGCACTTTCGATTACATCGTTTATACATTTTTGTTTATTATTTAGAATTGCATTTCTTTCTCTAAAACCGGCAGAAGATTTTGTTTTTTCTTTGTATAGCTTTCTTGAGGCAAGAGATTTTTTTTCAAATCCCTTAATTTCTTTTTCAATCTCAATTTTTGCCTCTTCCATCTGTGCATTACAGAAATCATCTGCTTCTTTTAAAATAGCATCTGCTTCTTCTTTAGCACTTGCCTGGATTTCTTTTATAATATTATTCAATCCACTCATACACTTCTCCCATTTACTCTAATATGTTAATGTGTAATTTTTATAATGCGATACCGTTAATTGCAAGGAATGAAATAAGTAATGCAAGAATTGCATAAGTTTCAACCATTGCAGGGAAAAGCATTGCCTTTGCAAACTGTTCCGGTCTTTTTGCTATAATACCAATACTAGCGGCTGCTGTTTTGCCCTGATGTTTTCCAGAAACAAGACCAACAATTGCAATTGGTAAACATGCTGCCAAAATTTCAAGTCCCTGTAACGCTGAAATACTTACTGCATTTCCACCGATAATTCCGATTTTTGATAAAGTTACGAAGCCGATTAACAAACCATAAAGTCCCTGAGTACCAGGTAGTAACTGCATTACTAATACTTTAGCAAACTTTGATGGATCTTCTGTCATAACGCCTGAGGCAGCCTGACCTGCCGTACCTACTCCAATTGCTGAGCCCATACCTGCCATTAGCACTGCAAGAGCCGCTCCTAATAAAGCATAAAATAAACCTAAATTATTAAAAAATTCTCCCATAACTAATTCTCCTTTACTTTCACGTATTTTGTATTTTCCTTAAATGGCTTAAACTCTCTACTTCCACCTTCAAAGAATTTTCCGAAAAATTCCACATACTGAAGTCTGTTTGTATGAACATAAGCACCTAATAAATTAATTGCCATATTAAATGTATGACCAATAATGAAAATAACAATAAACATTATCACACCAACTACCGACTTGCCGCCCATGGCTGCCATTGTATTAATAACCTGTGCAATTACACCTGTCGCAAGTCCCAAAGCCAAAAGTCTTGAGTACGATAACAAATCACTAAGCCAGCTTGTTGTATCATAAAGACTATATGCTCCAAGTAGTAATCTCTTAACAGGGTTCTTTGCCCTTCTTCCTGCCATTAAAAGTATTCCAACCATGCCACCAATAGCCATAACCTTTGCCAGCATATTAGCCCAAGCCGGAAATACTATTGTTGTTCCTGCAAGAGATGCAAAAATTGATGTTGGCACTAACAATAAAATTAAGCCTATTAAAAATACATACCAAAGCACTACGTCACATACAAATGACATAACATCTTTTTGTTTTAGCATCATGTAGCCTTTAATTCCAAGGCCAACAAACAAATGTATAATTCCGAAAATCATGCAATAAATCAACATTCTCATTGGTTGCTCTATAGGAGTAAACCACAATGCGGGTATTGTTATTTTTACACCAAAGAAGGTGCTACCAATAACAGTTATTGCATCACCAAAATATCCACCAAAAAGTATGCCCCATATTAAAGTTGAAATTCCACAGTTCTTAAACATTCGTAATGTTTTCCCCATGGATTCTTCCATGTTAGGAAACTTTTTAAGCGCCCATAAACAACCAAGAAACATAAGCAAGCCGTAAGCTGCATCACTTAACATTATTCCAAAAAAGAAATAATAGAAAAATGCCGTAATTAATGTTGGATCAATTTCTGTTTTTGTTGGATAACCAAAAGAAGTTACAACTCCTTCAACTGCTCCTGCTGTTTTACTGTTAGATAAAAGAACAGGTACATCTTCGTTATCCTTTGGTGCTTCCACATCTATTGCCACAGTGTAGTCATTTTCCAAGTTCATTCTTAAACTTTCAATCTCTTTCTTTGGAATAAAACCTGTAACAAAAAATGTATGTTTTGTTTGAAGAATTTCTCCCAAAGCTCTATATTTTTCGGCTCTGATTGTGTAATAATCTGAAATTTCCTTTAGTTCAATTCTTCTTTCACTATATTCTTTTATTTTATTTTTGATTTCCTGTATTTCATTATCAAGAATAGTAATAACTTTTTCTCTCTTTTTTACCGATTCTTTTGGAAGATGGCTGGTCATAATAGGTGGTCTGTTAAAGCCCACCCCCCTAAGTGCCTTCTCCGTTTTTTCTTCGTCCTGTTTCAGAAATACTACTGCTATATAAGTTTGAAACTTATCTGAACTAAAAATCTGAGCGTACGTGGACTTTGGCAGTTCCTCCAAGCTCTCTAATCTGTTAATCAGTTGATTCTCCGTATAAGTTCCTAAAATAGTTCCAAGTAAAAATCCTGTTTTCTTTGTTCCTTTATAATTCATTGGAACATCAAGTTCTGCCCATGGCTTAAGGGCTTCTATTTCGTCATAACGTCTTGCTTTTTCAGCAATCTTTTCATCTACCGCTTTATTTAACTGAATAATATCTTTTGCCACACTCATTATTTCCTGTTGATTCTCAGTAGACTTCTTAAATTCACTTATTCCAATTTCTTTCTTTCCTTCTAAACTTGAAAACATTGATGTTTTTTCCGGATAGAATTTTTCAAGAATGTTAAGTGCATTTTCCGCTAATGCCGCATTCCTTTGAAAAATTGAAATCTGTGTTGCTGTATTTACTTTTTGAAAAACAGAGTCTTTATTTTCAGTTTCATGTATTTCCAGACAGCCTTTTCTCTGTAAAAATTCAAGAATTTTCTTTCTATCCTTTTTTAAAGCACAAATGTTTATTTTGCGCATTTCTAAAACTGCCATAATACCTCCTAACTTTTAAGCCAATGCCTGTATTACTGCTTTAATTGCGTTGTCCTTCCTTTCTTTTGCCAAATCTCTAAGTTCCATTACCTTCATTTGGATTTCCTTGTCCATTTCCAAATCATAGTTTTTGCATTCTGAAACTACTTCATCCATTGCCTTCTTAGCTTCTTCCTGTGCTTTCGTCAACTTTTCTTTTCTAAGTTGTGCCTTCATTGAATCTAATTCTGCTTTCCTTCCTGCTGCGTTATCCTTTGCCACCTGAATCTGCTTCTCCGCTTCCATCTCAGCTACTCGTACAGCATCAATAGTTTCCTTTATCATACTTATCCCTTCCTTTCTAAAAATCCTTCGCTTATACTCCTCCTAAAGTTACCTTATAAATTTTATAATAGTCTGTCTCTTTTTTATATACAAGTTCCAATTTACGTCAATTGTATATAAACCTTACATATTGTATATTTTGTCTTTTATCCGTACCAAATTCTTGTTTTATTATATCATAATTTAGTTTTTTTATGTGGTTATTTTTAATATTATGGGAGAATTTATGTGAGTTTAAAAGCCTACCTATATAATTTTTAAGCCTATATTTTCTTTATTTTCCGCCAAATTGTAACATTTTCTTTCTTGTTTGTAATATTTTTGTAATATTTGTCTTGATTTTGTAACAAGTATGTGTTAGTATATGGCTAATTCATTTAAGAAAGAAGGTTAGGAATTAATATGAGCAGAAAAATGCATATCATACCATCACTAACAATGTCGTTAGTTCTTATGACATGTGTAATTACAAAAGCAAATGACAATTCTAATAATACAAATATTTTAATTAACGAAAATGTAACGGCTACAAGCCATACTGATGGAGTAACAACTCTCACAAACATTGAAGCAACCACTAATGAAAATACTACAACTAATACGTATGACACCTTTGCCCCTAAAACTTATGTTAAAGGCATTTCCGATACAAAAACCGGAATCAAAATCACTTGGAAAAAGGTCAATGTTTCAAAGTACAAAATTTACCGAAGCAAAAAAAAATCAAAAGGCTACAAGCCTGTAAAAACTATTAAAAGTAAGAAAACTACAAGTTACACAGACAAAAGTATAAAGAGTAACACAACTTATTATTACAAAATAAAAACATATAGTCCAAACACTAATACTTCAGTTTCTAAGCCTGTAAAATACAAGACATCTTACAAGAAACTGAAAATCAACTTTAATAAACAGTTAAAGAAATTAATTACCAATAATGTAAACAAACATTATCCATGTAATGTTTTAGTGAAAAAATATGTTGAGTCATCTGGCACAAAAGTTAAAACTTCAAAGGAAGTTACTAATTTCAAATTACAGGGCAGTCCTACTGCTAACAGTTGGAAAAACGGCTACGCAAAAGTTTCTTATAATTATTCATTAAAACAAAGCACTTATAAGAAATCAGGAAAAGTCAAATCCACTACATATCC
This sequence comes from Eubacterium sp. AF34-35BH, assembly GCF_003477765.1. Taxonomy (NCBI): domain Bacteria; kingdom Bacillati; phylum Bacillota; class Clostridia; order Eubacteriales; family Eubacteriaceae; genus Eubacterium; species Eubacterium sp. AF34-35BH. The sequence goes on from NZ_QUDZ01000002.1 coordinate 195,771, forward strand.
TGTTAAATCATCAGGTTTAACCCACACTGCTGTTACTTCTACTAATGATATTGATTCATTAGATGCGGGAGATATCATTGCCTATAGTAAAGGCGGCCGGGCAACACACGTTGCTGTCTATATTGGTCGCTTTGATTCTAAATCAGACCTTGTTGAATATTTAAACACTGAAGTTGGTATTAAATGTTCAAAGAATACAAGTTGGATTAAGTCATGGAATGGCAACTGCAAGCACTGGGTTATCCAGGGTGGTATGGGAAATGGTAATCAGGTTTATATTTGCAACAACGCTAACACTACTACAACCGGTAGCGGAGCAAGCACAATTTCTCATTCAATTTCATTGTTGAAATAACACCAGTGTATTACTCAATAATAATAATAATAAATGTTAAGTAACTACACAATTTTGTAACTATATTCATAGTTTCATAAAAGTAAAAAAGAACCACAGCAATAACTATATCCGGAATTTTTTCTAGTTATGGTTATTCCCTTGGTTCTTTTTTATATGCTGTTTTTTATGCATTATTTCTTTATATATATATATATATTTTTTTTTTTTTTTGGCAGATTAGTTCTTTATACATTATTTTTTGCAGATAACTTCCTATTTCATAAAGAGAAAACAAATGCTACAATAATATATGAAAATGTTAGAAAAGAGGTATTTGTGATGAATAATGAATATGAACAAGCTGAACCTAAAAAGAACATTGACGAAAAAATAGAACGTGATTACGACAGGTCTATTAACATGTGGAATGATGTTTATTCCAAATGCCAAATCATAGATTTAAAAGGTAAGTCTCTTTCTGTTGAGCCAATGTTCGATATATGTCTGGATATTTTTGCAAGCAAATGCAAAAACATATTAGATTTTGGTTGTGGTACAGGGGATGTTCTTTTCCAATGTTATGAATTTGGAAACATGGATTCAGGTCTTGGTATTGATTTATCTGAAACAGGCATCAATTTTGCCAAAGAATTTGCAACCGTAAACAAATACACTAACCTTAATTTTGAGATGGGAGATATTTCATATTTTGATAATTATAACGGCAAACCTTTTGACGGAATCATACTGTCAAACGTTCTAGATGTTATGCCAAAAGATATTGCCTTAAAGACTTTTAAAGGTCTTACAAAACTTCTCGCCCCAAAGGGACTTATGTTTGTAAAATTAAATCCATTTTACGAAAAGACAGATATGAAGCAGTGGGGGTTTACTCAAATTAAAGATAATCTTTTTGAAGAAAACGGTATTCTTCGCTATAGAGAATTAGACACTGCCTCCTGGAAACAAAGTTTTGAGAAGCACTATGAAATCATAAGATATCTGGAATTTCCATATCCTTGGCAGGAAGGCATGAATCGCCTGTTTTTATTACAGAAGAAATAATTTACATAAAAGTACCGATCCTTAGTTATATGAACATGTATTGAAATCAGCATATCCATACCTAATAAGGGTCGGTACTTTTTATTATAATATTCTATTATTCCAATCTTCTAAAATTCTTATATTGCACTATCTCAATTCTATAAAACTCTTATATTTCATAGGCTAAAATTATGCCACCCATTTCAGCATAAAAACTACATAACCCACTTGTTGGCATGGTTTCTACCTTGCCAACTTCTGTGTGTTCACGTAAATTGTCTAACAAGAACTGAACTTTTTCTTTGTTAAAGCACTGACTTATAACAAGATTGCCACCCTTATATCCATTGGCAAGCATATCCTGAACAGTCTTTTTGTAAATAGCATCTTTTCCTCTAATTTTTCTTAACAACTCGATTTTTCCTTCACTTGAACCCTGACCTAAAATCTTAATGCCAAGCATTCCTGCAAGTTTGCCACTTAAGGCACTTACACGACCATTTTTTACAAGATTGTCGATTGATTCCAAAATAAAGAATGTTTTAATTTTTGTTTTATACTCTTCAACTGCTTCAACTATTTCTTCAAAAGATTTTTCTTTTGCGATCAGTTCCTGAATCTTTCTTACAATAAGTGTTAAGCCGGCTCCTGCTGACTTCGAATCGAATATGTGGATTTTCTTTTCAGGCTCATCTTCTAATGCCATGTGTTTTCCAACTGACGCACTACTATAACTGCCTGACAACTCACCTGAAATAGTAACCGCAAACACTTCATCTGCCTGCCTAAAAGCATTATACCATTCCTCAGGACTTGGTGCTGCACTCCCACTTGTTCCATGATATGATTTCATGTCTTCCATAAAAGATTTAATGTCCAAATTAAAATCGTCTACATATTCCCTCTCCCCTACTCTTAATCTAAGTGGAACTCTATCCATGTATATATTATTTTCAGTTTTATTTTCTATTACCAAATCGCAACTTGAATCCACGATTACTGCATATTTCATATTAGTCTCCTCTCGACAGCAATATTATCTTTTCTACAAAAAATATGTGATGTAGTATTCATTACTACATACTATTGTACTATTATCTTTGTTATGCTACAATTTACATAAATGTCAAAAATGTAAACTTTTGAAAGGAATTATCATGAATAAATTATCTATTAGTAATTACACAAAACGAAATAAATTCACACGAATGTGTATAGGCGAGGCAATGGTTGCCCTTATGAAAGAAAAATCATATAGTAAAATAAAGATTTTAGATTTAGCTGTAAAAGCAGGCGTTTCAAGAATGACATTTTATAAATATTATCACACAAAAGACGAAGTTCTTAATGATTACCTTAACGAAATTATTTCCGGGTATATAGATATTTATGATACAAGTACTTCAAGTACATTTCCAAACTACGAAAATATATTAAATGCTCTAATATATTTCGACAAATATTCTAATTTTTTTGTTGCACTATGTAACGCCGGATTATATTCTCTATTAATCAACGCCACTAATGAATATATGGAAAATATAGTAGTTCCTAAATACGGAATTTCATTATACAAAGCCTACTATTTTGCCGGAGCCATTTTAAATACATTTATTAAATGGGAAGAAAATGGCAAAATAGAAAGCCCTGAAAAAATTGCTCATCAATTGTGTTAATTCACAACTAATAAGCAATTTATAAATTGCAATTTATTTATTATTCCGTTAAAATCCTCTCAACTTCTTAATTTCTCTTTAAAGCAATATTGTAATCGAGTAGGCTGGCTCCTACTCGATTGCAGCCAGCAGATATCTCAAAGCATAGCTTTTCGATGCTCTTACGCCTGACAAATGATATTTCGTGCAAGCACGATATCGCTTATCAGGCTTTTGCTACAAAAAAAAGATATTATTTAAAGGAAACTCTAAATAATATCTTTATAAATAACAGGGGCACTAGGAATCGAACCCAGCTCTGGAGTTTTGGAGACTCTTATTCTACCGATGAACTATGCCCCTATTGCGTTTAAGCACAAGTATATTTATACCATAACGCACCTAATATGTCAAATATTTTCTCCAGCTTCTTTTATGTTTTTTACGCCTACTAATTCAATTCCTTCAACGTCTTTTAAAGATTTCACTGATACTGCCGGAAGTATACAGCGTTTGAAGCCCAATTTTTTAGCTTCCATAACTCTCTGTTGTACATTTGATACTGCACGAACTTCTCCCGAAAGACCTACTTCTCCAAACACTAATGTTGCCGGATCTATTGCCCTGTTTTTGTAACTACTAATTAGTGCCATTACCAATGCTAAATCCATTGCCGGCTCATTTACTTTCATACCCCCAGCCACATTAACATAGGCATCGTAGTCGCCCATTTGTATACCCATTCTCTTTTCAATAACTGCCATAAGCAAATTAACTCTGTTATAATCCGTTCCAACTGCTGTTCTTCTTGGCATACCGAAAGCTGTATGATTAATCAATGCCTGCACTTCAACCAAAATAGGTCTTGTTCCTTCCATTAAACACGCAACCACTGAGCCTGACGCGTCAGTAGGGCGTCCCTCAAGCATAAATTCAGATGGATTTAAAACCTGTCTTAGTCCTTCCTCTCTCATTTCAAAAACACCAATTTCATTGGTTGAGCCGAATCTGTTTTTTACACCTCGCAAAATACGGTACGCAGCATGTCTGTCTCCTTCAAAATACAAAACCGTATCTACCATGTGCTCTAAAACTCTAGGTCCAGCCACTACACCTTCTTTTGTAACATGACCAACAATAAAAATCGGAATGGTCAGTCCTTTTGCTATTTGCATTAATGTGTTAGTGGATTCTCTTACCTGACTAACACTTCCCGGTGCTGAACTAATATCTTCCCTATAAATTGTCTGAATAGAGTCAATTACTACTGCATCAGGCTTTGTTTCCGTAACAACTGCTTCAATATTATCAAGACTTGTTTCTGATAATAAACTTAAATTATTGCTGAACTCTCCCATTCTGTTTGCCCGAAGCTTAATTTGCTTTAAAGATTCTTCTCCTGAAATATATAATATTTTCTTTCCTGAAGCTGACATGTTTCTACAAACCTGAAGAAGCAATGTTGATTTTCCAATACCAGGATCACCACCAACTAAAATTAAACCTCCCGGCACAACACCACCTCCGAGAACCCTGTCTAATTCACTAAAACCTGTGCTTATTCTTTCTTCATCATCTGCCTTAACTTCATTGATTGTTACAGGCATTGAACTTGTTACATTTCTTCTTATTGTTTTATTTTTAGGACCTTTGGGCTCTTCCACAAAAGTCCCCACCTCTTTACATCCAGGACACTGACCTAGCCATTTTGCTGATTCATATCCACATTCTTTACAAAAAAATACTGTCTTATCTGCTTTTGCCATTTACTTCCCCTTATTCTATTTTTGAATATTAAGAAAGGCCCTTACGGACCTTTACTTAATCATATATTTAATTACGCTGCAACGACCTTAACTGTTGTCATTACACCTTTCTGTAAGTCTACATCAAATGTAAGCTTTCCACCAATATCTGTCTTTGAAACTCCAAGATCTTTATCATTAACAAATACTTTGTATTCCTTGTTTGCTTCTAATTCTAAAGTAATCTGAGTCTGTCCCATTCCATCTACGAAGAAACTTACTTCATCAGCAGTCTCCTTAAATACGTTTACTGCTGTTCCCGGAAGTGATTCATATACGAATGTTCCGTTTCTTTCTAATTTGGTAATTTCATTCCATGTTTTTACCTTATACATATCTCCTGAAACTTCAAAATCTGACACCTTCTTCTTTGCATCTAATTCGTAATTTCCAAAGCTAATTGTTCCATTGCTTTCTTTCTTTATTAATTCCTTAATGATTGCCATTTCTTCCTCCTGTAATTATTCGCCGATGCGATTTATCTTAAAATCATTCTATCACACTTACCATATTTTTTCATTAGCTTTCTAGTGTAATAGTCTTGATTTTTTTTATTCAATTAGGGAATTTTAGTCCCTCCATTTTTTCTCTGATTTTTTCTCTGACTCTTTCTTAGATTCTTCCTTAGGCTCCTCTTTTACTTTGAATGCAACCTTATTGCTCTTATAGCCAACAGTTACTTTATCTCCTGCCTTCACTTTTTCGGCAAGTACCTCCTCAGCAAGCATATCCTCAACCTTATTCTGAATCATTCTTCTAAGTGGTCTTGCGCCAAACTTCTTGTCGTAACTTTCTTTTGCAAGATAAGTTTTAAGAGATGACGTGAAAGATAAAGCTATATCCATCTGTTCTTTAACCTGCTTTGCAAGATTTTTAAGCATTAATGATACAATACTCTTTACTTCGCTTTCACTTAATGTATGGAATACAATAATGTCATCAATTCTGTTTAAGAATTCAGGTCTGAACATTAGCTTAACTTCTTCCATAACATTTGCCTTCATCTTTTCGTAGTCGGCTTTTTCTGTATCACCCTGACTGAAGCCTAAATGCTTAGGATCTACTATTCTATTGGCACCGGCATTACTTGTCATTATGATAATTGTATTCTTAAAACTTACTTTTCTTCCTTTAGAATCCGTAATATGACCATCATCTAATACCTGTAAAAGTACATTAAATACATCCGGATGTGCCTTTTCTATTTCATCAAAAAGCACTACAGAATATGGGTTCTGTCTAACCTTATCGCTTAACTGACCGCCATCTTCAAATCCAACATATCCCGGTGGTGAGCCAATTAATTTTGACACACTATGTTTCTCCATGTATTCAGACATATCAACCCTGATAATTGAGTCTTCTGTTCCAAAAACTGCCTCTGCCAAAGTTTTAGACAATTCAGTTTTTCCAACACCTGTAGGCCCTAGGAAAAGGAATGAACCAATAGGTCTGTTAGGATTTTTAAGTCCTACTCTACCTCTTCTTACAGCCTTAGCAACTGCACTTACGGCTTCTTCCTGCCCTATCATTCTCTTGTGTAAAACTTTTTCCAAATCAAGAAGTCTCTTCTGCTCATTTTTCTCAAGTCTTGTTACCGGTATACCTGTCCACATTGCAACAACTTCCTCAATTGAGTTTTCTGTTATAATAGGGCGAAACTCTTCTTCTGTGCCTTCCCATTTTGCAATTGCCTTGTTTAACTTGTTCTGAGCCTTGTCCAGCTGCTTCTTTATTTCTGTTGCACTCTTAAAATCAGCATGTCTTACACACATTTCAAGTTCTAAGTTAAGTTCTGCAACATCAATTTCCTTATCTTTTACAGACTTTGGTTTTGGAACTTCCCTAATTCGCATTTTTGAACATGCTTCATCAATTAAATCTATTGCCTTATCAGGTAAATTTCTGTCGTTAATATATCTTGATGATAATTTTACCGCTGCCCTAATTGCCTCATCTGAGATTGTAACGTTATGAAAATCTTCATAAGCAGATTTTAGACCTTTTAGTATTTCCACGGCCTGTTCTTCAGTTGGTTCCTCAACTGTTACCGGCTGAAACCTTCTCTCTAAAGCTGCATCTTTTTCGAAATATTTTCTAAATTCAGAAATTGTAGTTGCCCCAATCACCTGCAAATTGCCCTTAGTTAATGAAGGTTTCAAAATATTTGACGCATCCATTGAGCCTTCTGCTCCACCGGCACCTACTATTGTATGAATTTCATCTATAAATAAAATTATGTTTCCTGAATTTTGTACTTCATCAATTATGTTTTTTAATCTTTCTTCAAACTCACCTCTGTATTTGGAACCAGCTACTGCTCCTGATAAATCAAGGCTGAAAATTCTTTTGCCAGCCATTGTTTTGGGAACTGTTCCTTCACAAATACGCCATGCAATGGCCTCAACAATTGCAGTCTTACCAACGCCAGGTTCACCAATTAAGCATGGGTTGTTCTTTGTTCTTCGGCTTAATATCTGGATAATTCTTCCTATTTCATTTTCACGTCCAACTACAGGATCAAGTTTGTTCGCCTTTGCCTCGGCTGTTAAATCCCTACCGTACTTTTCCAAAGTAGGTATGGGACTTGCCTGAGCTGCACTTCTGCCCCTCTTTGCAGGCTTAATGTAGTTTTTAACTTCGTTTGCATCTCTATTTGTCAAATTAAGAATATCCACACAAACTTTTTTTAAGTTAATGCCGAAGCTTGCTAATATGCAATGTGCTTCACAATCAGGATCAGCTAATATTGCCAAAAGAATATGTTCTGTTCCTATTTGTGGAATCCCCTGACTTGCAGCTTCCTCAGCAGCTCTGCCAAGTAATACGTGTGCTCTGTTTGAAGGCATTATATTTTTTGCTCTGGTTTTTGAACGTACCCTTGATTTTATTTCCATATCGTCTTCGATTGCGTTAATAATATCCTTGTACATTAAGTTGTAATTATATAAAATATTGGCAGCCACTCCATCTGTAACTTTTGCAATACCTGCCAAAATATGCTCTGTTCCAATGTAATCCATTCCCAAGTCAATTGCCACATCTTTTGCATATCCGATTGCTTCAATTGTCTGTCTGGTAAATCTACTACTTTCCATATGCATCCCTCCATATTAGTCTAGGATTTTAATATACTCTAAAAATGTGTACATTATTTTACAATTTTTTAAATAAAGGGCAATTCTCATGAAAGAATTGCCCTTTAATCTTACGTTAATCTAAATCGATAAATTCGAAATCATCATCATCGTCATCGTCATCAAAATCAATTTCTGAATCATCGTATGCATCGATTTCTTCTGATTCATTTACCTCTTCAGCACTGTTTTCTGCGCTATCATTAATCTGTTCTGCATCAGTAGTAATTGTATTATCATTTGGAAGTTCCTCTACAGGTTCATCAATTTTCTTCGCTACTTCGTTTGCTATCTCTGCTTCTAAAGCTTTTTCGATATCAACAAGTTCATCTGAATCAATGTCAACTTCCTTTAATTCTTCAACTTCTTCAGGAGCTTCTTTTACTTCTTCTTTTGAAGGTTCAGCAACTTTCTTTGCTTCTGCTTCCTCTTCTTCAATTGATACTCCTGAATCAATATCATCTTCGTCTTCTTCGTATTTTTTCTTTTTGTTTTCTTTTTTAGCTTTCTTTTCAGCCTTCTTCTGGGCTTTCTTTTCTTTCTTTGGATCTTTTAATTCATCCTCTGAATATGTCTTTTTAATCTTCTTTTCTTTTTTACTTATACCTAAATTAATAGATACAAAAATTAAAATAATGATTACTACTGCTAATCCGCATAAAACTTTAATTAAAACATTGTACTTATCAACTAACTGGTTGTACTGTTTCTGTAAATTATTATATGCCTTAGCCGCTGCCTCTGACTGCTGGTTTGCGTCTGATGATGTTAAATATCTCTGGAAACATTTTTCGTTATCATCGTAGCTGTATAAATTAGTATCACCATTCCAGTTCATTGCATACACAAGATACATACCTTCATCTTCATCAAGTACCCATGCTTTAACTTCCTGATCAATAATTGTAACTTTCTTTTTATCGTAAGCTTTTACAATTCCGTCTACCTTCTTAGGCTGTACAATTGTGTACATTCTGCTCTTTATTTTAATATTGCTCATTGGGTAGAACTTTTTCTGGCTCTTATCATAAATATAAAAACCTGATGTTTCATCACCCTTTAAATAAAAAGCTGTTAATTCCTTAACGTCTCCCTTAATGCAAGTATAACTGTTTCCATTATACTTTGCTGTACTCTTTGAAAATCCTTCAGGAATTTCTGACTTTTTAAATGATTCTGAAATAGTAAATGTATTCTTTCCAACCTTTACTGTAGAATCAGTTGCAGTTTTCTTTGAAGTTTTCTTTTTTTTACTGCTTGGTTCTTTATATGTTGCATCTTCTGCTTCTGTTAACTTCTTTGTGTTCAAAGTATATTTCTGAACAGCTCCTGTTGATGATGTAACATCAACTATTGTTAAGTTATCACCGGTATCCATTATAGTATTGATACCATCTTTTTCTACTGACCACTGTGATGTGCTGTCCTTTGCAGTTGCCTCGATCTTAATTGACTTTACTGTTGACTTAACTGTTAAGTTATATTCGTATGTAGTTGAATTAAAATCTAAAGGCACCTCTGTCTGATTTCCTGAATTGTCAATCGCATAAACCTTTAAATCTGACAAGTCAGTTGTTTCATCAGCGCTAACTGTAAAAATCATTGTAATCATCATAGCAGACATTGCCGCTATCATAATTAACAGGCTTTTTAACTTCTTCATTTTTATTTCCTTTCTTCTCCTGTATTTTATACAAGCTTTTTAATTATTATGCTTCATCAATTGCTTTACCAATATCATTACGCATATATTTATTTTCAAAATCAATAAGTTTTGTTGCTTCGTAAGCGTTTGCTCTTGCCTCTTTTAAGTCTTTACCTTTTGCTGTAACACCAAGAACTCGACCACCATTAGTTACTATTTTTCCATTATCTAATTTTGTTCCTGCATGGAAAACATAATAACCTTCCTTGTTTTCAAACTTCTCAAGACCTTTGATTTCAAATCCTTTTTCGTAAGAAACAGGGTAACCATCACTTGCAAGTACAACACAAACTGCTGCGTTATCTTCAAACTGTAAATCAATCTGATCTAATGTTCCATCAATACAAGCTTCAAATACATCAATAATGTCATTCTTCATTCTTGGAAGAACTACCTGTGCTTCAGGATCACCAAATCTTGCATTGTATTCTAATACTTTTGGTCCATCTTCTGTGAGCATTAAGCCAAAGAAAATAATTCCCTTGAATTCTCTTCCTTCTGACGCCATGGCATCAACTGTAGCCTGGTAAACATATTTCTTACAAAACTCGTCAACTTCTTCTGTATAGAATGGACTTGGTGAAAATGTTCCCATACCCCCTGTGTTAAGTCCCTGGTCGCCATCTTTTGCTCTCTTATGGTCCTGAGCTGATGTCATAATCTTAATTGCTTTTCCATCAACAAAAGAAAGAACTGAAACTTCACGACCTGTCATAAATTCTTCAATAACAATTGTGTTACCTGCATTACCGAATTTTTTGTCTAACATTAATTCCTTAACGCCATCCATTGCTTCTTCTTTTGTATTACAAATTAAAACACCTTTTCCAAGAGCTAATCCGTCAGCCTTTAAAACAATAGGATATTTTGAAGTTTCAAGATACTTCATTGCTTCTTCTGGTGTATCAAAATTTTCATAAGCTGCTGTAGGAATATTATATTTCTTCATTAAGTCCTTTGAAAATGCTTTTGAACCTTCTAATATAGCTGCATTTTCTCTTGGACCAAACACTCTAAGTCCTGCTTCTTCAAACTTATCAACAATTCCTCCAACTAAAGGATCGTCCATACCAACAACTGTTAAATCTATTTCATTATTTTTTGCAAATTCTACTAATTTGTCAAATTCCATTGCACCGATGTTTACACATTCTGCGATTTGTCCTATGCCGGCATTTCCCGGTGCACAATATATTTTGTCCACCTTTGAACTTTTGGCTACTGCTGTTGCAATGGCATGTTCTCTTCCGCCGCTTCCTACAATAAGAACTTTCATTTAAAACTCCTCTCTTTTTGTTTCCCATACGTTTTACAAAAAGCGTATCACGAAAGCACGCTCCCGCTGCTTCCGAAATATATTTTTTGATAAATGTAAACCTAAAAGTGTACTATATTTGTGTTTACAATAAATTGTTTGCAATTGCGTTGATGGCTTGTGGAAGTATTTTCCACTCTGCCTGTTCCATTACACGTTTCTGCAAAATTTCAGGTGTATCGTCAGGTAAAACTTCTACTGCCTTCTGATAAATTATTGGGCCAGTGTCTGTTCCTTCATCTACGAAATGAACTGTAGCTCCTGTAACTTTTACTCCGCGTTCTAATGCTTTTTCATGTACATGTAATCCATAGAAACCATTTCCACAGAAAGATGGTATAAGTGATGGGTGTACATTTATAATTTTATTTCTATATTTTGCTATTAATTCCGGTGGTAATACTACTAAGAATCCGGCTAACACAATTAAGTCTAAATTGTATGAATCAATTTTTTCAATTAATGCTTTGTTGAATTCTTCTCTTGTTTCGTAATCTTTTACACAAACACATTCTGCTGCAATGTTGTTTTCTTTTGCTCTTGTTAATGCGTATGCGTCTTTTTTGTTACTTATAACAACTTCTAATGATGCATTAGTTATTGTCTTGTTTTTTACGGCATCAATAATTGCCTGTAAATTAGTTCCACCACCTGAAACTAAAACTCCTACTCTAATCATAATAACCTCTTTTGATTAAATGCTGTTTGTTTCAATTATGTGTCAATTACAACTATCTCAAGCTAATTCAAAACTAATCTGAAATTAATTTAAAGCTCGACTAAAGTTAATTTTAACTTATTTTAAACTAATTCTACGCCCTTTTCGCCTTCAACAACTTCACCTACTACGAAGCACTTTTCTCCTGCTTTTGTGATGGCTTCCATTGTCTTATCTACGTCAGCTTCATCAACAGCTAATAACATACCAATCCCCATGTTATATGTGTTGTACATCATTTCTTCTGCAATATCACCAGTCTTCTGAAGTAATTTAAAGATTGGTGGAATTTCATAAGAATCTTTCTTAACTACTGCCTTAACATTTTCAGGAAGCATTCTTGGAATGTTTTCATAGAAGCCACCACCTGTAATATGGCTGCAACCATGAATCTTAACACCTGCGTCCTTAATTGAGTTAAGGGCTTTTACATATATAATTGTTGGAGCAAGTAAAGCTTCTCCTAAAGTTGTTCCTAATTCATCATAGTATTTGTTAAGTGACTCTTCTGTCATGTCAAATACTTTTCTTACTAATGAGAATCCGTTACTATGTACACCTGATGAAGCAATTCCAATAAGTTTGTCTCCAGGCTTAATGTCTTCTCCTGTAACTAAATCCTTCTTATCTACAACACCTACTGCAAATCCTGCTAAATCATAATCATCTTCAGGCATAAGTCCCGGATGTTCTGCTGTTTCTCCACCGATTAAAGCACATCCTGACTGTTTACAACCTTCAGCAACACCTTTTACAATCTCAGCAATCTTTTCAGGATAGTTTTTACCACATGCAATGTAGTCTAAGAAGAATAATGGTTCTCCACCACCACAAACTATATCGTTTACGCACATAGCTACACAATCAATACCGATTGTATCATGTTTATCTAAAACAAAAGCAAGCTTAATCTTTGTTCCTACGCCGTCTGTTCCTGATACTAAAATTGGTTCTTCCATATTCTTAAAAGCACTCATGTCAAATGCACCGGCAAAACCACCAATACCACCTAAAACTTCAGGTCTTACTGTTTCTTTAATAGAACCTTTAATTAATTCTACTGACTTGTAACCTGCTTCAATATCTACGCCTGCCTTCTTGTAATCCATTTTCTTACTTCCTCCTAAATGTTGATTTAAAATAATAATGTTGTTTAAATAATATTCTTGTTTCAATAATATTCTCTAAGCAATTATGACTTAATGGCTCCAACGCCTTAATCTCTTAATTTATCTCAGAAAATATTACAAGGTTATATAATGCCTTAGTATGCTTTATATCCTACTTCTTTTAATTTAGCGTCTTTTGCTACTACTTCAGATTTCATTTCATCTGCGTAATTTTTTATTTTTTCTAAAAGAGCATCATCTGATGTTGCTAAAATCTGTGCTGCTAAAATACCTGCGTTCTGACCACCGTTAATTGCAACTGTTGCAACAGGTACACCTGATGGCATCTGAACTATTGAATATAAAGAATCAACTCCACCTAAATCTGATGTTTTCATTGGAATTCCAATTACAGGCATTTTAAATAATGCTGCACACATACCAGGTAAATGAGCTGCTTTTCCAGCTCCTGCGATAATAACTTTGATTCCTCTTTCTTCAGCACCCTTTGCCCATTCAAAGAAAATATCAGGTTCTCTATGAGCTGAAATAATTGTCATCTCATATTCAATACCAAATTTTTCCAACATGTCTGCTGCCTTGCTCATGATAGGCATGTCTGAATCACTACCCATTACAATACCAACTTTTGCCATTTTGCTCTCCTTTTTCTCATAAACTTTGTATAGTTAAATTTATAGTTAAATGCTTGTTATCTAATAAACAACAAGCAAAAATCATCTTTTATTTTATCATAAAACCACTATTTCGAAAAGATAATATAATGTTTATTACAAGATATTTTCTTTATTTTTGTATACATTTTCGTTTAAATGTATTGTTTTCTTTATTTAATTTGTTTTCCCTATTAATTTGTTTTCTTTATTTTTAAATTTTATTTAAGTGGTTCATTTAACAATTCGCAACCTGCTAAAACAAATCTGCCATCTCTTATTATGTCAATTTCTTCTCCGTCTCTAGTTACAGCAACAATTTCTCCTAACTCATCATAAGGAATTGTTATATCTGTATGGCAACTGAAATATGCCTTGTCAATATCTGTTTTTCTAAGGGCTGAAACTTCGTTTTCTTTTGCAATAATTTCTTTTCCATTAGGATTGTGAAGTTCCACATCTTCCTCGAAAGAATAGCATGTATCACCTACTGCAAAATGAGGGCCCATTTTTTCAACAATTAATATTGGAAGTTTGTACACTACATCAAACTTATTTGCAATTGCATAAGCTGTAGTATTCGTTCCAATGGCAAACTCTCCAATAGGAAGTGTTTCGTGGTTGTACATTACATTCTCTTTAATGTACTTTTTGTTTTCCTCTTCTGTCTGGAAATTTTTGCAGGCATAGTCTGCAATCATTCCATCTTCAAATTTTATTTCTAAATCTTTATATTTCAATTCACCTAAATAAACTTCACTTACATGTAATATACCATTTGTTCCCTTTAGAACAGGTGATGTAAATACTTCACCTAAAGGAATGTTTACGTCGGCAAGACAATTTTCAAAATTAGTTTCTTTTTCAGGATTGTTAAGTTCATGTAGTTTTACATTAATATAGGTTCTGTTATCTCCTTTGCCCACAACCCTTACATAATCTGCTTTGTCTAATTCATCAATTATTTTATTCTGAATTATTTCGTATTTCTCTGAATCAAGTGTATTAATCTTCACTGTTGCATCAAACATTTCCTTAAAGTTGTGGCCAAACTCAGGGATTGGAAAAGCAATAATTGTAAAACTTCTCTGGTCTCCCGGAATATGTTCCTGCACGATTCTCTGGTATTCATTAATATAGCCTGCACTTAATTTCTGCTGTTCCTTTGTTAACTTGTAAGCTTCTTTTTTGCTTTCAGGCTCAAATGGATTTTCACCAAATATTTCTATAACAGCCGGGCCTGCCATCTTTAGTGCCAAATCTTTTCTGTTTTCAAAAGCCTGTTTTGCCACTTCTAACTTGCGCTTAACAAAAGCCTTATCAAGATATAATGCCTCATCAAACTTATGGTCAAACCAATACTGTTTATTGCACATTGTGCTTCCATATCCTAATGGATAAATTATTGGTTTAAGCCCCATTTTTTCAAAATCTAATATTGCTGATTTAATAATCCTCTCAAAACCAATATTATATCTAATATCTACGGTATCCTTAATTGACAAATCTTTCCCTGCAATAACGAAGCCTTTTCTATAGCCTTCTGTGTAAACATGCGCCAAACTATCAATCTCACTTTGGCTCAAGCTGTTAAGATACTGTGCCATTCCAATTTCATTTGCACCAATATGCTCTCCATACATGTACAAATATCTAATGTCATTTAAATCACTGTTCATTACAATATCAACTGCAAAAGTTCTTTTCGGATTAACTCTCCAGTCAACCATGTCATCAACAAAAATTTCTGTATTATCTTTTTCAAATGAATACACAGCCTCTTCTATGCTTCGATATTCTAACTCTTCAGAATTTTCAAAATAATAGAATAGCTCTATAAATAACTCAATTCTTAAAGTTACAATTTCAATTTCCTGTCTATACACATTGCCAATTAAATCTCTGATTTTTTTGTAAACATAGCATAGAATTCTGCCGTATTCTTCTCCCAGTTCTTCACAGGCAAACTTTGGATTAGCCAAAGATGTTTCATAATTTTCTTTATAAATGTCTTCATAAAGTTCGTAATTTAATTGTTCTAATTGCTCTGTGGTATATTCCTTTAATCTGCCACTTTCAATTTCATCTTTTACAGAATTTAATTTCAAAATAAATTTAGCAACCTTACTAAAATATTCCTGATATTTTTCATTGCTAATATTTTCTGTTGAAATTTCTTTTATTCTTTCAATTGCAATCTCATAACGCTCTCTAACTATATCCATTTCATTCCTCTTTGCTTAGTTTTATTTTTTAATAAGTTGAATTATACATAGATTAAATAAAGTCCTAAAATAAAAATCCATATTACGGCATTTCCTATTGTACCTATGTATGTATATCTTAAAAATCTGTTTTCTTCACTAAAACTCTTTAAACCTACTGCGAACCCCCAGGCTGAAACAATGAGAGAAACAAAAACCATAAGTCCTACGTAAACACCTGCCTTGCCTTTTAACGCTATTGATATTGCCACTGCAAGCACAATTATTAAAAGACTAATAAGGCCCATAACTGTAGACTTCTTGCCACCTTTTGTATATTTTCTAAGTGGTATATGTTTCTCTGGTTTGTCCCCTTTTTCATCTAATTTTATTTTTTTCTTTTTATCCCAAAATTTTATACTCATATCTTTACTTCTTATAAGCCGGCTTTTATCTAAGTAAAAACAAGCTTATATATGTTTCCTTAATTTAGTAAATTTCAAGAAGATATATCCTAATAAACCTCCTATAGTATTAAGAAATATATCATCAACATCAAATGCTCCTACTTTTGTAACTAACTGTGCTGTTTCTATTCCTATACTAAAAAGCATTGCTAAAAATGTAACACTTAAAAAATTTTTAAATACACTTCTTTTTGATACCATTGGAAGTAAAAATCCAAATGGCATAAAACATACAACATTTCCTAAAAGATTAATTATTGTTATATTCCATCCATAAGTATGACGCATATTCCAAAAACGTGTAATCTCTTTAAATAATGTGAGATTATATCGGTACTGATCACTAACCATGGTTCTGTCTAGCGTTTCAGAAAAAAACATAAAATAAAGCGCCAATATCATGTATGCCACAAAAAATATTCTTCCAAAAATGCGAACTTTTCTAGTTGCCTTTGTCACTTTTTTATTCTCCTAATGGATTATTTTGCACCATACTGTGCATAGTATTTGTCAATTGCTTCTTTTATTTCATCATCAATTACAACTTTTCCATTACATTCCTTATTGTAAAGATGCTCTACAACATCAGACATTGTAACAATTGCATTTGTTTCAAATCCATAAAGGTCTTCTACTTCGTCAAGAGCGCACTTCTCTCCGCCCTTACCAACTTCCATTCTGTCAAGAGAAACCATAAGACCAACAATTGTCACATCTGCTGCACCTTTTACCTTTGGAACTGTTTCTTCCATTGACTTACCTGAAGTTGTAACATCTTCAATCATTACTACTCTGTCACCATCTTTTAAATTGCTACCAAGGAAGTTTCCTTTGTCTGCACCATGGTCCTTTTCTTCTTTTCTGTCTGAACAATAACGGATTTCTTTTCCATATAATTCATTAAAAGCAATTGCTGTTACAACTGCAAGTGGAATTCCCTTGTATGCAGGTCCGAAAAGCACATCAAAGTCATCACCATATCTGTCATGAATTGCCTTTGCATAATACTGACCTAATCTGTGAAGCTGTGAACCTGTTACATAAGCTCCTGCATTCATGAAAAATGGAGACTTTCTACCACTCTTAAGTGTAAACTCTCCAAATTTTAAAACATCACTTTCTACCATAAATTCTATAAATTCCTTCTTATATGCTTCCATTATATTAATTTCTCCTTTATCTTTAGGCTCTTTGACCTTTTTATTTCAACTTATCTGATATCTTCTGCTAATTTTGATATAATTTTCTCAATTTAGCATTAGCCAATATATCCTTTTTATCTTACCACGAAAAGCTAAGTTTCACAATGCGTTAAAAATTGTATTTTTTCTAACAAACAAAAAAGAACCATAAAACTTATTTGTCTTACAGTTCTTTTTTTACTTTATTATATGTAATTATTTAATTTTCTTTATATCCTCTCCATTTGTTTCACCAATTATAAAATGTGGTCTTTTCTTAACTTCCATGTATGTTTTTGACAAATACTGTCCCATAATGCCCATACAGAAAAGTTGGATTCCACCGATAAAAGTAATTATGCAGGCAAGTGATGGCCAACCGTCTACGGGATCACCCCATATTGCTTTTCTAACTATAATTAAAACAATTGCAATAAAAGAAACAAATGTAAACAGTAATCCTATAACTGATGCAATTTGTAGTGGTGCATTGGAGAAGTTGAAAATTCCGTCAAGTGAATATTTAAATAATTTCCAAAAATTCCACTTTGTTTCTCCTGCTGCTCTCTCAACATTTTCAAATGGTAACCACTTTGTCTTAAAGCCAATCCAACCAAAAATTCCTTTTGAGAATCTGTTCTGTTCTCCCATTGCCACAATGGCATCCACCATTTCTCTTTTCATTAATCTAAAATCTCTTGCTCCGTCCACTACGTCAGCATCAGAAATTTTGTTGATTAATTTGTAAAATTTGCGGGCGAAAAAAGAACGGATTTTTGGTTCTCCCTGTCTTGTAACTCTTCTTGTTGCAACACTGTCATATTCACCGCTTTCAAGGTAAGTTACCATTTCAGGTAAAAGTGCCGGTGGGTCCTGCATGTCCGCATCCATAACCGCAACATAATCACCTGCTGCATTGCAAAAACCTGCATACATTGCAGCTTCTTTTCCAAAGTTTTTGGAAAATGATAAATACACAACTCTGTCATCTTCCTTAGCCATCATCTTTAATATTTCAAGAGTTTTGTCCTTTGAGCCATCATTTACAAACAAAAATTCAAAATTATATTGTGGCATTTTGCCCGTAACTTTTTTCAATTCTTCATGTAATATTCCAAGTACTTCTTCTTCGTTATAGCATGGAATTATTAAAGATATTATTTTCTTTTTAATTTCATTTTTCTTTTCGATTTTATTTTTTTCTTTTAGTTCTTCCATTTTAAGCCCTTCCATTTTCTTTTTGATTAATTGTATAATTTAATTCTTAATTTTTTCTTATTTTTTTATTATTTCTTTATTATTTTTCCTTATTATTTTCTTGTTTTTGTTTTCTTTTTTCTTTTGCAATTATTTTACTAAGCCAATAAGACTGTTAATGTCTTCAACATTATGGCGTTTCATGTAGTCTTCAATTCCCTCAATTACATCAATTGTTGTATGCGGATTATTAAAATTAGCTGTTCCAACAGATACTGCTGTAGCTCCTGCTAAAATAAATTCCATTGCGTCTTTTGCATTTGTAATTCCACCCATACCGATAATTGGAACCTTAACTGCATTTGCCACCTGATATACCATTCTTACGGCAACCGGCTTAATGGCCGGGCCTGATAAACCACCTGTCTTGTTAGCCAAAACAAATTTCTGTCTTTCAACATCGATTTGCATACCTGTTAATGTATTAATCAAAGATAGTGCATCTGCTCCACCGGCTTCTGCCGCTTTTGCCATTTCTGTAATATCAGTTACATTTGGGCTAAGTTTCATAATAACAGGCTGTTTAGCAACTTTCTTTACTTCCTTTGTAATAGCTTCAACAGCTTTTGGATCCTGGCCAAAAGCAATTCCACCATGTTTTACGTTTGGACAGGAAATGTTGATTTCTAACATATCCACCTCTTCATGACCAAGCTTTTCTACAACGTCTATATAATCTTCTGTTGTTCTTCCACATACATTTACGATAATGTTTGTGTCATATTTCTTTAAATAAGGAATATCTCTTTTTGCAAACAAATCATAGCCTGGATTCTGAAGTCCTACTGCATTAAGCATTCCACCATAAGTTTCTGCAATTCTAGGTGTTGGATTTCCTTCCCATGGCACATTTGCCACACCTTTTGTTACTACGGCACCAAGTCTGTTTAAGTCAACAAACTCGTCATATTCTGCACCTGAACCAAAAGTTCCTGAGGCAACCATAACAGGATTCTTAAATTCTACACCTGCAATATTTACTTTTGTATTCATTATAAGTCTACCTCCTCTGCTAAAAATACCGGCCCATCTTTACAAATACGTTTGTTATTAACATTTGTGTGATGGTCTTTGTTTGTTGATTTACAAACACATGCCAAACATGCACCTATACCACATGCCATTCTTTCTTCTAATGAAAGCTGACATTCGATTTTCTTTTCAAGAGCATACTCTTTAATTGCCTTTAACATAGGTGTTGGTCCACATGCGTAAATAACCGCCCCTTCAACGTTCTGTTCTTTTATTGCATCAATAACAGTTCCTTTTGTTCCTGTGCTTCCATCTTCTGTAGCTATAAAAAGTGTACCATTGCTTTCTAATTCTTCAGTTAAAAATAATTCATTTCTATAACCGGCAACTATTTGAACTTCAGCAATATCTTTTAATTCCTTTGCTAATTCAACCATTGGTGGAATTCCGATTCCACCACCTATTAAAATAGCTTTCTTACCTGCTCTTTTTACAAATCCATTTCCTAATGGTCCAATAATGTCTATCTTATCTCCTGCTGTATAAGTTGAGAACTCTTCTGTCCCACCACCTACAACACGATAAACCACACGAAGTGTACTCTCTTGCTTGTTTACCTCACATATACTAATTGGTCTTGGAAGTAATTTTGTCTTGTCGTTACAATACATGGAAATAAACTGTCCGGCTCTTGCCTCTTTTGCAGCTTTTGTTTTAATTACCATGCTATAAATATCTGTACCAATAGATTCCTGGCTTACTACACTTGCAGTTTCCTTTTCTCTCATTCCTATCTCCATTCTTTCCAATTCCCCATAACAAAAACAGTTTAGTTTAAGCTGTTAATTGTTATACGGTTATTTTTAATTTTTTATTGCATTAAAAAATTGAGTTAATGTCTTCAATCATGTCAATTACTGCCTGTCTTGATGCGTCTGCGTAATTTTCAGCGCCAAACTTAGCATACTTGTCCTGCTTATAAGCGCAGATGATTCCTCTTGATGAGTTTACAATTGCTCCTAAACCATCTTCGTTAAAATATGGCTTAAGACCTTCTGCAGTACCACCCTGTGCACCGTAACCAGGCACTAAGATGTAGCTCTTTGGCATAACCTTACGAAGAACCTTACCCATTTCAGGATATGTAGCTCCAACTACTGCTCCAATGTAGCTATAGTCGTTACCCATGTGGTCTTCACCCCATTTTGCAACCTGTTCACCAACCCATTCGTAAAGTGGTCTTCCGTCAATTAATCTGTCCTGGAATTCTCCACTTGAAGGATTTGATGTTTTTACTAAGATAAATAATCCCTTGTTTTCTTCTTTACATACATCAACGAAAGGCTTGATGCCGTCAGTTCCAAGATATGGATTAACTGTTGCAAAATCTTCATCAAATAATGAATACTTCTTGCTTCCCACCTGAACTTTTCCTAAATGTCCAACTGCATAAGCGGCTGAAGTTGAACCAATATCTCCACGCTTAACATCACCAATTACTACTAAATCTTTTTCCTTAGCATAATCAACTGTTTTCTTAAATGCCTGAAGTCCCGGCACACCAAACTGTTCATACATTGCAATCTGTGGTTTTACAGCTGGGATTAAATCATAAGTTGTATCGATAATTCCCTTGTTGTACTGCCAAATTGCTTCTGCTGCACCCTCTAATGTTTCACCAAATTCATCAAAAGCTTTCTTTTGAATGTGTTCAGGTACATAGCTTAACATTGGATCAAGTCCAACTACTACTGGTGCATTTGTTTTTTTGATTTTGTCAACTAACTTATTAATCATCTTATATCTCCTTTATGATGTATATAATTATTGTAAAATTTTATTTATTTTCGTAAACGATTTTTCCGCCAAGTATTGTAAATTCTACCTGACCGTTTACCTTGTAGCCGTTAAATGGTGTATTCTTTCCCTTTGAAGCAAATGTGTTTGCATCTATTTCGTATTCTGTGTCAGGATTAATTACTACTACATCTGCAACTGCATTTTCATTTAAAGTTCCCTTATTAGAGCCTAAAACTTTTGCAGGATTATAGCTCATCTTTGCAGCCATTTGTAATGGTGTAATATGTCCCTTTTTAACTAAGTTTGTAATTGTTAAGGCAACTGATGTTTCAAGTCCAACAATTCCAAAAGGTGCATGTTCTAAATCTTTTGCTTTTTCTTCCGCACTATGTGGAGCATGGTCTGTTGAGATTACATCCATTATGTCATCTGACAAACCTTTAATTAATGCTTCCATGTCTTCTCTTGCTCTAAGAGGTGGATTCATTTTAAAATTGCTGTCATTACCTGTAATATCATCTGAACACATTGAGAAATGATGTGGACAAACTTCTGCTGTAACCTTTATGCCTTCTTCTTTTGCTCTTCTTACCATCTCAACGCTGTCTTTTGTTGAGCAGTGGCATAAGTGAAGGGTTGCATTAGTTTCTTTTGCAAGCATAATGTCTCTCATCGCGATAACATCTTCTACTGCATTACTTATTCCCTTAACACCTAATTCCTGTGATTTGTCACCAAGATTAATAACTCCGCCTTCAACTAAATTAATATCTTCGCAGTGAGCCATAACCGGTATGTTAAGTCTTGCGGCTTCTTTCATTGCCTTTCTATAAACGCCTGAATTCATTACTGATTTTCCATCTTCACTAATTGCACAAATTCCGGCATCTTTTAACTTGCTAATGTTTGTAACTTCCACACCTGCCATATTCTTTGTGACAGCACCCACAGGAAGAACATTAGTAAGTCCTACCTTCTTACTTTTGTTAATTACATATTCAACAGTTTCCACGTTGTCAATTACAGGCTTTGTATTTGGCATACAGCATACTGTTGTAAAGCCACCTTTAGCAGCAGCCCTGCTTCCTGTTTCAATGTCTTCTTTGTATGTAAGTCCCGGGTCTCTAAAATGTACATGTAAATCGATTAATCCCGGCATCACGTAACATCCCTGTGCATCAATTTCTTTGTCTGCATCACACTGAATGTTTTCTGCTTTCTTCTTAATTAAACCATCTTCAATTAAAACATCCATTACTTTGTCCATGTTTTCTGAAGGATTTAAAACTCTTCCGTTTTTAATTAAAATTGTCAAGTATACACCTCTGCTTTCAAATAAAAATCATAACTTGTAAGTTACTTTATTTTTGCCTAGTTACACAAATTAAAGTATACCAAAAAAATAAGAATACGTGAAGTGCCTAGCGTACTTATTTCAAATCATTGTAAATCATTAGATTTTGATTCTAATTTTTAAAATAGTATTCGTATGCCCACTTCCACATATTCTTATCTTTGTATTCTTATTTTTCTATTCTTGTCTTTGCTTTTTTGTCTTTATATTTTTATATCCATCTATTATTGCTTTTTGTGATATACACTTATCAGGTTATCTTCATGATATATAAGTTCATATTTTCCTGTTGCCAGAACTTCGTCAAACTTTTCCTTTTCTTCCTGTCCTCTTTCGTCAACAACAAGATATTCCATTTCTTTAACTTCCTCTAAATGAGTCTGATCATACACATCAAGATTTCTTGATAAATGTGGCATAAAGAATCCTGAAACTGCAACAGATGCCGTTCTCGGAACCATCTCAATACCTTTATTAATTTTTTCTATTTTAGCTTTATCTGTACTATATTTTTCACCGTAATAATTAATCCTTGGATATGTTGTTCCAAAAAACATAATGCTTGTACAAATCACAGAAATGCCAGCTACAGTTCTTGCTTTTTTATAATCCATTTCGGAAATGTTCATAATTGCCAAATACATAAATAACGCAATCACACCAAAGTTATACTGAAAACCAACATCATGTAAATATAAATATGTTGTAAAAACATTAAACACCAAAAATGGTGCCATTAAAATATATCTTGAGTATTTCTTTCCTGTTGCAAACAACATTGTCGCCATCGGAACAATCATCAAAAGTAAATACTGTATTTTGTCCATACCTGTTGCGTCAGTATTTGAAATCATCTGGGCAATTACGTATGCCGGATTTGTAATTATTGTTTTGAAAACCTGTCCTAAGCCGCCATTTGGATCTGCATATAAATTTGCAAATCTGTCGTCTAGAACTCCTAGTCCATAACTGTTTACTACTGATAATGCTACCACAAAATAAATAGCTGACAAAATTATCATTATAATTCCACGTTTCTTATCCCTTCTTGAAAATAAGAAATATGCACCCACAATCATTATATATGCTGCTGCATCTTCTTTTACCAAAAATACTAATAGCATGCAGATAATTGCCGGTATGTCTTTCTTTTTCTCAACAAAATAAATTGTCAGCAATAAGAAAAATGTTAAAAAGCAATTTTCATGTATGTCGTAAAATGTTCCACCTGCCGTAGCCGGATACAAAGCATAAATTAATGTAACTGCAACCGTAATCCAATTAGACAACTTATAGTGTCTGCATAATAACACTATTGGAATAATCGGTAATGCCACCATAATCGCCTGTATAACCTGAACAGTTATTGCACTTGGAAAAATCATGTATATTGGTAGACCTATATAAAATATAGGTGAGAAATGTACTCCAAAATGTGACAATAATGTATTTCTTTCAACTGTTGTTGTCATTTTTCCTGTCTGCTTCATGTACTCATACATCTGAGCAAAAATCCCAAAATCATAAGTTGAATTACTATATGATTTATATCTTAAAATTGTAATCATCGATATAAATATAAATAAAGAAATTCCTATTATTGCAAATAATATGTTAGATATTTTTCTATTTAACTTCATATATCCAAACATCTGTATCACTTCATCTTTTATATATAAGAAAGCTAATACTGTAATAAAACATAACATGCACAAAAAGCACACATTACCGATTTCATTTTTATTTGCAGTCTCCCATGTTACCTTATAACCGGAAATTGCACACAATATTGCATATATGTAAACACTAAAAAACATTAATATTTTTGCAATAAATTTTTCTTTGTAATATACAATTCCTACAATAATTGTTAATAAGCCAATCACTACTATTAGCATTGGGAAATTTACTTTTGAAACTCCATCCAAACTACTTATGCTTCCATATGTTCCTCGAAATATAGATGTTAATCCCCATGCAGTCAAAATGCTAATAAAAAATCCTTCTATTATCTCTTTTTCATTTTTTAGTAAAGTTTTTAATTTATCCATATAAACCCCTCCGATTATTATTGCCTATAATTGTATCATAAAATCATTTATAAAAAAATAATGTAGCTAATTTTATTTTTTGCCATCTTTTCAATAAAATTTGTTAAATAACTGTTAAACTTTCTTTATTTGATTTAAATGTATTGAATTATCTTTTCTAAGTGGTATATTATATAGTATTGAATACTACATGAAGGAGTTATTGGAATCTATGTTTAAAATAGTTAGCGATAGTGCCTGTGATTTATCTCAGGCTTATATAAACGAAAACGATATTGATATTGTACCTTTGTCAGTTTCATTTGATGGAGAACAGTATTTTTTAGATGGAGTTGATATTACTCGAAATGAATGCTATCAAAAAATGGTAGACAACCCAAAGACTTATCCTAAGACATCTCTACCAAGCGTGGACCTTTATTACAAAACTTTTGAAAAATATGTAAAAGAAGATATTCCTATTGTATGCTTTACTATTTCTTTAATATTTAGTGGTTCATACAATTCTGCAAGAAATGCAAAAGAACTTATTCTCGAGGAATATCCAAATGCTGAAATTCATATTATTGACTCGAAGCAAAATACTGTTACTCAAGGCCTTATTGTTGATCAAATGGTAAAAATGAAAAAGAACAACTTGCCTTTGGAGACAGCATTAGAAAAAATTGAAAAAGTCATTGCATCTGCACGTATTTTCTTTACAGTCGGTTCACTTGATTATTTACAAATGGGCGGTCGAATCGGCAAAGTTGCAGCAGCAGCCAGCAAGATTGATGTGAAACCAGTTATAATTATGAAAGACGGGGATATTGGTCTTGGTGGCATAGGTCGTAACAGAAACAAATTAAAGAAAAAAGTATTGGAAGTTGCCGATAAATATTTAACAGAAAACGGAAAAGATAACTTTGTTATCTCAGTTGGATATGGCTATGATGCTTCTGAAGGTGTAAGTTTTATGAACCAGTTAGAAGAAACACTTAATGTAAAACTTCAAAGCGAAACTAACGTGGCAATCGGCATTGTTTCAGGTGTACATACAGGTCCTCACC
The DNA here is from genome assembly GCF_003477765.1 of Eubacterium sp. AF34-35BH. Lineage (NCBI taxonomy): Bacteria > Bacillati > Bacillota > Clostridia > Eubacteriales > Eubacteriaceae > Eubacterium > Eubacterium sp. AF34-35BH. The sequence continues at coordinate 221,608 of NZ_QUDZ01000002.1, forward strand.
CAATCGGTCTTGGAGTTGTAAAAAAATATGAGACAGTTTAAAAAATGTATTTTTATATCATCATCTTTTTTAACACTGTACATATTAATATAATATTAAATTTGATTTTTACAAAAAGGACAGAGTCTTATTTTAACGACTCTGTCCTTTTTCATTGTATGTCTTAATCTAATATTAATCGTATTCTATTGTACTATTTCATCATCGTCATCATTATCCTCTACAATTTCCTCCTCAACAATTTCATCGTCTACGATGTTTGCAATCTGGCTGATTGTCCATCTTTTAATTTTTCCTGAAACTGTTAAGGTTGTAATTAAATCAATCAATCCTGTTACTGCCAAAATGATTCCTGAAACCTGAATAAAGAAATCTCCCGCTGTTGTTGTGCCATTATCATTATGATCCATAGGCATCATCAAAACTGATATTCCTAAAATAATACATATTATTGCAAAAATCATCAACGGAATCCAATGGCATCTCATCCTTTTCAAGTCTAAAGAGTTCTCCACCTTCATTAATCCACTAATAATTATTATAATTGCGATAACATATGTGATAATTGATAAAATCCAATCCATACAACATAAAACCACTATTCCACCAATTATTAAAGCTATTGATGCAACAAGTTCATATTGATAATATTTTCTGATAGAGTTTGTTCTTTTGTATTCTATAAAATATCTTATACCCATAATAAACAAAATCACTGCAAGAATTATACATGCTGTTTTAACAATTTGTTTTGGATACAACCACATTAAAACTCCAAGAACAATACTAATTAGTGAAAATAAAATCATTTCCCATTTTAAATTTTTAAAATAATTCATAGCATTTCTCCTATTCTTTTCTGTTGTTATAACTATTTGTTTTATAACCATATTTTCTACGCTTTTATAAAACATATTCTAACATATATTTATATCTTATTAAAATGAAACTTCTGTGACATTTACCAGAAAGCAAGCTTTCGGCAAAGCCATGCAGCTCGATTTCACTTCGTTCCATCTCGCTGTCGGGCTGTGCCTTTTAGCTGCCCTTACAAATGCAAAGCCATGCAGCTCGATTTCACTTCGTTCCATCTCGCTGTCGGGCTGTGCCCTATATAAACAAACAACGGAACTCTCTTTCGAAAGCAAGCTTTCGACGAGCGTCCCGTTGTTTGTTTATACATGGCTTTGCTTACGCAAAGTAGTGTACGCCTGATTCAAAGACTTTGAGGTCTTGTTCTCCGTAGATGTTTGTTGCTACGGATGTTCCTTTACGTTCAATATGAGCCATCTTACCGAAGCATCTTCCGTCTGGGCTTGTGATACCTTCGATTGCCATATATGAACCGTTTACGTTCCATTCTTCGTCCATTGTTGGCTGTCCCTGCTGATTTACATATTGTGTTGCTACCTGACCATTTGCAAATAACTGTTCAATACATTCTTTTGGTGCTACGAAACGTCCTTCACCATGTGATGCTGGATTTACATATACACCACCGAGTTCAGCTTCCTGTAACCAAGGTGACTTGTTTGAAACAACCTTTGTGTATACCATCTTTGATACATGACGGTTAATTGTGTTGTATGTTAATGTTGGAGCATTAATATCCTGTCCTGTAATCTTTCCGTTTGGTACTAATCCTAACTTAATCAATGCCTGGAAACCATTACAAATACCAAGTGCTAAACCGTCTCTTTCATTTAATAATTTATGTACAGCTTCTTCAATCTTTGCATTTCTAAATGCTGTTGCAAAGAACTTAGCTGAGCCGTCAGGTTCATCACCTGCACTAAATCCACCTGGGAACATAATAATCTGTGCCTGATTAATTGAATCTTCAAATATTTTAACAGAATCTCTAATGTCTTCCGGTGTAAGGTTCTTGAATACCTTTGTAATAACATTTGCGCCAGCATTTTCAAATGCTTTTGCTGTATCATATTCACAGTTTGTTCCTGGGAATACAGGAATAAATACTGTTGGTTTTGCAACTCTGTTCTTGCATACATAGATACTTCCCTTATCGTAAATTGGTGTATCTAATACTGTCTTATCATTATGGCTTCTTGTTGGGAATACTTTTTCTAATGGTTTCTCCCAAACCTTAAGTGCTTCATCCATTAGAATTACTTCTTCGCCATACTTAAACTCAGCTTTATCTGTTGTTTCACCTAATAATACATAACTTGCTGTTACATCACCAATTTTATCTGCAGGTACTTCAGCAACAATATCACCGAATGCAGGTGCAAATAAATCTGCACCTGGAATATTTCCACTGATGCTTACACCAATTCCGTTACCAAATGCCATCTTACTTACAGCCGGAATTACACCCTTAGCGTCTAGGGCATAAGCTGAAACAATCACACCATTCTGAATCATCTCATGAATCTGGTCATACAACTTAATGATTTCTTCATATACAGGCTTGTCATACTGATCCTTGCTGATTTCAAATTTAACAATCTTATTTCCTGCCTTCTTAAATTCAGGAGTGATAATATCTTTTTCTTTAGCTACATCAACTGCAAATGAAACTAATGTTGGTGGTACATCTATATCATTAAATGTTCCTGACATACTATCTTTACCACCAATTGATGGAAGACCAAATCCCATCTGTGCATCAAATGAACCAAGAAGTGATGCAAATGGCTGACTCCAACGACGTGGATCTTCTGTCATTCTTCTAAAGTATTCCTGATATGTCATACGAATCTTCTTGTAGTCACCACCATTTGCAACAATCTTTGCAATTGAATCTACTACTGCATACATTGCTCCATGATATGGACTCCAACTTGATAAATATGGATCAAATCCATAACTCATCATTGTTACTGTATCGCATTTTCCTTTAAGCACTGGAAGTTTTGCAACCATTGCCTGTGTTTCTGTCTTCTGGTATTTTCCACCATGTGGCATAAATACTGAACCTGCACCGATTGAACCGTCGAATTTTTCAACTAATCCCTTCTGTGAACATTCATTTAAGTCAGCAAGTGTTTCTAACCATTTTTCTTTTACGTCTGCTACTTCAGGTTTCTTGAAGAAGTTTGCATCCTTTTCAGGCATATCTACTTCAACTGTTGTTTCCTGATGTGCACCGTTTGTATCTAAGAATGCACGTGAAAGATTTACAATTTCCTTTCCTCTCCATTCTAATACTAATCTAGGATCCTCTGTAACTTCTGCTACTACTGTAGCCTCTAAATTTTCTTCATTAGCATATTCTAAGAATTTTTCTACATCAGAAGGATCAACTACTACTGCCATTCTTTCCTGTGATTCAGAAATGGCAATTTCTGTTCCATCTAAACCTGCATATTTCTTTGGAACTTTATCTAAGTTAATATGAAGTCCGTCAGCCAACTCACCAATAGCTACTGAAACACCACCGGCACCGAAATCATTACACTTCTTGATAATGTGACTAACTTCTTCTCTTCTAAATAATCTCTGTAATTTACGTTCTGTAGGTGCGTTACCTTTCTGTACTTCAGCACCACATGTTTCAATAGATTCTTCTGTATGAATCTTTGAAGAACCTGTTGCTCCACCACATCCATCACGTCCTGTTCTACCACCTAAAAGTACGATAATATCTCCTGGATCTGATGTAAGTCTCTGTACTGCACGTCTAGGAGCTGCTCCCATAACTGCACCAATTTCCATTCTCTTTGCAACATAATCAGGATGATAAATTTCTTTTACTAAACCTGTTGCAAGACCAATCTGGTTACCATATGAACTATATCCATTTGCAGCTCCCTGAACAAGTTTCTTCTGTGGAAGCTTACCACTTAATGTTTCGCTCATTGGCTTAGTAGGATCTGCTGCACCTGTTACACGCATAGCCTGATATACATATGTACGTCCTGATAATGGATCTCTAATAGCACCACCTAAACATGTTGCAGCACCACCAAATGGTTCAATTTCTGTAGGATGGTTATGTGTTTCGTTTTTGAAGTTTACTAACCATTCTTCTGTATTTCCGTCAACTTCAACAGGAACTACAATACTACATGCATTGATTTCATCTGATTTTTCCTGATCATCTAACTTGCCTTCCTTCTTTAACTTTCTCATTGCAATAAGGGCTAAATCCATAAGGCATACAAATTTGTCTTTTCTTTCTCCAAAAACATCTTTTCTTGTTTCAAGATATTCTTCATATGTTTTGACAATTGGTTCATTATAAAAACCATCATCGAACTTAACATCTGTAAGTTCTGTATTAAAAGTAGTATGACGACAATGATCTGACCAGTAAGTATCTAATACTCTGATTTCTGTCATTGATGGATCTCTGTCTTCTTCAGATTTGAAATAATTCTGAATATGTTTGAAATCCTTAAATGTCATTGCTAATCCAAGTGAATCGTAAAGTTCTTTAAGTGGAGCATCATCCATGTCCTTGAAACCATCAAAAATAATAACATCTGCCGGTTCCTCAAATTCTGTTACCAAAGTTTCAGGTTTTTCTAATCCTGTTTCTCTTGAATCTACAGGGTTGATACAATATGACTTAATCTGTTCAAACTGTTCCTCTGTAATATCTCCAACTAAAACGTATGTTGTTGCAGTCTTTATTTCAGGATTCTCATCCTCGTTTAAAAACTTAACACACTGTACAGCAGAATCAGCTCTCTGATCAAACTGTCCCGGTAAAAATTCTACGCTGAAAATCTTTGATTCAGCTTCATCATAAGGAAATGTTTCTTCATAAACATCATCAACCGGTGGTTCTGAAAATACACATGTAAGAGCTTTCTTATAAGTATCTTCTGTAAGATTTTCTACATCATATCTTACTAATTCTCTTACTTCTTTTAATCCGTCAATCCCAAGATATCCCTTGATATCTTCTGTTAATTCCTTTGCTTTTACAGCATAAGGTTTCTTTTTTTCCACATAAACACGCTTAACTTTACTCATAGATTCCTCCTGATTAGTTCTATTCTGTTTTCCTTTTGTAATGTGTTAAACCACACCCGCTAGTATATCATTAATAAGAAAAAAAGTGAAGAGTGACGAATAAAGTAAAGATTTTGTGGTTATTCGGTATACTTTTGCTTATTTTTCCTTTACAAATTCGGTCATATTTTCTCTAAACCATATTGGAAGTTGTGTTCGCTGACATTTAGGATTCTTCCTTGCATCGATTCCAATAGTATCAAAAAATATCTTCCACAATTCTCTATACTCATCGTTATACTGTAAGTCTTTGGTCAATGCCTCCACATCCTGTCCTTCAACAATAATCGTATCTGTTTCATGCTTGTGTACTGCTGCTTTCTTTCTTTTTGAATCATATATTATCCAATCTTCTTCCGGAAATCTGTCCTGAAAATGATTAATTATTAACGGAACCACATCGCATTTTGGTTGTATTCTACTGTAAAGGACCCCACCCTTTAATTCATCAAACCTTACAAATCCCTTAAACAAATGTGCTTCATTAACTGCCTTTCTACTTAATTCAGTAACCCGTAACACATGAGGATTCGTTAGCATTTTCGTCACTCTGGCTCCGACTGCATATCCTAATTTTAAAAATCCAAATATTTCATTGCCCTTGTCATTATCAAAATGCATACAGGCTCTGTAAACCATCATGTATGCTTCAATGGAAATCTTTATTCTTATGGATTTTGCCACTCTAACAGACTTGTCTAAATCAGTATCAATTGTTATAAATTCTGAAAAAAAAGTTGCCGAATAATCCTTTCCCGGATGTATGTTAACTATGCAGCCTTTGTTCATTAATACCCAGCCGTCATAAATTGCCGTCATTATCCCATCAAAAGTATCATCGCATACCAATGTTACATTTTTATTCTTCATTAAGCTTTCGCCTCCAAATCCAACAACGTCATCTGCCTGTACGTTGTATCTTCTTCAATTGAAAATAATTGCTTTCTGTCATCTGCTGCTATAGACCTTGCAATAAAATCTTTATCCAGTCTCAGTGGAAACATTGTTTTACCATTGCATGTAATAAAATATGCAGCTCTTTTCAGTACAACTCCCATACGTTTCAAACTATCAAAATCAATAACACCATATCTTCTTGCTGACATAATGCGCCTTGCAGACTTCACTCCAAGTCCCGGTACTCTCAATAATGTATAATAATCTGCTCGCATTATTTCAACAGGAAACAACTCCAAATGATTAACTGCCCAATCACATTTCGGATCTAGTACCACATTAAAATTAGGATGATTTTCATTCAGTAATTCCTTCACATTAAATCCGTAGAATCTAAGCAGCCAGTCTGCCTGATATAATCTATGCTCCCTTAATAACGGATTAGGTCCAACCAGTGCCGGTGCATCAATATTGTGGTTCACATCTACAAAAGCTGAGTAAAAAACTCTCTTCATCTTAAACTGTTTATACATATATTCAGTTACTGACATTAACTGATAATCAGTTTCCGGTGTTGCCCCTATAATCATCTGCGTGCTTTGTCCTGCTGGGACGAACTTTGACTGCTTCTTTCTTCCTGTTTTTGTAATCAAACTATACCCATCACCTGAAGACGGTATAAGGTTTCCTGAGCCAATCTGTATCTGTTTCATAGACATAAGCATATTCTTATGACTCTTATTCGGTGCTAATTCCTTAAGACTCTCCTTTGTAGGCAACTCCAAATTAGTACTCATTCTATCTGCAAGAAATCCTATTTTCTCAATAATTTCAGGAGAGGCTCCCGGTATTGCCTTTACATGAATATATCCAAAGAAATGATGTTCGTTGCGTAATTTCCACAAAGTTTCATATACAAGCCCCATTGTAAAATCCGGGCTTTTCAAAATTCCTGAACTTAAAAATAATCCTTCAATATAATTGCGTCTATAAAATTCCATGGTAAGCTTACAAACTTCATTGGGTGTAAAACTGGCTCTTGGAACATCATTTGACTTTCTGTTAATACAATACTTGCAGTCATAAATACATTCATTTGTATAAAGTATCTTAAGTAGCGATACACAACGGCCATCTGACGCAAAAGTATGACATATTCCACACGCATGAGCATCTCCCATTCCTTTTCCCTTATTGGAACGGTCAACACCACTACTGGTACATGCAACATCATACTTGGCCCCATCTGTTAAAATCTTCAATTTTTCAGATAAATCCATATTCTGCTGTATATTAATGTTCCTCACCTCGTTTCAATCGTCTTAAAAATTAATAGTTGCGATCAGATAAAATTAACGTTTCCTATTATCTTAAAATTAGCAGTTGACTTTTTTTCGAACATTTGTTCTATCGTTATGATAACACTTTTAAAAATTAATTGCAACAGTCAAAATATGGTTATTCGAAATAATATTTAGTTATTTGTATTTTTACATTTCAAATGTGTTAAACTGTAGTTATAAATATTTTTACATAGGAGGTGTTCATTATGCCAGCACTTTACGCACATAACAAATTTGGCAAACTTGTTATTCCAAAGTTGCCTTCAACAATAAAAGAAACTGTGAGAAAGTATCCTAATGAATTTAGAATGGGATTACAGGGACCTGATTTTTTATTTTTCTATTTAACCAGAAAAGATATTACTAAGATTGGCGTTACAATGCATCACAGCGATGTGTATCCTTTTATGGAACATGCCGCAGAGATTATAAAAGAACTTGGAATTACCAGCCCTGAATATAGTTATATGTTAGGATTTATATGCCATTTTACTTTGGATAACGCCTGCCACCCATATATAAACAAGTTTATGAAGGAAACAGGTTGTGGACATGTGGAAATAGAAGGGGACTTGGAGCATTTGTTAATTACCAAAGATAGCTTCAATCCTGAAAGTTATCCTATTTACAAATTAGTCCCTGCAACGTATAAGGTAGCTATTGCCATGGATTCTTTATATCATTATGTTTCTCTTGAAGATATTTATCATAGTCTTCATATGATGAAAAAGGTCAAAAAAATATTTGTTGCTCCTAATTGTTTGAAAAGAAGCCTTTTGGACCTATCCATGCACGCAACTTTTCATTATAAGCAGTTAAAAGGACATGTGATTTTTCCTAACGTCAATATGCAATGCCGAAAAGAAAGTGAGATTTTGTGTAATATTCTATACAATTCAGTAGATGATGCTGTTAATTTAATTAACGACTTTACCATTTCCACTTTAAGTGGTAGTATTTTACCTACTGAGTTTCTCAGAGATTTTAATGGAAACCACTTTTCATTTTAGGAGGACACCAATGATTAAAGATTTACCGGAAAAGTTACGACTACTTAGATCAGAAAATAAATATACTCAAAAACAATTGGCTGAACTTTTAGATGTTTCGCCTTCAATTGTTTCTGGATATGAAACAGGAGAGCGAACTCCCAGTTTGGAGAATTTAATAGCCCTTGCACAACTATATGATTGTAGTACAGACTATCTTCTTGGATTACACCATGAAGAACCATCAATTACAATCGATGCACAAGGGCTTACCATACACCAGATTACAGTGTTGCAGGATTTAATTTCTGTTATGAAAGAGTAGATTTTCTTATCTACTCTTTCATTTACTGTTTTTTTATTTTATGTAGGCGCTTTTAACCTTGCACCATTTTTTTGAGTAAACTTTTTTAGTTCCATTAAGTTTATAGGCTCTGGCTCTAAAATAATATTTTTTCTTGGATTTTAAACTTTTTATTGTAGTTCTTGTCCATTTAATATATTTTGACTTTTTACCATGGAAGTTTTTCTTTGTTGAATATTGTATCTGATAACCTTTTGCCCCGGAAACCTTCTGGAGTTTTAATTTAGCTTTTTTCTTACCGGCAGTAACTGATACTATAGGCGCTTTAGCCGGTCTGGTTACCTTTGTAACTTTTATGACAGGTGCTGCATTTAATTTTACGTTTCTTGCATTGTAAGTTGTTGTTCTAACTTTATCAAACCAGAAATTCAAATCAACTTTTCCTCTTATACCACTTACAGTTCCTTTATCACTACACTGCCACATCTGATAAACACCTGTGTATGTTGTACCTATGTTGTTGTACTGTGCCACCCATTTAAACCAAGTTTGGTTGCTTGCTACAGATTTATCAATATAGTTAGTCCACCAGTTAAGATTAGCATAAATTCCAACCTCGTATCCCTGATTATGTATTTCCCTAACAAATGTATTAATAATATCAGTTAATTTACTTTTTGATAATTTTGCCTGGTCATCTTCTTCCACATCAAGATAAATAGGAAAATTCAGTTTATGATTTTCAACCAATCTAAGAACATGCTTTGCTTCACTTTTTGCCTGAGAAACACTTTGAGCATAAGAATAAATATATACACCATAAGGAATATTGTTATCTTCGCATCCTTTTACATTTGTTTCCCAATATTTGTCATCCTGACTTGTGTAGTTGTCTCCAAAACCACATCTGATAATTGCATAATCAACATCTGATGCAGCAACTTTTTTCCAATTAATATTTCCATTCCATTTGCTAACATCAATGCCCTTCATTGTGGCACCTTCCATTACTTTGCCGTTACCATCTACAAACTTACCGTCAGAGTTTTTGGACCATGCCTTCGTAGCAGCGCTAACATCATTAATTACAAACGTAAAAGTGGCCATAAAGCATGCCACTACAGTGAGTATTCTTACTAATCTTTTCATTGTAATCTCCTTTTGTATCTTATAATTCATATGGTACAACCTAACTATGATACAAGTATGTGAGTCCATAGTCTCATGCTTTACAGCCACCTGGCTTTATATTCTGTTATTTATTTCAGTTAAAATTTCGTTTGCCACCTGTTCTTTTGACATAATTGGCAACTGTCTGCTTTCATTCTCTGTTATTAAAGTAACAACATTTGTGTCTGTTCCAAATCCTGCCCCTTCAACTTTAAGATTGTTAGCACAAATCATATCAAGATTTTTCTTTTTAAGCTTGTTCTTAGAATTTTCAAGCATATGCTCTGTTTCCATTGAAAAACCACAAAGGAACTGGTTCTTCTTTCTCTTTGACATTGTTCCAAGAATGTCGTCGGTTCTCTCAAGTTCAATGGCCATTTCCCCATCATTTTTCTTAATTTTTTCATCAGCTACTGTCTTTGGTCTGTAATCAGCAACTGCTGCACTCATTATAACAATATCCTGACTGTCAAATTCTTTATCAACTGCATCAAACATTTCTTTTGCACTCTTTACATCAATAATTTTTACAAAGTCAGGCTTTTCAATATATGTTTTTCCAGTAACAAGTGTTACTTCAGCACCACGTTCCATCGCAATCTTTGCAAGGGCATAACCCATCTTACCTGTTGAGTGATTGCTGATAAATCTAACCGGATCAATGGCTTCCATTGTTGGTCCTGCAGTAATTAAAACTTTTTTTCCTGCCATATCTTTTTCCATGGCAATATTCTTCATTATATAACTTTCAAGAACTGTAGGTTCAGGCATTTTTCCTGCCCCTGTGTCTCCACAGGCTAAATATCCACTTGCCGGATCAATAACTTCGTAACCGTAATTTCTTAATTTTTCCAGATTATCCTGAACAATAGGATTTTCAAACATATTTGTATTCATTGCAGGTGAAATTACTTTGTGACACTTGCATGCCATAATTGTTGTTGTAAGCATATCATCTGCTATACCATTTGCAATCTTTCCAATAACATTGGCACTTGCAGGGGCTACCATAAATATGTCTGCCTGCTTAGCCAAAGATACATGTTCAACGCTAAATTCAAAATTTCTGTCAAATGTATCTACTAAACATTTATTTCCTGTTAATGTCTCAAATGTAATTGGATTAATAAAGTTTGTAGCATTTTTTGTCATTATAACATGTACATTAGCGCCTTTTTTCACAAGACTGCTTGCAAGGTTAGCAATTTTGTACGCCGCAATACTTCCTGTAACTCCTAATACAACTGTTTTGCTCTTTAAAATTTTTTCCATAATAAATTCACTTTCATAAAAGAAAAATTATTTTTCTAAGTCAAATAATTTTCCATGTTTTTCGTAATTTGTTACTCTTGTAATCTTATTGTCATCATCTACAAATACAACTTTTGGCTTGTTGTCTTTTATTTCTTCCGGTGTCATTTGAGCATAGCACATAATTATAATCTTGTCACCTAAGCTTACCATGTGCGCTGCTGCACCATTTAAACAAATCATGCCGGAACCTTTTTCACCTGCAATAACGTATGTTTCAAATCTGTTTCCATTGTCAACGTCTGCAATTTGAACTTTTTCATATTCATATATTCCTGCTGCTTCCATTAATTCTTCATCAACAGTGATACTTCCTACATAGTCAAGTTCTGATTGAACAACTGTAGCTCTGTGTATTTTACTTTTTAACATATTAACTTGCATTTTTTACCTCTTTACTTATTTATTTGTATATTTTAACTTTGTGCTCCTTAGCCACGCAGCTATAAGCCACGCCATCAGCTCGTAACACTTCGTGTTCCTTCGTGCGTGGCTTCCTTCGACATTTCCTTAGCCACGTAGCTATAAGCCACGCCATCAGCTCGTAACACTTCGTGTTCCTTCGTGCGTGGCTTCCTTCGACATTTCCTTAGCCACGTAGCTATAAGCCACGCCATCAGCTCGTAACACTTCGTGTTCCTTCGCTGAGGGGCTGCGCCCCATACCCCTAAAATAATTTTTTCATGTTTGCAAGGGAGCTTGCACATGTAAAATTATTTTAGGAGTGCGTGGCTTAATCCAAAATCATGTTGTCGATTAATCTTGTTTTTCCGATGTATACAGCCATTGCAATAAGCATTGGTGCTTTTATTTCTTTCTGCTGCTGCATTGTAAGTCCGTTTACGGCTTTTACGTAATCAATTTTTGCCATTGGTTCTGTTTCGATGTTTTCTTTCATTTTTGCAACTACAACATCAGCGTCTTTTTCTCCTGCATCAATTAATTCTTTTGCTAATTTTACTGTTTTGCTAAGAATTAAAGCTGCTTTTCTTTCTTCTGGTGAAAGATATGTGTTTCTTGAACTTTTTGCAAGGCCGTCTTCTTCACGAACAATTGGACAACCTACTACGTTAATGTCCATGTTTAAATCCTGAACCATGTGTTTAATAATTGCAAGCTGCTGTGCATCTTTCTGTCCAAAGTATGCGTTGTCTGGCTGAACAATGTTAAATAATTTTGTTACAACTGTACATACACCTCTAAAATGAACAGGACGGCTAAGACCACATAATTCTTCTGTTAAAACTGACATATCAACATATGAACTAAAGTCTTCATGATACATTTCTTCCGGTTCTGGATGGAATATTAAATCAGCTCCAAGGCTTTCGCAGAATTTACTGTCTTTTTCTAAATCTCTTGGATAGCTGTCTAAATCTTCTGTTGGTCCAAACTGCATTGGATTAACAAAAATACTTACTACTACTTTGTCATTGTTTTCTCTTGCCTTTGTAATAAGGCTTCCATGACCTTCATGTAAATATCCCATTGTAGGAACGAAACCTACTGTTTCTCCATTTTTCTTCCATTCTTTTACTAATTCTCTAACTTCTTTTATTGTACCAACAACCTTCATTTTATTAAACCTCTCTTTATATCTTCATTTACACTTTGTGTGTATTATTTTCAAACTAACCGTTTCTTAATATAATACTTTAAAAGTAATTAGTAAAGTAAGTTATGCATTACTTTTAAAATAATTTTTCTCCTTTGTGTAGGCATAGGTAAAATAGAACCTGTCTGCACTTAAATAATTAATTATTTGTTATCCTATACTTAATTTTCTATAGTAAATTAGTATAATTTATTAATTATTTCATCATCAATTTTGTATGTGTTCTCTTCGGCAGGGAAGCTCTTATCTTTTACAGCCTTGATATAATCGCTGAATGCACCTTTCATTACTTCACCTACATTTGCAAACTGACGTACAAATTTTGGAACATAATCAGTAAACATTCCAAGCATATCCTGGTAAACTAAAACCTGTCCGTCACAGCCTGCTCCTGCCCCAATTCCAATAGTTGGTATGTCAAGAATTTCTGTAACTTTTGCTGCAAGTTTTGCAGGTACTGCTTCTAAAACAACCATTGATGCACCTGCTGCCTGAACTGCTTTTGCATCTTCAATTAACTTCTTTGCTGCTGCTTCAGTTTTTCCCTGAACCTTGAAACCACCAAATGCATTAATTGACTGTGGTGTAAGACCGATATGTGCACAAACTGGAATTGATGCTTTTACAATTGCTTCGATTTGTGGTGCAACTTCCACGCCACCTTCAAGTTTTACCATATTAGCGTGACCTTCCTTCATAAGTCTGCCTGCGTTTACAACTGCATCGTAAACTGATGTCTGATATGACATAAATGGCATATCGCAAACTAAAAGAATATCTTTGATTCCTCTTGAAACTGCTGCGCAATGGTGAATCATGTCTTCCATTGTTACCTGAATTGTATCTTCATATCCAAGCATTGTATTTCCAAGTGAGTCACCAACTAAAATTGTGTTTACACCAACTTCTTCCATTAACTTTGCTGTTGAGTAATCATAGCAAGTCAACATTGTAATTTTATCTCCGTCCTGTTTCTGTTTTAATAATGTATTTACTGTATTCTTCATTTTAGAATATCCTCCATTTCACTGTAATCTCTATCTTTATTTTTATTTTTAGCAACGTCTAAAACCTGTCTTGACACTGCTTTATAAATTTCTTTGCTGTTTCCACTTAATGTTTTCAAATGTTTCAAAACTGTTGTTGTGTCATTTCGCTCAATTGGACCGGTTAATGCAGCACTGCAACCATCATTCAAACAATGTTCAACATTTCCTCTAATAATCGGGGCTAATGCAGTATCGGCTGAATCTTTGTCAAAGCCACATTCAAGTAACAACTGCTCACTTAAACTAATAAGCCCAACAACAAGATTACTTGCAATTGCCGCTGACGCATGATATTTAACTTTGTTTTCCTTGGAAATAACACAAACATTGTTTCCAAAACTTTCAAGCCATTGTTTTACAAAGTTAATTTTTTCTTCTGATCCTTCTACTGTGAAATAACTTTTTGACAACTCTTTGTAAGAACTATATTTGTCGCTCACTGCAAAGAGTGGGTGAATAGAAACTCCAAAACCACCACGTTTTGAAATATCCGAAAAGACTTCTGATGATAATGCGCCACTTGTGTGACAAATAATTTTTCCACTTAGACTAAAATGTTTTATACTACTCCAAACCTTTCCAATTACACCGTCCGGGACCGTAATAAAAACAATCTCACTATCCTTTACTAACAATTCAACATCCGTATAACATGCCGAATTAGTAAACTTCGATGCTTCTTTTGCATCTTCTGTAAATTCACTGTAATAACCAATAACTTTCTGATTATTATCTGCTAAATATTTTCCCAGAGAAAATCCAACTTTCCCTGCTCCTATAAATCCAACTTTCATGGGCATCCCTCCTTTTAATATTTTTTGACTTATGTCAACTAAATATTATAGTTTTGGGACAATGAGTCTCATTCCTTCAAGATATAAGCTACGCTCCAATCTTTATAGTGAAAAATATTTTATTCATCAGTATAGTTTCATTTCGAATACCATCCGCGAAATAATTTAACACAATTAGGAAATTAATGCAAATCTTTTTGGCTATTATCTAATCACATTTTTTCATTATAACAAATACACTGTTATATATAATGTAATAAAAATTCCATTAAACTTTCCTATAACGTACTAAAGATTATCGTTTGCAACATTTCACGTAACCAGTGCGTATTGTTTCAACAACTTTTTTTGCATCAAGATATATCCACAGCCGAAGGTTTTTTATCAAATAATAATTTCGATTCTTTTTAATAACTAAAAAGACATCTGTAACAATATCTTTATACTGCTACAAATGTCTTTCTATTTTTAACAATTTAATTTTCTTTGTGTTTGTACTATTTCAAAACTTTAACTTTGATTTTAATTTACTATTGCATACAAAAAGAGCCATTGAAAAACTTCAATGACTCTTTCATATATTTACTTCTTGTTTATTTTTTTGTTGTTTCAGCTGCCTTTGTTGTTTCTGTTGAAGCTGCTGTTGTAGAAGCTGCTGTTGTTGTTTCAACTGTTGTAGTTGGAGCTGAGCCCTTCTTTGTCTTAACATTTTCACAGATGATATCTCTAACCTTCATTAATAAAATATTAAGTTTAAGAGTATCTTTTACTGTTGATTCTCCGTAGTTCTTTGCTAATGTCTTAACATCTGCTCCGTAGTATTTCTTAGCATATGCATCGCCTTCGCTCTTGTAAATCTTGTCTCCATCAAGACCTTCTTCCTTAGCAATAGCGTAAATTACCATTCTACTCTTGATAGCTTCTTTTGACTGCTTATGCCAATCACTTTCTGACATGCTGCATGCTTCTAAGTATGTCTTAATGTCTTTAATACCGTATGATGAATACTGAGCTACAATCTGTGATTCAGCCTGTGATTCGTACTGTGTTAACTGTTCCTTATTGTATTCTGAAACCTTACAGTCAGCAACATAATCCTGCCATAAGCCGTTCATAATCTTGTTGTACTTTAATTCTTTTTTCTGATATTCTTTGTAAGCCTTAACTGTTGTCAACTTGTCTGATGAATAGTTTTTCTTAACAAATTCGTCATTTAATTCAGGTGTGTTTGTTTTCTGTAAAGCTGTAATCTTGTATGTAAACCATACTGACTTACCAGCTAACTTAACTTTCTTACTATTAACTGTTGTTGTTCCTGTGTAGTTTGAAGGGAAATTTAACTTCTTAGTAAATGTATCTCCAACCTTGTGTCCTTTAAGTGCATCAACAAAACCATCAATCATCTTGCTTCCACCAACTGTCTTAGCTGACATATCTGCTACCTGATCTGTTGCTGAGCCACCGTCAAATGCTACCTTCTTACCTTTTGATTCAATCTTTCCTGTATAATTAAATACTACAGATGAATCCTTCTTAACAGAACCTTTTTTAATCTTTTCTGTTGTCTTATGTGATGATAAATCCTGATCAATTGTCTGCTGTAATTCACTGTCTGTAACCTTAATATCATCTTCGTAAGCTGTTAATCCTTTGTATTCAGCTAACTTAATTGAGCCTAAATCTGTCTTTACTGTTCCTGATGTTGTGCTACCACAACCTACAAGACCTAATGCCATAGTTGCTGATAATGCAACTGCTAAAATCTTCTTATACATCTTATATTTTTTCTCCTCTTCTATTTTTTGTGTTAAAAGCAAAATCAGTCGTACGCCCTAACACGCATACAACTGATTCTATCACAATAACCTTATTATTTAAAGTCTATTTTCAAAAAACGTTTTAATTCACAAAATTATCACACTTTTTTACTTTTGAAATTAGGAAGTTCTATTTAACTTATATCCCCATTTACCTGATAATCTGCATAAAACTATTTTCAAAATAATTTCCAAACAAAATTTTAAACTAATTTCTTGCCTGTAATCTTTTCATAACCTTCTAAATAAATAGCAATTGTTTTATCTTCTACTTCTTTTGGAAGTGTCCAGTTATGATTGTCGTTTGCTTTTAACCAGTCACGTGCAAACTGTTTGTCAAATGATGGCTGACCATGTCCAGGTTCATAAACATCTGCAGGCCAGAATCTTGAGCTGTCAGGTGTAAGCATTTCATCACCGATTACGATGTTTCCATTTTCATCAAGACCAAATTCAAACTTTGTATCTGCAATAATAATTCCACGTTCTAATGCATAGTCTGCACACTTCTTATAAAGAGCAATTGTGTATTCTTTTAATTTTGCAGCATATTCTTCACCCTTACCTGGGAACTGTTTTTCTAAAACTTTAATGCTTTCTTCATAAGAAATATTTTCGTCATGATCACCAATTTCTGCCTTTGTTGAAGGTGTGTAAATTGGTTCAGGAAGCTTATCTGATTCTTTTAAGCCCTCAGGAAGTTTTATTCCGCAAACTGTTCCATTTTCCTGATAGCTTGCCCAACCGCTACCTGTAATATATCCACGAACGATACATTCGATTGGAAGCATTTCAAGTTTCTTACACATCATGCTGTTTCCATCAAATTTTGGCTGTCTGAAAAATTCAGGCATATCGTTTACGTCTACTGAAATCATGTGATTAGGAACGATATCTTCTGTCATGTCAAACCAGAACTTTGACATCTGTGTAAGAACTGTACCCTTCTTTTCAATTACATTTTTTAAAATTACATCAAAGCAACTAATTCTGTCAGTTGCTACCATAATTAAGCTGTCTCCGTTGTCATAGATTTCTCTTACTTTTCCTTCTTTAATTGGCTTCATCTTTTTCCTCTCCTTTACACTCTCATTCACCGAAGGTAACTATTGTCGAAAGCACGCTCCCGATGCCAAACGCTGGTAGCAGTTCTATCAAGCCAGCTACGCTGCCTTAATGAACCGACCGCGTTAGAGCACTTTCTCCAATAGCTTACCTTCGGCGAATGTTTTTATAAATCAATAGTCTTTTTGTAAATCCACGAAGTGCTCCGTTACTTGGTAACTTTCGCCCTTCTGCACACATGCGGATTCTCGAAATTTTCTTTCGAAAATTTCTCCATCCTTATGTGTTTTCAGGTTGTTAATAAAACAACTTTTCTCAGCAAACTGGAAAAGTTATTTTATTTCAACCTTTGGATTTACACGTTTATTTCTGCACTTAATCCTAAGATGTCTTTATTTGCATCTAAGATTGGCTTTATTTCTTCTGCTAAGAATTCATCTACCTGTTCAGGTGAACGTCCTACATACTTGCTTGGATCCATTGTTTTCTGAAGATCTTCAAGTGACATATTAAATGCGTCATCATTTGCAATAAGTTCAAGTAAGTTGTTATCAAGACCTTTCTGCTTAACATTTGCTCCGGCTTCCATTGAAAGTTCACGAATCTTTTCGTGTAATTCCTGTCTGTCCCCGCCAGCTTTTACAGCATCCATCATAATATTTTCTGTTGCCATAAATGGAAGTTCGCTCATAAGTCTCTTTTCAATAACCTTATCGTATACAACCAAACCGTCTACTACGTTAAGATATAAATCTAAAATTCCATCAATTGCAAGGAATGATTCAGGCACACTAAGTCTCTTGTTTGCTGAGTCATCTAATGTTCTTTCAAACCACTGTGTAGCTGATGTAATGGCTGGATTTAATGCTGTAACCATTACATAATTTGCAAGTGATGCAATTCTTTCGCTTCTCATAGGATTTCTCTTGTAAGCCATTGCTGATGAACCAATCTGATTCTTTTCAAATGGTTCTTCAATTTCCTTTAAGTGCTGTAATAATCTAATGTCATTAGAGAATTTATGAGCACTTGCTGCAATACCTGCTAAGATGTTAAGCACTCTTGTATCCATCTTTCTTGAATATGTCTGACCTGATACAGGGAAGCACTTATCAAATCCCATTTTGTTTGCAATTTTCTTTTCAAGTTCTTTGATTTTTTCATGATCACCTTCGAAAAGTTCTAAGAAACTAGCCTGTGTTCCTGTAGTTCCCTTACTTCCAAGAAGCATCATGTTATCTAAAATATAATCTAAATCATCTAAATCTAATTTTAATTCCATAAGCCATAATGTAGCTCTTTTACCTACTGTTGTTGGCTGAGCAGGCTGGAAATGTGTAAATGCTAAAGTTGGCTGTGATTTGTACTTGTCAGCAAACTTTGCAAGTTCATTTATAACATTAATTAATTTCTTACGAACTAACTTAAGACCTTCTGTCATAATGATAATATCAGTGTTATCCCCAACGTAACATGATGTTGCACCAAGATGAATAATACCTTTTGCCTTTGGACACTGTTGTCCGTAAGCATAAACGTGTGACATTACATCGTGGCGAACTAATTTTTCTCTTTCTTTTGCAACATCATAATTAATGTCTTCAGCGTGAGCTTTTAATTCATCAATCTGTTCCTGTGTAATGTTAAGTCCAAGTTCCATCTCTGATTCAGCAAGTGCAATCCATAACTTTCTCCATGTTTTAAACTTCATGTCAGGTGAAAAAATGTACTGCATTTCCTTACTTGCGTATCTTTCTGACAACGGGCTGTTATATCTGTCGTTCATAAAAACCTCCTTGATTTTTAAATAGTTTGTATATATTAAATTTCTTTAATACCGAATAAATATTTGTCTGTGCCGGCTGATTTACAAATCAACTTAAGCCTTATATTTTAGTAAATATATTTTATTTCTTATATTCACCACGAATATCTTCCTTAGGTGGTTCAAGGGGATATTTTCCTGTAAAACATCCCATACATATTTCCTGTCCTCTTGAAAGTTCCTTCAAGCGTTCCACTTTAAGGTAACCTAAAGAATCTGCTCCAATAACATCATTGATTTCTTCAACTGTTCTGTTATGAGCTATTAACTGTTCCTTAGAAGGAATATCTGTTCCAAAATAACATTCGCTAATAAATGGTGGAGAGCTTATTCTCATATGTACTTCTGTAGCACCTGCTTCTCTTACCATCTGTACAATTCTATCACTTGTAGTTCCTCGTACAATTGAGTCATCAATCATAATAACTCTCTTGCCCTTAACTACTTCTTTTAACACGTTAAGTTTTACACGAACACTTGACTCACGACTCTTTTGCTGTGGCTTAATAAATGTTCTTCCAACATAACTATTCTTTACAAAAGCTGTTCCGTAAGGAATTCCTGCCTGCATTGCATATCCCATTGCAGCAACATTACCTGATTCAGGTACACCTACAACAATATCAGCATCTACAGGGCTGTCCATTGCTAAAAATTTACCTGCCATAATTCTTGAATCGTAAACACTTACTCCATCAAAGTAACTGTCAGGTCTTGCAAAATAAATATATTCAAATATGCATCTTGCCTGATCTTCCGGCTTAACACAAAGTGATTTGTCTGACTTAATACCGTTTTCGTCGATAGTTACAACTTCTCCCGGTTCTACATCTCTAACAAATTCTGCATCAATTGTGTCAAGTGCACAGGACTCAGATGCCAAGATGTAGGCATTGTCTCTTTTTCCAATACATAATGGCTTAAATCCGTATGGATCTCTGGCGCCAATTAATTTTCTTGGACTTGAAACTACCAATGCATATGCACCTTTTAATTTTTTCATTGCATTTACAACTGCTTCTTCTGCTGTTTTACTTTTGATTCTTTCTCTTGCTACTAAATAAGCAATAACTTCAGAATCAATAGTAGTCTGGAAAATAGCACCTGTATACGCTAACTCATCTCTAAGTTCATTAGCGTTAATTAAGTTACCATTATGTGCCATCATTAATGTACCTTTTACATAATTAATAACTAATGGCTGTGCGTTGCTAATTACACTGTCTCCGGCTGTAGAATATCTAACATGTCCTACACCGATATTACCCTTTAGACTTTGAATCTTTTCCTGATCAAACACTTCATTTACAAGGCCCATTCCCTTATATAAGTCTACTTTTCTTGGGCCACTGGTATCTGATACAGCAATACCACAACTTTCCTGTCCTCTGTGCTGTAGTGCAAAAAGACCATAGTATATGGAAGAAGCCACGTCATTTCCGTCAAAGTCATACATTCCAAACACACCACATTCTTCGTGTAATGCATCAGGTTCCCAACTCATACTTACATCTCTCTGATTCATTATAATCTCCCTTGAAAATAAAAAAATGAAGGTAAAAATGAAAACATATATTATATGTATTTTTTCATTTTCCTCCTTCATATTAAAATTCGCTATTGTGACATTTAGAAAAAAAACGCCACGCGTACATTATAAAACGAAGAAAAGAGAAAATCAACACAGATTTTCTCTTTCCCACACTTTATTACTTTATTTAACTAAATAAGTTCTTTTAATAATTTGTTTACAACACCCGGATTTGCTTTGCCCTGTGTTGCCTTCATTGTCTGACCAACTAAAGCTCCAATAGCTTTTCCTTTTCCTGAACGGACATCCTCTACTGCCTTAGGATTTTCTTCGATTACTTTTTTAACGATTTCTCTTAAAGCATCCTCGTCATTATCCTGTTTCATACCATGTTCTTCAACATATTTTTCAGGATCAACATCTGACTTGAACATTTCTTCAAAGACTTCCTTAGCAGCACCACGGTTAACTACGCTATCTTCAATTAACTTAATTAATTTTGAAAGGTTGGCTGCTGAGAACTTAATCTGGTCAGGATCAATTGACTCTTCCTTGCAAAGTCTCATTGTTTCACCCATGATCCAGTTACTAACTTCTTTTGGTTTATTTCCAAGAGCAACTGTCTCTTCAAATAAATCTGCAAGTGGCTTGTACTGTGTAATAATATCTGCGTCATATTCAGGAAGTTCAAATTTCTCAATGTATCTTGCCATCTTTTCGTCTCTAAATTCAGGCTCACGTGATTTTACTTCCTGTAACCATTCTTCACTGATTATAACAGGTACTAAATCAGGATCAGGGAAGTATCTGTAATCCTGTGCATCTTCTTTTGAACGCATAGCGTAAGAATACTCTTTTGTATCATCCCAACGTCTTGTTTCCTGAATTACTTCCTTACCAGCTTCTATTAAGTCAATCTGTCTTTCTCTTTCGTTTTCTATAGCTCTTGCAATTGCCTTAAATGAGTTAAGGTTCTTCATTTCAGTTCTTGTACCAAATTCACTGGCACCAACTTCTCTTACTGAAAGGTTTACGTCAGCTCTCATTGAGCCTTCGTTAAGCTTACAGTCAGAAGCTCCAAGGTACTGAATAATCATACGCAATTTTTCAAGATATGCTACTACTTCGTCAGCACTTCTCATGTCAGGTTCTGACACGATTTCAATAAGTGGCACACCTGAACGGTTTAAGTCCACTAATGAACAATCGTAAAAGTCATCATGGACTAACTTACCTGCATCTTCTTCCATATGAATTTCATGAATTCTAACCTGCTTTTTCTCACCATCATCACCTTTGATTTCAACATATCCATTAGTACAAATTGGTTTGTATAACTGTGAAATCTGATAGTTCTGTGGATTGTCAGGATAAAAATAATTCTTTCTATCAAACTTCCCGTTTCTTGTAATGTCGCAGTTTGTAGCAAGTCCAACTGCCATTGCATATTCTACTACCTGTTTATTTAATACAGGAAGTGAACCCGGCATACCTGTACAAACAGGGCATGTATGTGTATTTGGTGCTCCACCAAACTCTGTTGAACAGGAGCAGAAAATTTTTGTTTTTGTTGCTAATTCCACATGAACTTCAAGTCCTATGACTGTCTCGTACGCTTTTTCCATTGCTGCTCCTCCTAATCTCTGTTCTTTGCTACTTTGCATCTTTCATAGTCTCTTGACTGTTCATATGCATAAGCTGCTCTGATAATATTATTTTCTTTGAAACAATCTCCAATAATCTGCATGCCAATTGGAAGTCCCTTACTGTCTGTCCCACAAGGAACACTGATTCCCGGAAGTCCTGCTAAGTTTACTGAAATTGTATAAATGTCACCTAAATACATCTGAATTGGATCTGATAAGCTCTCACCAAGTTTTGGTGCTGTTGTTGGAGCTGCAGGTCCGATAATAACATCATATTTTGCAAAAGCTTCATCAAATGCCTTCTTAATTAAAGCCTTTGTTCTTAATGCTTTTAGATAATATGCATCATAATATCCTGAACTTAATACGAAAGAACCAAGCATAATACGTCTCTTAACTTCCGCACCAAAGCCTTCGGAACGTGTTTTCTTGTACATGTTGTGTAGTCCTTCGTACTCAGGTGTACGATAACCGTATTTTACACCATCAAATCTTGCAAGGTTTGAGCTTGCTTCTGCTGCTGCGATAACGTAATATGCAGGAATTGCATAATCTATTAAATCTAAGTCAAATTCTTCAACAACAGCTCCCTTTTCTTTAAGAACTTTTACACCATTAAGAATTGCTTCTTTAACTTCGCTGTCAAGACCTTCACCAAAATAGCCCTTTGGAATACCAATCTTTAAACCTTTTACATCATCTACCAAGGCACTTGTAAAATCATATGATTCTCTTTTTACTGATGTAGAATCTTTTGGATCATAGCTTGCTATTGTCTCTAAAATTGTTGCACAGTCTGTAACATCCTTTGCAACTGGTCCAATCTGATCAAGTGATGAACCGTAAGCAATAAGACCGTATCTTGATACTGTACCATATGTTGGCTTAATACCTGTTACACCACAAAATGAACTTGGCTGTCTAATTGATCCACCTGTGTCTGAACCAAGGGCATATGAACATTCTTCTGCTGCAACGGCTGCACAGCTACCACCTGATGAACCACCTGGTACATGTTCATTGTTCCAAGGATTTTTTGTTACCCCGTAATGAGAAGTTTCTGTTGTACTGCCCATTGCGAACTCATCCATATTAGTCTTTCCTATTATAATGGCTCCTGCTTTTTCCAAATTCAAAACAGCCTCAGCTGTGTATGTTGGATTAAAGTTTTCTAATATTTTTGAACTACATGTTGTTAAGACTCCTTCTGTACACATGTTGTCCTTTATTGCCACAGGCACACCTGCTATAGGTCCTGTAAGCTCTCCTGCATCTATTTTTGCCTGAACTTCCTTTGCCTTAGTTAATACTTTTTCTTTTTCTAACACAGTTACATAACTGTTTATATCGCTTTCCACTGCTTCAATCTGTGCAAAAGCATCAAGAACGGCATCTTCAACTTTCACTTCACCGCTTTTGATTTTTTTACCTAATTGAACAGCTGTAAGATTCATTAAACTCATATTTGTTCCTTTCGATAAATTACATTAATTCTTTCTGAAACTTTAATTTATAATTTTCCTTATTATTAATCAAATGTTTTTGGTACAACAAATGCGCCATCTTTTTCTTCCGGTGCATTCTTTAATATATTCTCTCTATCGTCACCATTAGTAACAACATCTTCTCTGAAAACATTGTTTACAGGGAATACGTGACTCATAGGTTCAACGTTGCTTGTATCAAGTTCATTAAGTTTGTCAATGTAATCAAGCATTTTTCCCATATCTTCTTTTGCTTTTTCTTTTTCCTCGTCGGACAATTCAAGCTTCGCTAAAATACCAACATATTCAATTGTTTCGTCTGAAATAACGTTAGCCATTGAAACCTCCTTCTATCTTAATACCTCTGTTTTGGGTAAAATTTACATATAGTCTATATTTTACATAAAAACAATGCAAAAATCAATTAGCTACAAAATATAACTAATAATCTTCACAATATGCTTTAAAATTTGATGGCAATATGTGTTATTGCTGCTTTTATTGACTTTTTATTACAACTATCTTATACTTTGTTTGTTATTTATTTATACCTATTTAATATTGATTATTTCCTATTATAATATGTTTAAAAAAATAACATTTGACTTAAGCAAAATTACTTAATAATTTTTCATCAGGTGTTTGCAAATATTTATATATCTGCAAACCCTTTTAATGCTGTCAAAAAACAATTTAATATTTTTATAACACGAAAGGATTTATAGCATATGAAAAGTTTTCTTAAAAACATGTCTGATAGAGATGTGAAGATACTGATTTACGCTGTTTTTGCAATAACAACTGTTTTCTTTGCCTCAACACTATCACTTCCGTATGTACTTGATGAAACAGGTACAGTTGCCAATACAGCTTTTATGGCAGGAGATGATTGGAGCTTTTGTGTACAAACAATGGGAGGTTTTTATTACAAATATGCATTTTCTGCTTTATATTATCCTATTTATATAGCATTCAGAAGCAATCCTGTTTATATGTACAAGGCAATGATATCATTTAACATGCTTATTATGAGCTTTATACCTGTTATTTCATATCACATTTGCAGAAAGCATTTAAAAATCGAATCAAAAATACAGGCATTATTAATATCCGTACCTGCAGTTGGTATTTCTTCAATTTGGTTATATGCAATGTATGCCCGTTGTGATGTTATGCTTATATTTTTACCATGGCCAATTTTACTTGTAATATTAGAATTATCTTCAACAACAAGTAAAACTGTTAGAAATGTTCTTTCAGCAGTGTTGGCATTTGTGACAGTATATGCTTATATGACACATACAAGAGGTGTCGTTTTAATTATTGCGGCATTTATGACTGTAGTTTTAATTTCTGCAGTTTACAAACACAAAACAGTTAATTATTTTATATACGTTCCTGTCTCAGGAGTTTTAATGGTTATCGACAAATTCCTGGCCGCTTTCTTTAAAAATGGCGTTTATGGAATTTATGGTACAAGACATGGTAGTATTGATGTAATCGACATGGAAACTCTTGGTAAATTATTTACACTTAAGGGCATGTTAATCGAACTTAAATTAGTTGCCGGCTGGTTATTTAACCTTTTTGCCTCAACTATGGGACTTGTTATCATTGGCTTCTTTGCAGCATTAATAATATTATTTATTAATTTGAAAAAAGCTAACAGAAGCAAAAATATAGGTGAAACTATTTTATCTTTATTTTCCGCTTTATGCTTAATGGGAACTTTTGCGCTGGGAGCATTATTCTTCTTCCCAAGTGCATACGAACTATTTACAGGAGTTGAACTTAAACGAGCTGATCGTATTGTTTTCGGTCGTTACACAGTTGGTGCTGTGGGACTTATAGTTTTAATTGCCCTTTATTCTTTAGTTATAAAGAAGGGAATTATTATTAAGTGGAAGGCTAAAGTTTTAGCTGTAGTGTCTTACGTTTTAGTATTTGTTTATTTTATAAAGAAAGTTAGTCCTGTTTTGGCTACTGTTCCAAAAACAAATACAAGATACTTCATTTCATTAACAAAGTTCTTCAACGTGGAAGACGGAATCACAACCGGTACTTACCCACAGATGACGGAAGCTTTCACAAAAGCAGGCTTCCTATCATTAGGTTTGTTACTTGTAATATTAATACTTACAAGTATTAACAAAATACAGGTTATTTACAGCGCTACTGTTTTAATATTTGTTCTCTCCGCTCTTAACTACAGATATGTAGCTTCAGAAGTTAGAGGTGGACGTGATGAATTAGTATATGAAAGAACTCACAACATCATTGACTATATTGCAGAAATTGATGAAAAAACAAACGTGTCAGAAAAATATCCTGATATTTACTATCATAAGAGTGCATATTTGGTTAAAACATATCAATTTGGTCTGCCACAGTTTAATATAGGAACATTAAAATATTTACGTGACGACAAGAAACAGAAGGAATTTATTGTTATATGTGATAAAGCCAGTGTTAATATTGCTATTGAGGACGCTAATGATATTTACGGCGACAATGATAAGTTCTATACTTTTAATACATTTAAGAATATTGTAGGTGTTCCTGATACAATTCTTGTAAAAGGAAAAAATTTAGCTAAATTTTTAAAGAGCAAAGGTTACGCTCTTTCAGAATATAAGGTACAATAGATTTAAAGTACAGTAGAATATAAAAATACAGTAAGGAGATTTGAAATGAAATTAATTATTCAGGTACCATGTTATAACGAAGCAGAGACTCTGGAAATTGCGCTTAATGATTTACCAAAGCACATTGACGGAATTGATGAGATCGAATACCTCATTATTAATGACGGTAGTGCCGATAACACTGTGGAAGTTGCAAAAAAATGGGGTGTTCACTATGTAGTAAACTTTAAACAGAACAAGGGCTTAGCCAAAGGATTTATGGCAGGTCTTGATGCATGTTTGCGAAACGGTGCAGATATTATTGTTAATACTGATGCTGACAACCAGTATAACGGTGATGACATTGAGAAATTAGTAAGACCTATTTTAGATGAAAAGGCAGATATCGTTATTGGTGAAAGACCTATTGATAACACAGCTCACTTTTCTCCTCTTAAGAAGAAATTACAGCACTTTGGAAGCTGGACTGTTCGTGTAGCTTCTAAATCAGACATACCTGATGCTCCAAGTGGTTTTAGAGCATACAGCAGAGAAGCTGCTTTAAGATTAAATGTTGTAAATGAATACACATACACACTTGAAACTATTGTCCAGGCAGGAAGAACTAAGATGGCAATGACATCTGTTCCTATTAGAACAAACCCTGAACTTAGAAAATCACGTTTGTTCAGCAGTATGTTTGGATATGTAAAAAGATCTATGGTAACTATTGTCCGTTCATTTATGATGTACAAGCCATTAAAATTCTTTGGAATCATTGGAGGCATCCTTTTCGCATTAGGACTTGCACTTGGAATCAGATTCCTTGTATATTATGGCATGGGTGCAGGTAGCGGACATGTTCAGTCACTTATTTTAGCAAGCACATTTTTACTTATGGGTGTACAAACATTTATTATTGCACTCCAGGCAGACATTATTGCTGCTAACCGCAAGATTTTAGAAGATGTTCAGTACCATGTAAGAAAAATCGACTATGATAATGATGCTAAAAACAAAGAAGACAAAGAAAGCAAATAGGAGTAATCATGAGAGATATAACAATTGCTATTACAGCAGCAAGCTACAGCGGCAACAAAGGTGCCGCTGCTATGCTACAAAGTTCAATTAAACAGTTACACGATGTTTACGGAGACAGACTAAATATTAACTTAATGTCTGTTTATCCAAGCGAGGACAAGAAACAATTACCTTTTGACTTTATTAATATTACAAGCACAAAACCGGAACAGCTTTTATTTATAGCTTTTCCACTTGCTATACTCTATAAGCTTTTTAAATGGTGTCCACCTATTAAAAAGCTTCTTTTAAAAAATAAAATATTAAAAACTTACACAAACACAGACCTAGTTGTTGACGAAGCAGGTATTTCTTTTGTTGACAGTCGTGGTTTTGTAATGAATACTTACGCTTTTGTTTGTGCAGCAGTTCCACTTTTAGTTGGCACTCCTGTTGTTAAGTATTCACAGGCTTTAGGTACATTCAAGAATCCTTATAACAAATTCCTAGCAAAATGGATTCTTCCAAAGCTTAAGCTTGTTTGCGCCAGAGGTCAGAAAACATACGATAACCTTATGGGTATTGGCGTAAAAGACAATGTTAAGTTATGTGCTGACGGTGCTTTCTCAATGGAAGACAGCGAATACTGGAACAACGAAATCAATAGAATCTGTAGCGAAGACAGTTTTTACAATGACAATGTTGTTGGCCTTTCAATTAGTTCTGTAGTTGAGAAGAAATGCGAAAAAATGGGGATTCCTTACAAGGATACAATGGTTTCCTTTGTAAACTACTTAAACGAAAGCGGTTATAACGTAATTCTTATTGCAAACGCGGCAAGAATTAACAGTGAAAAGTCAAGAAACAACGACCTTATGGTTGGAGATGCAATTTATAACGACGTTTCTAACAAAGACAAAGTTCGTTGGTACCATGAAGAAATGGATGCAGAACAGATTAGAGCTTTCATTGGAAAATGTAGATTTTTAGTTGCTTCAAGATTCCATGCAATGATCGGTTCCCTTGAACAGAAAGTTCCTGTTCTTCTTATTGGTTGGAGCCACAAATATCAGGAAGTTCTTGATATGTTTGAACTTGGTCAGTACGCAATAGACTTTTCAAAATTAGAATTATCAGAATTAAAGAAAAGTTTTGAGGACTTTGTTTCTCACGAAGATGATATTAGAGCTAAACTTAACAAAAACCTTGATTCTGTTTTAGCAAGTTCAAGAAACAACATTAAATATATTAGCGAAATTATAGATGATGTAACAAAAAATCCAAAAAAAAAATGTAAATTATTAGATTTTAACAATCCTGATAAATACATTGGTTCTCACATTGGCTGTAAAAAAGGTTATTCAACAAACGAAGACATTCGTGGCAACGCAGCTTCAGGCGGTATGGTTACTGCTCTTCTTTGCAATATGTTAAAGAACAAAGAAATTGACGGCGCCTGGGTAACTAAGACAGCTTTTGAAAACGGCGAATTAACTTACAAAACATACATTGCAACTACAGAAGAAGAAATCAGAGATGCTTCATCAAGTGTTTATATGAACATTCCTATTCTTAAGCACATTGATGTAGTTAGAAATTTTGACGGAAAAGTTGCTGTTGTAATGACACCATGTATGTTAAGAGGTTTAGATACAATAATGAAAAAAGATCAATCACTCAAAGATAAGATTGTTCTTAAACTTGGTTTGTACTGTAGTGGCAACCATTCTCCTAAGGCAACTACCCTCTCAATGGAAAAGTCAGGTGTTACAAGTGAAAATGCCAAACGTCTTTACTACAGAAGAGGACATTGGCGCGGAATTTCCAGTGTGATCTACAATGATGGCAGCACAAAGGAATTCTCTTACTCAAAAACAATTTGTTCCTACAAAAATGCCTATTTCTTTGAAAAAGATAGTTGTATGACATGCCAGGATCACTTTGGTGAATGTAGCGACATAAGCTTCGGTGACATTTGGCTTAAAGAAATGAAGGGTAACCCTATAAAGCACACAAGCTGTGTTATTCGTTCACAGAAAGCGTATGATGCTCTTAATCAGGCTATTGCTGATGGAGATATTTACGCAACACATATTAGTGACAAAGACATGGTTAGAAGCCAGAAACGTGCTCTTGTATTCAAATTTAACCTTGCAAAAGCAAAGAAAACAACTGCAAAATTAGATACAAGTGATAAATGCAAATGGAACCACAAACTTGCATTAAAGTTAGCTGAACATAACAAAAAATATTCAGAAGAACATTATGATAAGTTAGCCAAAGTTCCTACTAAAGTAATTTATTACTACATGTGCTTTATTCGTGTGCTATTAAGTTTTTAGGAGTTTTAACAAATGAAATCAAATAAATTCAACAAAAAGAATATAATGAAAATCTGCAAGATACTTTTTTTAGTTCTTGTAGCAATATTCCTTGCAAAATATTTTTATACAAGTTGGGATGATATCAAAAAAATCGACTGGGGCAAATTCAACTGGGGCATATTTATTTTATCAATATTCCTATACTTTGCTTACAAAGTTACATTAGCTTCATTGTGGCACTACATTACAAAATTAAATAAATGTAGCATTAAATACACTAAAGCCGTAACAAGCTATCTTTACTCAATTTTAGGTAAGTATATACCGGGAAAAGTATTTATGCTTGCGGCAAGAATTCCGGGATATCAGGAAGAAGGCGTTCCAATGCGAAAGGTTACAATATGTTTCTTCCTTGAAAACATTTGTACACTACTTGGAGCAGCATTTTTATTCTTAATTTCACTGTTCTTCTTTCCAAATGAATTATTAGCTAACTACAAATGGGCAACTATTGGTTTAGTTATTCTGTTTTTTATTTGCATTAATCCTAAAATCATTAATTTCTTCCTTTCAAAGCTTGGAAAATTAATGAAGAAAGATGATATGGAAATTACAATAACTTACCCACAAATGATTAAAGTTGTTCTACTATTCATTTGTAACTGGTTGATCGTTGGTACAGGTTTCTACATTTTGGTAGTTTCACTTTACCCTAGCGTTGGATTTTCACAGTGGCTATATGTTGGTGGAATTTACGGTTTATCAGCAATTATCGGTATTCTTGCAATTTTTACTGTTTCAGGACTTGGTGTAAGAGAAGGCATCTTAATCGCCGGATTAATTCTTATTATGCCAAAAGAGTATGCAGTAATTATTTCAATAGTTTCAAGACTTTGGGCAACAGTTGCTGAACTTATATTAATTTTAGTAGCTTTTATAGCTAATAAAATTATTGATATTAAGTCAAAAAAAACTAATCCTACACTTGAAAATCAGTCAACAAAATAATAAGATAGTATTATATTGTTGAACGGATTTTAAAAAAGATAGGAGGCGGTTATATGATACAAAGCAGAATAGTTAAATACTACGCAAAAAAAGATCCTAACATCGCAATTAAGGTAATTCCGGGACATTTTGTTTCAACACATTCACACCTTAACAATTACCTTGATATGACAACCATGAAGACACGTCAGAACGAGGCTGAACGAATAGCCATCGCAATGAAAGATTACTACAATGTGATGGGCAAGCCTATTGACACAATAGTCTGTATTGAAGGCTGTGAAGTCATTGGTGCATTTCTTGCAAGTGAATTAAGCAGAGCAGGAATTTTATCAATGAATGCTCACAAAACAATTTATGTTGTAACACCTGAATTTAACAATAATGGTCAGATGATTTTCAGAGACAATCTGAAACCTGAAATTGCAGGCAAAAACGTACTTTTGCTTCTTGCTTCAGCTACAACAGGCAAGACAGTTCGTAACAGCATAGAATGTATTCAATACTACGGTGGAATTCTTCAGGGAATTTCTTCTATCTTTAGTGCTGTTGATTCTATTGACGGACATAGAATTGATGCATTGTTTAGAGCCGATGACATTCCAAATTATGAAGCGTATACTCATAATGATTGTCCTCTTTGTAAAGCCGGCAAGGCTGTGGAGGCAATTGTCAACGGTTATGGATACAGTGAATTATAATTTTATACAAAAAGATTTTTTATAACAGAAAAGCTTAGGTTGTTAACACCTAAGCTTTTTGTCATTATATAAAAATATTGTTTTTCATATAAAATGTTCTCATATAAATTGCTTCCAAATAAAATACTATGCTTTTTCTTTCCACAAACCGTCAGCTTTTAATTTGTTCCAATCTGCTTCTAGAATTTTTGGCTTTTTACCATGGTATTTCTTTTCAGTCATATTCAAATACTTATTATTCATTAAATCGTCTAATGCAGCCTGAATTCGCTCTCTAGACACACCACTGTGTGCTGAAACGTTCTCAACAGTTTTTGAATAAGTTGCCATTTTGCGTCTTTTCTTTAAAATATATAAAGACTGTAAAATTGCGTCATAATAATATTTTCTTTCCTGATTTGATCTTGGCATCTCCACATATGAATTTGCTGAAGCTTTAAGCTTGTTGCTAAGTGAATGTTTTACACCATATACAATAACTTTTTTCTTAAGCTCTCTTAAATATTTTATTGCTAAATTAAAATGTGCATCCCCCGTAAATATTATAAATACTTCTGGTGAATTCTTCTTAGCAGCTTCACGATATATCGCATCCAAAATAATAAAATCTGTAAAGTCCTTGTCCACACCATCTTTTGTGCTGGCCGTATGGACAACATTTTTTGATAACTTTTCTAATCTTTCTAAATCTCTTTCAATGGAACTTCCATGAAAATCTCCGAAAAATGTAATTGACTTAACATTATATTCTTCTTTAAGTTCCTTGTACCATTCCTCAACGTTTGGACGCATTGCAAAAATATTTTTGTATCCATAATACCAGTGTTCGTAATCTACAAATACTGCTGCGGTACTTTTATTGCTAAATAATCCGCCTAACATGTTCTCCTCCTTTCTGTTTTTCTAGGCAAAATCTCATTTACCTATTATATTGATGTGCCAAACACCTATTATATTATAACAGAAAAAAGAAGCTAGGCAACATATAAGTCCTTTTGAGGCTAATGATGCTGAAAGCTCCTTTGCCATTTTCACCGAAAAGAAACAGCTATGGGCCCATATCAATGCTCATAGCTGTTTTGCTTTTAGGAGAGTTTTTTACCTCCCCTTAATATTTAGTCTATTTAATTATTCAAAATTATAAACTCTTAATTCTTTCAATTGCTTTAAGTGTATTTTCGTAAGTACCAAATGCTGTCAGTCTAAAGTATCCTTCTCCACTTGGTCCAAATCCTGAACCTGGTGTACCAACTATATTTGCATTTGTAAGAAGATGATCAAAGAACTCCCATGATGACATTCCATCAGGTGTTTCAAGCCATACATATGGTGCATTTACACCACCACTTACTGAGAAACCTGCGTTCTTTAATCCATCCATAATAACTTTTGCATTGTTCATATAGTAAGCAACCTGTTCTTTTGTCTGAGCCTTTCCTGCTTCTGAGTAAACAGCTTCTCCTGCTCTTTGAATAATATATGGGGCTCCGTTGAATTTTGTTCCATGTCTTCTTGCCCATAATGAATTTAACATAACGCCATTTGATTTTAATTCTTTTGGAATAACAGTGAAGCCAAGTCTTGTTCCTGTAAATCCGGCATTTTTAGAAAAACTTCTAAGTTCAATTGCACATGTTTTTGCTCCATCACATTCATAAATTGTGTGAGGCACATCGTCTTCTGAAATGTATGCTTCATAAGCTGCATCGTAAATAATAACTGCACCAACTTTATTAGCATAATCAACCCATTCCTGAAGCTGTGATTTTGTAATTGTAGAACCTGTAGGGTTATTTGGAAAGCAAAGATAAATAATATCCGGTGTCTCCTTTGGGAGTTCAGGTGCAAAATTTGTTGCCTTTGTACATGGCATGTAAATTACGTTGCTCCATCTTTCCTGTTCTGCTATGTAATCACCTGTTCTGCCTGCCATTGCATTTGTATCTACGTATACAGGATAAACCGGATCACATACAGCAATTTTATTATCAACTGAGAAAATATCACCAATATTTCCTGAATCTGACTTTGCTCCATCACTTACAAAAATTTCATCAAGAGCAATGTCAACACCTCTTGCCTTGTAGTCATTATCTCTAATTGCACTTCTTAAAAATTCATAGCCTAAATCAGGGGCATAACCATGAAATGTTTCTGCATTTGCCATTTCATCAACAGCCTTATGCATAGCGTCAATTACAGCAGGGCAAAGTGGCTGTGTTACGTCACCTATTCCTAAACTGATTACATCCTTATCAGGATTTGCTTCCTTGTAAGCAGCTACTTTTTTTCCAATATTAGAAAATAAATAACTTCCAGGTAATTTTAAATAGTTCTCATTAATTTTGTACATTTTTTTCAGTCCTCCTAAATATAAAATTAATTTAATCTTTATACATAATTTTCAGAATTGACTCTGCAGTTTCTACCATAGTTCTGCCACTATCCATGGCAGACTTCTGAACGTATCTGTGAGCTTCATTTTCTGACATATTATTTTTCTCCATTAATACTGCCTTTGCCTCATCCACAATGCTTTGCTCTTCTTTTGTTCTTTTTGGGGGTGATTTCTTTTTTCGTGAAAACTTTGCGTAAATATTATTTTGCATCATTTCAACTGAATTAAGAAAATCTCGAACTTTTATAGGCATCTCAACCATTGCCACTCCTCTTTCATCTTCAAGAAGTTTCTGTCTTGATGCAACCAAAAGCATTTCGAATCGTCCTTCAACATAATCCAAAATATCCGTGTACGGCATATCTGGCATTCTAAATCCACTGATAATTACTCCCTCGCCCAATGAATCTGCCAAAGTTATTGCTTTTGCCCCTGTGCTACAATGAAACACATTATCATAACCATTGTGCACAAGTAAATTACGAATAGCCTTGCTGTCTTCATTTTTTGGGAACACTACTATAATTCCTGCCAACTTTGCCTCCTACACTAAATGCGGTCCAAATATCTGTTAATTTCCCAATCTGTTACCTGTGAAGTATATTCCATCCATTCCTGTTCCTTTGCATTAATGTATTTTTTGTATACTTCTTCTCCAAGTACCTCTTTCATAAATGGCGATTTTCTCATTTCTCTTACAGCTTCATAAAGGTTCTTTGGTAAATTTTTAATACCAGCCTCTTCTCTTTCTGCATCTGTCATTGAGAAAATATCTTTTTGAACACTTTCCTTTGGTGTAAGTTTTCTCTTAATTCCATCTAAACCTGCTGCTAAACATACCGCAAATGCAAGATATGGGTTACAAGCACAGTCAGGGCATCTAAGTTCAATTCTTGTACCTGTTCCTCTTGCAGCCGGTACTCTAATAAGTGGGCTTCTGTTTGTTGCAGACCATGCAATATATGTAGGTGCTTCAAATCCCGGCACAAGTCTCTTGTATGAGTTTACAATTGGATTTGTAATAGCTGACATTGCACTCATATGTTCCATAATACCTGCTATGAAACTGTATGCTTCTTTGCTTAATCCATTTTCATCACTTGCATCTGCAAAAATATTATTTCCATGGCTATCCCATAAAGACATATTAATATGCATTCCTGAGCCACACATGCCATACTTTGGCTTTGGCATAAATGAAGCATAAAGTCCATGTCTTTTAGCAATAGTTTTTACAGTAAGTTTATATGTCATAATTCTGTCTGCTGTTTTTAATGCTTCACCATATTTAAAATCAATTTCATGCTGAGCAGGGGCTACCTCGTGATGAGATGCTTCAACTTCAAATCCCATTTCTTCTAAATTAAGAACCATGTCTCTACGTGCATTTTCACCTAAATCTGTTGGTCCTAAATCGAAGTAACTTCCATGTTCATGACTAATTGTTGTTGGATTTCCATTATCATCTGTATGGAATAAGAAGAATTCACATTCAGGACCTACATTAAATGTATAGCCCATGCTTGCTGCTTCTTTAATTACTTTCTTTAAAATATATCTTGGATCATTTTCAAGCTGTTTTCCATCCGGCTTGTAAACGTCACAAATAAGTCTTGCAACTTTTCCCTGATGTGGTCTAAATGGTAAAATTTCGAATGTATCATAATCAGGATATAGATACATGTCAGATTCCTCGATTCTTGCGAATCCTTCAATGGATGATCCATCAAACATTATCTTGTTATCTAATGCTTTTGCTAACTGACTTTTAGTAATAGCCACATTTTTCAATGTTCCAAAAAGGTCAGTAAACTGGAGTCTGATAAATTCTACATCCTCAGTTTCTGCTATGTTTAAAATTTTCTGTTTAGTGTATCCCATTTTTTACTCCTTCCAAAATAAAAATTTTTAATAAGATTAAGGGACAAGGTAACTAATATACCTTTTTGCGCTTACCCGCGATTTTAATTATAAACTATATTTTCCCTGTTTTCAAACTATATTCACTTTCCATATATATTCTATTGCAATTAGTTTAATTAAATTATAAAATATATCCTGACAAAAGAAAAAATGGAGAAAATATTAATGATAAATAGAAATAGAAAACAACTAGGGCTTGCAGCCTTTATTACCATAATTGTAGTAGCTCTTTTTTTGGCATTTACGCATGCCCCTGAAAGCAATAACAATGTTGCCGATAATGATTCTAACAATAAAATAATTACAGCAAATGATAAATTTACAGGCAATTTTAATCTAAAGGAAACTACTACAGAAGTTGAGTCTACTACGGCAAAAATGAAAGTTCACAAACTTTCAAAAAACAAAAAAGCAGCCAAAAGACTACTTAAGAAAACTGCCAAATACCGAAAGAAGTATAAAGACCGTTTACCATACATGATTACTGTTAATAGGGACGAAAACTTTGTTACTGTTTACACATTAGATAAAAACGGTGAATGTACCATACCATACAAAACATTTTGGTGTTCAACAGGTCTAAATCCTGAAGATACACCTCTTGGCACATACTCAATATACCAAAGATATGATTGGCGTTTAATGGTTGATGGAACTTACGCCCAGTATGCTGTTAGAATTTACGGACAGATTATGCTCCACTCTGTTCCTTACACTTCCGACTCTTATGACTCATTAGAGTATTGGGAATATAACAAAATCGGAAAACCGGCGTCCCTTGGTTGTGTCAGATTACAAGCTGGAAACATCAAATGGATATACGATAATTGTCCTGATGGAACAATTGTTACAATTTATAGTCAAAAGGGTGAAAAACCACTTATAAAAATAAAAAAAATTAAGAAGATTAAAAAGAAAAACAAAAACAGAAATTGGGATCCAACTGATCCACAAGAGAACAATCCTTGGTTAAAAAAAGAACCTGAGGAAATTACAACTGTTGCAGAAACAACAACTGCTGAATCGAAATTTAAAATAAATAACTCATTTTAAAATCATAGCGGTGTCTTTTACATTTGGCACCGCTTTAATATTATATTAGAAAGGGGATTTTGCATGGCAACTAAATATTACGCAGTAAAAGTTGGAAGAACTACCGGAATTTTTGAAACATGGGATCAATGTAAGGCCAGTGTAAATGGCTATCCGGGTGCTTTATACAAGAGCTTTAAAACTAAAACTGAAGCTTACAACTATATGGGTTGGAACGGAGAACAAATGGATATTTTCAATATGAATACTTTTGACCAAAATGACACTACTCCTATTGAAAATGAAAAACCTGTAGATAATGATATTCCTTTATCAAGTAGCACAAAAGCTGTGGCCTATGTTGACGGAAGCTTTAACTCAGTTACAAAGATTTTTGGATATGGTGTCGTTTTATTTCATAACGGCAAAGAAATTAAATTATATGACAGAGGCAATGATCCAAGCCTTGCCACAATGCGAAATGTTGCCGGTGAAATATATGGTGCCATGGCAGCAATGAAATACGCAATAAACCATAATATAAAATATCTATCTATTTATTACGACTACATGGGAATCGCCAAATGGTGTACCGGTGAATGGAATGCCACTAAAGAAGGCACAATCGCCTACAAGAAATTTTATAATAAAGCAAAAAAACACGTAAATATCACTTTTTGTAAAGTCAAAGGACATTCCGGCGACAAATACAATGATATGGCTGATGCTCTGGCAAAAAAGGCCTGCGGTGTGGAATAATCTTTTTGGAATCCACTCCAATTATTTGTTAGAAAGTCAAAAAGGTCTGTTAAATATTTAGTAAGACTCTAAATATTCAACAGACCTTTTTATTATTCATTCAATTATACAAGCCGTTATTTTACCTTCGCCTGTATAATTGTAAGTAATCAACTTTAAGACACATCCCAATATGTACATAAAAGTTGATTTACAACTTCTCTTTTATTCCTGTACAAACTTCAACAATTCTTCCGGCTTGTCAATAATAGCCATTGGCTTCAAACTTTCAAGTAGTGAACGTTCTCTAAATCCCCAACTACATGAAATACAATCCAAACCTGCATTCTCAGCTGTGGCTCTATCCACCTCTGAATCACCTACATAAATTGCTTCTGACTTCTCTGCCCCTAATAATTTAAGTGCCTGATTTACACTGTCAGGTGCCGGTTTTTTCTTAATGCCTGCTTCCTCATTTTCCCCAATAGCCACCTCAATATAATGTTTAAAATAAATATCATTTAATTCGCGAACTGCTTCATGGGCCTTATTTGATACTATTGCCATCTTAATTCCCATATTATGTAATTCTTTTAATAATTCCATAATTCCAGGATATGCACATGTTTTTATCTGACAGTGTTCCTGATAATAATCCTTCTGACACTTAAACATTTCTTCAAACTGTGGATTATCCTGACCATCCGGAACCGAACGCTCAACTAAAAGTCTTAATCCATTTCCTACATGCTGTCTGACAGTATCTACACTGTCTTCTTTCAATCCATATTTTCTCTGCATGTAATTAACAGAATCCGCAAGATCCTCTATTGTATTAAGTAACGTTCCATCTAAATCAAAAATAATTGTATTGTACATTGTTTCCTCCTAAAGTTATTATTATTTTTCTTTATATTCAATATTTAAAAATTAATTTCTAATCAACAATACCTTTATTTACTCCCCTGTTTGCTTTTTATTTCTTTTTTGAGTATAGCAGAAAAAGGTTCTTCGGTAAACTCGTTTTCTATTCGCTTTTTCCATTAAATTCTATCTTTTCAATCTTGGATATATCCAAAAGATTTTTGAACTTTAAAATGTACTGATAGCTTTTAGACTTACCCTTATATACCTCTGAGCTTTCGTGTGCATTTGTGCCAATGTCTTTCTTTGTGTTGATAAGTTCTTTCTTTCCTTTATCGGTGTAAACAACAAGACTCATTCCTGCACTCTTTTCTTTTGCTGAAATTGAAACGCCTAAAGGTGAAATTTCTACTGTTGTATCCCCATCCTTATAAGTTTTTACATAATTTGTGTCTTTAATATTAAAATTATATTCTTTTCGTGTTTGGTAATCCCCTAATTTCACATAGAAATCCTTATCCTTATCTTTAATAAAATCCATATATGCGTATAAAGTATTGCCTTTGATTTCATAAGTTGTATTATTTGATGCACCCACTTCAAAATATAGTCTTTGATTTTCACCAAATCCTATACCTGAGCATTGCCCTGAATCGTTTAAGTTAATTTCCGGTACACCGTTCTCTTTTTTTATTTTAAATAGTAAATAGCCTACCCCTGTTTTGCTATCATACAATTGCTGGTCTAATTCTATAGAATATTTCCCTATTTTTTTAATTTCATGAGGTGATTCTAACAATTTACCAGCTACATTGGAATCTTGTCCTTTAAAGAAAACCGAAAATATACTTTTGTTTCCAACGTTATATGTAATAATTTTTGTAATAACCAGAATTGCAATTAAAATAATTGCTACACTTCCAATAATTTTTATAGTTTTTTGTTTATTCTTCATTAAATTTTCTCCCTCAATTTCGTGGGAATTTCCTATTACAAAAAACAAGTTGCCTGAATCTGCTAATGCTGCTTTAATTCAACATTTCTATGCATATCAAACAACCTGTTTTTTAATATTTATAGTTTATACTTCACTTTTAATTAAAGCTTATATATCTATTTAATTTACTGTCTAACTTTAATATGTGTTTCTCTTAACTGCTGTTCTGTAACTTCGCTTGGAGCACCACACATTAAGTCCTGAGCATTACCATTCATTGGGAATGGAATAACTTCACGAATGTTTTCTTCATTTCTAAGAAGCATAATCATTCTGTCCACGCCTGGTGCCATACCTGCATGTGGTGGAGCACCAAACTGGAATGCATTGTATAAAGCTCCGAATTTTTCCTTTAAGTCATCTTCTGTGTAACCTGCAATTTCAAAAGCCTTAACCATGATTTCCATATCGTGGTTTCTAACTGCACCTGATGATAATTCAACACCGTTACATACAATGTCATACTGGTATGCAAGAATATCTTCAGGATCCTTTGTCTCCAGTGCCTCAAGACCACCCTGTGGCATTGAGAATGGATTATGTGTGAAAATCATCTTCTTTTCTTCAGGATCATATTCATACATTGGGAAGTCATTAATGTAACAGAACTTATATGATTTCTGATCAATTAAGTCAAGTCTCTCACCAAGTGCTGTACGAATCTGTCCTGCATAA
The DNA here is from genome assembly GCF_003477765.1 of Eubacterium sp. AF34-35BH. Classification (NCBI taxonomy): domain Bacteria; kingdom Bacillati; phylum Bacillota; class Clostridia; order Eubacteriales; family Eubacteriaceae; genus Eubacterium; species Eubacterium sp. AF34-35BH. The sequence goes on from NZ_QUDZ01000002.1 coordinate 261,738, forward strand.
ATTGATGCAGTCTTTTCTGTATCTGCAATAAAGAAAATTGTGTCTAATGCTTTAAGACCAGCCATTTTTCTAATTTCATCTTTCATTTCAGCAGGAATAAATTTGTCAATTGGTCCCTTATATGAACCATCTTCTAATACTTCTAAGTAACCAAGTCCACCCATACCAATGCTCTGTGCAAACTTAAGCAACTTCTCGTGGAAGCCTTTTGATAACTTCTGTTCAACCTTAATTGCACGAACTGTCTTTCCGTGGAAAGGCTTAAATGTACATCTTTGGAAGAAATCAGTTACATCGATTATTTCTAATGGGTTACGAAGATCAGGCTTATCTGTTCCGTACTTAAGCATAGCTTCTTTGTAGCTGATAATTGGGAATGGAGTCTGTGTTACTTCATAACCTTCAGGTGCAAACTTGTTAAATGCGTCTGCTAATACTTCTTCACCAACTCTAAATACATCTTCCTGTGTTGCAAAACTCATTTCAAAGTCTAACTGATAGAATTCTCCAGGAGATCTGTCAGCTCTTGCATCTTCATCTCTAAAGCAAGGTGCAATCTGGAAATATTTATCAAATCCTGACACCATAAGTAACTGCTTATACTGCTGTGGTGCCTGTGGTAATGCATAGAATTTTCCTTTAAATTTTCTACTTGGAACAATGTAATCTCTTGCTCCTTCAGGTGATGATGCACAAAGAATAGGAGTCTGAATTTCTAAGAATCCCATTTCTGTCATCTTCTGTCTTAAATAAGAAATAACATTTGATCTGAAAATCATGTTATCTTTTACTTTTGTATTTCTAAGGTCAAGATAACGATATTTAAGTCTTACGTCTTCTCTTGTTTCCTTTGATGTCATTACTTCAAATGGAAGCTGTCTGTAAGTCTTACCAAGTACCTTAACTTCCTTTGCTTCTAATTCAATTGTTCCTGTTGGAATCTTTGGATTGTATGTTTCTTCATCTCTATGTTCAATAGGTCCTTCTACTGAAATACAATCTTCCTTACTAAGTCCTTCAAGAAGTGATGTGTCACGCATAACTACCTGCATTACACCATACATATCTCTAAGGTCAATAAATGATACTCCACCATGGTCACGAATGTTTTCAATCCATCCGGCAATTTTCTTTGTTTCACCAACGTTTACTTCGCTAAGCTGGTCAATTGTCACATCACGATAGATGTTGTTTGTGTTTACGTCCATTAGTTTTCTCCCTTCAAATTGTTAATGAGTGTTTTTGTTGTTTAATTGCCTGTATGTAACAGAAAGATGAAACTCAACTTTGCTTATATATTTATTTGAAGTTTTAAGTTTAATATTATTAAATTTAATATTATTTAAAGCAAGAAAGATTCATCCCTTTTCAGAATGAATCTTTCTTAATTATATCTATATCATTCATCCTGAAAACAATTATTCAGGACGAACATGTTGTCCGCGGTACCACCTGATTTACTGCCATGCAGCCACTCTCTGGTTTAAAAACCTTCCGATTATCGCTCGGTGACGGCTCTCCTACTAAAACACATCTGCTTCTACAACTATTTCCAATTCTGTTTCAAAAAACTGTATTCAAGTTATCCGTTATAAATATTATCCGGATACTCTTAAATATCCAATTAAATATGTTCTTTCAGATTGCAGCTCCGGAGTGTTATTCACATTAATTCATTCTACAGAAATTCCACCATCTTCTGCTCTCTATAAGCGATAATTAAAGCTACTTCTCTCTTTCAACGCCATTAAAACTGATTATATTATAATAAAAAAACATTGTCAAGGTATGCAATCCCTGTGTAGCGGTCCTTAAATGTCCCACCACACAAAGGAAAACCACATTCTTCCCTGACAATGTTTTTGTCTGTAAAATTCATTTAGCTTTTCAATTGATTTTTACATTTTAACTTTAAAATTATTTTTAATTTTTACTTAAAAGTTACCTTTTTAGCCTTACCCCATTTTCCGTAAACTTTCTTGCCTTTTATAATTCTATAGAATCTTGCTTTTACATAATATTTCTTATTTGGTTTAAGTTTCTTATAAACAAAGCTTATTTTCTTTGTTCTAATTTTGATAACTTTTTTACCTGTAAATTTCTTGTTTGTAGCTATTCTTACTTCATAGCCTTTTGCACTCTTAATTTTCTGTAACTTTATGGAAATCTTCTTTGATGATTTCTTCTTTACAGCCTTTTTAACTTTAACAATCTTATTTATAACTTTCTTTGTTACCTTAGGTGCTTTTGTAGTAGGTGTCTTTTTGCCTGTTGTTACAACCTTAGATGTTGTTTCAGCTGTTGTGCTAACTACCGATTCTGTAGTTGTGTTGTCTTCTGCGCTTGTTGTTTCCACTGGTGTTACATTATCTTCCGTACTTGCCGGTTCTGTAGTTGTGTTGTCTTCTGCGCTTGTTTCTACCTTTGTTATATCATCGCCTGTTGTTTCCACTGGTGTTACATTATCTTCCGTACTTGCCGGTTCAGTAGTATTTGATGTCACATTTTCTGCAGTTGTATCTGCTGATGTTGCCTTTTCAGTTGTTGTTTCTTTCTCAACTTCAATTTCCACTGTCTTACCTTCTGTTTCGAAGCCATTTAACTCAGCTGTAATCTTAATAGTATGTTTACCCGGTTTGTCAAAAGTATATGTAATTGTAGAAGCTGCAGGATATTTGTTATATAGTCCACCGTCTACATAAACATTGTAAATCTGTCCTAATCTAATCTGTTCTAAATCCTGTTTCCACATAACTGAAACAACATTTTTATTCTGCTTAGCAACAGCAACACCTTTTACTTCTAAAGGTTTAGCCCACTCTACATTAATTACTGCCTGTGACATAAGAATTGGTGTTTTACCTTCACCATCAACATAAGCTGTAACAAAATATTTTCCTGCCTTGTCAATATTTACGCTGGCATTACCGTTTTTATCTGTTACAACATTCTCAAGTGTTTCCATTTCTCCTGTTGTAACATCAATAATTGCTACTTTAGCCCCTTCAATAGCATGTGTATTTGCATCAATTTTAGACTGTTCACAAGCTCCGTACCATGCATAATTATATCCCTTTAATGATAAATTAAATGACTTATCAGTTGTAATTTCATTAGTGCTTAATGTAATTGTTGAAAGGTCATCACTGTAAGATGCATCTTGTAAGAAATAGAAATCTGCTGTATCTCCATCGCTTACTTTTGCCTGGTCTACAGTGTAGCCTGTATAGTATCCATCAACCAATGTATCATTATGTGGATATTTTTCATTAACTGCATACATAAATGTTGACGCATCTTTTCCGAATGCTTTTGAAACCATAGTTCCATACTGGTTTGCACTAACTACAAGGTACTCATCTGCTGTACTTTCAGTAAATTTGTCACCGTATAACTTTTCATGTTCAGCAACAAGTACGTCTAATGCTGATACACTATCCTCTACTGAATCTGTAAATCCATAAGATTCAGCTAAATAGCCGTTTACCACAATAGTGTCTGAAACTGCAATATATTTATTTTCTGATTGAACTCTTACTGTTACTCTTGCATTTTCATTTTCTAATATACATTTATCAAAGTTTTCATTAGAAATTTCTGCCAAACCATTTAATAAATCTTCTGTGCTATTATCACTTAAAATTAATTCTTCATATTTTGAAGTAATTTCCTTTATGTCCTGTTTAGCATTTTCACCACAGTCATCTAAATCTTTTCCTGTAGCATATTTGTATAACAAGGCATCATTATTATCAAAAGTATAGCAGTCTTCTTCTTTAGTATTACTTGCCACTGTACCGCATGTAACACCATCTTCTGAGATACCATAGCAATTCTTAGCTGTACCATATTTTAATGAACCTACAACTGAACCAACTGTAGTGCTGTTTACTTCTGTTGTTACTTTTCCAAGAGAAATACAGTTTTCAATAACAGATGTTGTAGAACCATTTCCATAACCTACAATACCACCAATTGTGCCACCTGTTTTGCTTTCAACAGCTCCTGTATTAATACAGTTTTTAACAGAACCTGATGACATTTCTGCTACTATACCACCTGCAAATCCTACAGTTGAATATACTTTACCTTTGTTTACACAGTTTTCAATATTACTGTTTGTTCTGCCAACAATACCTGCTGCATTTCTATTTCCTGTAATATTTCCTAAGTTCTGTGAGTTTTTAATAACTGTTGTTCTTGCATAACCTGCAATACCACCAATATAATTCCATGTTCCTTTTTCGTAATCTTTAATAGATACATTTACATTTGATGTTATGTTTGTGAGTTCTGAGCTGTCAGCATAAGCTACAACACCACCTGTGTATGCAGATGAAACTGATACTGTAGAAAGAGCTGACACTAAAACTTCACCATCTACTGAAAGGTTAGTTATTTTTGCTCCCTTTATGTAACCGAATAAACCGCCATAAGCTCCTGTTGCTACCTTGGCTTTTTTCTCAAATCTAAAATTATAAATCTTATGATTATTTCCTTCAAAGTTTCCTCCGTAGTAAACATATTCTGTTCCACCGTTGAAATAACCAATCTGTGGGAAATTATGGCTTGCAAGGTCAATATCCTTTGTTAATTTTCCATTAATTGTTGATGTTGACTTAGCTGCCACTGAATTTACTTCCTGTGCGAACCATGCAAGTTCTGCACCGGTGCTAATTAAATATGTACCATCTTCATCTTTTTGTGGTTCAGTAAATGTCTGACCGTCCCACGCATTTTCAGTTGCCTTCTTTAATACAACATTAACTGTATATGTACCATCTACAGTTTCAGTCTTTGAACCTAATGAGAATGTGCTGTTTGAAACTACATAGCCCTTTGCATCAATTGTATAATAGTATTTTCCATAACCAAGTGCTGTAAAGTTAGTAACGTCTTCATCAGCATTCTTGTCATGAACATTTATGTCATAATCTTTAATTTCATTTCCCTGTTCATCTGTAACTTTAAAATTAACCCCGTATGTTACTTTTCTTTTTACAGGAACGCCAAAATCTGCAATTGTAGAATGCTGACCTGTTACATTAACTGCATTAAAACATGTGCCTGCACCTGCATCTGTTAATGTATACATAAATGCCCATGCATTTGCATAACTATACATGGACTGTAAATTAACAAATCCATTATTTATTTTGTACTCTGTCTCTTCTTTACCTTCTTCAAATGTAACATCTTTTGGTACTGTAATTTCCAGTGAACCATTATCTGCAACCTGATACTGTGAAATTAAACCAGTGTACTGATTGTTGTCTTCATCATAACCTACAACCTGTAATATTACCGGATTAAAAATTCCTGAGATTTTAGGAATTGATCTGTATAATCCGTTAAAAGTAATTTTTACTTTGTCACCTGGCATAATGTCTTCACCTGGATTTGACATATTTTCATAATTGATTTTGATTTTTGCAGCTCTTACTACCTGATAGTCAACAGAGCCATTATTAGAAGTAACCTTAATAATATTGTTTCCATCTTCAAGTTTAACATTATACGTGCCATCTTCATTAGCTGTTATTTCTTCACTATCACCTAAACTACTGTTCAAATCATCTGTTGTTTTAACAGGTGTAACTTCAACTTTGGCAATTCCACTTTTCGCTGTTGGAGCAATGTTCATAGTTCCTTCTTCTTTGTCAAAGAAAAATGTGTCATAATTCCAACACCAATTTTTACCGTTATTATTTTTTACACCAACGTCTAAAATATCAGAATCCTTATCTCCAACATTAATTACAACAATACCTGTTCTCTTTGGAGAAATTGCAGGGTAAAATCCGCAACTTGCTGAACCTTCCACATCAATTGCATTGTATGTAACAGCAATTACTGCTATGCCGTCTTTTACACCTGTAATATCTAACCAGTTGCCTTTTCCATTAGTTCTGTTATCTTCTACTTCCTTAATGTTAATGCAGTCTTCCCCTGATAATACCTGATAATTAAAGTCAGGCTCTATCATAATATTTCCTGCATCGCTGTTTATAATTTCCCAAACTCTGTAAGCTCTAAGTCTGAATGTATCATTTACATTTAGATTTTTTACATTCTTATCACTTACATTCATAATTAAGTTTGCTTCATCCCTTTTAATAACTGTGCTACCTAGCTTGCTAAAATCATGACTGGTAACATCTTTTCTGTCTAAATCAACTGAAATCTTAGCTGACTCTTCACTACCAAGGCTCATATAGCCTGCCTTAGTTACATAACCGTCTTTTGATACACGATAAGAATAATTTCCATTTGATTTTGGCACATAGAATGACCAGGTTACTGTTCCATCTGAATTTGTTTTCTGCTTATAGCTTTCAATTTCCCTGTCATTAAAGTTATTCATCTGGAAGAAAACCTGCGCCTTTGCTTCATCAGGTACTGTAATCTCTGATGTAATTCTTTTAGCCACTGCTGCATTCCATGTATCTACAGAATAACCTTTATTTACTGTCTTGTTTATTCCATATCCATACATAAGATCATAATTGTCTGCAACATCATCATTTGGATTTGAAAAATAATTATAAAGACAGGCATTGCCCTGCGCAATAAGCATATAAGGATAATATGTAATATTATTTTTTACAATAGGTGTGCCCGGTGTTGCAATACAATTATAATATGGACATACTACCTGCGTTGTGTACTGGTCTTCTGTTAAATAATTAGTTCCATCGTATTTACTGTTTGAACCAACATTTGCACATTTAATATACACTGACTTTGAGTCATAACCTGACTGGGTAACGTTTGATGCCATTGGAATATTAACATTCATACCACCCATTGGCACAGTATAGTCATCTGTGCTTTCATCATAGCCATAAGCTCTGTATGAATATGTGGCTCCAAGTAAAGAAGTAGTGTATACTCTATACTGGCCGCTGGCATCTATACCATTGTCAGTAATTTCTATTTCATCATCTTCATTAAATGTATCATATCCATCTCCATCATGACCTGTTGTTTTGTATAATTTAATTTTGGGATTTTTATTTTTTCCATTATTATCCTGTCCAACATAAAATGTCATGTTATATACTGTTGTTTTAGGATCTTCCACTGTTAAATCCACAGTGTAAGTTTCCTTAGAAAATTCTCCTGTTGACTTACAATACGCCTTCCAAGTGTACTTATATCTGCCTGGAGTGTTTTCTGTTACGGCATATTCTGACAAACTACTTGCAAAACCTATTACGATTTCTGAGAAGTCTGATGCTTCTGACCATTTTCCACTTTCTTCATCGTAAACACTTCTGCTTTCATAATAAACCAGACTATGTTTTTCACTATCTGTAAATTTTGCTCCTAAATTTGGCTTGTAACCATTGTAAATATAAGTTGTATCCTCAACTTCACTTTTCACATTTTTACTTAATGTAATACAAGCCGCCGTTGTTTCTTCTGCACTTGCAATTGTCACGTTGTTAAATGACATCCCTGATAGCATTGATAATACTAACAGTAAAGCAAGTAGCTTTTTTCCTACATGTTTCATCTCTTTCTCCTTTTTTATTTTTTTATTTTTAAGCTTTTAATAGCTGAAAAATCACCATAAATTTTCTTTCCACTAACAATTCTGTATCCTCTAATTTTGTAAGAATACTTTTTGTTAAGTTTCACTTTTTTGTCTAAATATGTAATCTTTTTGTTAGTGGTTACTGTTTTAACAACTTTAAATTTCTTACCTGTTTTTTTGTAAATTACATATCCGCTACAGTTTTTGTTTCCCTTCCATTTAATTTTTATGTATTTCTTCTTTGCTTTAGAAAGCTTCACTCTCTCTGTTTTTCCTAGCTTTGACTTTGCCTGTATAGCAGAAGCTTTACCTAAAATTATTCCCATCTTGCTATTTGAAATTTTTATGTATGGAATAACTTTATATTTGTAAGTTTGTCCAACTATAGCTGTTGTGTCTTTGAAATTTAACTTTGTTATGTTTGCAACTTCCACATACTTTCCTGCTGAATTCAATTTGTAAACTAAATATCCATCAGCCTGTTTTAAACTATTCCAACTTATGTTTATTGTTTGGAATAACTTATTATCCCATTTTGTTTTCAACGGATTTTGGCTGAAATATTTAGCTGCTACCTGTTTGAAAGTTGCCTCAGCTTTTGTTAGTTTTCCGTAGTTGCTAACAAGAAATTCTAATGAACTATCTAAACTGTTATAAGCATTTCTTGCATTAAAAATTGCCTGTTTGGAATTTATTGTAATATTGTCGCCAATTAAGTTGATTTTGTTTACAACATTTGATGCCTGCTTTTCCCCTGCCTCGTCAATGACAGTTATGTCTACTGTGTCAATTAAAGGCTCAAATTTTTCATAATTCTTTAATTCATCGTTATACAAAACATGTTCAAATGACACTTCTATGTCTGTCATGTTGGCTGTTAATTTTTTGTTTTCCACAGTAACGTATTTTGTAATATCTCTTGTTTTTCCATTTGAATAAAAAGCCGTAACTTCCATACCTGTAGAGTCAAATGTTTCACCAGCCTTATAAACTAATTTGTCAGGCTTCTTTGTAACCATTATTTTGGTTATTTTACTGCCAAGAGCCATCATATATGCCGAGTCATTTTTGAAATACATTGTTCCGTATTCATCAGTTATCAAACTACATATTGCATAGTTTGCCTGTTCACCCTTTGGTGAAAACAAAACATTGTAGTCATTTTCGTCTTCGTACTCGCTGTCCCTTGTTATAATTGCTGAGCTTTGACCCGGTTTATCTTTCAGAACTCTTACCTTACCTGGCTCATAGTTATCTATAAAATAAACATAGGTATAGCCGTCCTGTTGTTCATAGCCTGTTGTGGCAAGTCCACTTGTCTGTGGATAACCTCTTGTTAAAAGGCTGTAAGCTATGCTCATATTCTCTAAATCTATAACTGCAATGTGGTGCCCTGAGTTTACTCCAAACTGCTCGTTACCCTTTACACCAACATATGCCCGCCTGTTTGCAATTACAGGTGTGGATGTACTTGCGCTACCAAGGTCTGTTTTCTTAATCTCTTCTATATTTCCTTTGGAGTCAATTTTTGCACAACAGAAATCTCCTCCTTTTGATGTAAAATAAAATCTGTCAGTATCTTTATCATAGGTAATGGTGCTTCTCACATCACCTCTAATGTCACTGTATTTTGAAATTACTTTTCCTGTTAATGGATTTAATACAAGCAGTGAGCCATTTCCTGTCTCGTCTGCACTGGCTCCATCATCTGTTCCAACTACCAGATAATTATCATTAACATAACTGCCTGCCCAGTAAAACCCACCTTTTGAAGTATATGTCCAGGTTGCTTCTTTGCTTTCAGTCTGATTACCTGTATTTTCATCTGTAGCAGAAAGACAAACATAATTAGCAACGCCTGTTTCACCATTCCAAAATCCCGTGTACACATAACCATCGTGATATGTAATTGGCGAATTAGGTTGACCATGTAACGGATCTTCATAAACCCACAAAGATTCCAATGTATCCGCATTAAACACCTGTACGGCACCACTTGCCAGTGCCACAAAAATCATTCCATCTCCATAAGTTGGTGGTGTAATATTAAAAGCTGAAGTTCTAATCATGTGGCCACTTTTAATTACCTCTCCTGTAATTGTATTAATTTTTACAACTGATGTTGCTGTAGTATAAACCAAATCTTCCCCCACAAGAATTGGTGAACTTGGTGCTCCACTGCCATAGCCCTTGCCTACTTTTTTTGCCCAATACAACATTGAGTTTTTGTAATCTGTAGCAGTTAATGAATCTGTTACTGCATTATTGTCACTATTACCTCTGAAATTACTCCACTGAGATTTAATATTTTTGTTTATTGTTTCATTATTCTGAGCTTCCCTTAAAATTCCATTAATACTTGAAACTTCCCCTGCTTTAAAAGTTCCATTTTTAGATACATAGCCATTTTTTGTGATTACATAGGAGTACTCTTCGCCCTGAAGTAAATTCTCAAGAGTATATTTATCTTCAGTAACTTTTTCACTAACAATTGTTTCTTTATTTGAATTTTTTACCTGTAAAACACTTTCTTTCGTCAATTCAAAATCTACACTTACAAGTTTTGTTTTATTAATTTTTAAGATGTATAAATTACTTTCACAGCCATCCTTTTCAAGCTTTATTTCTACATTGTTTTCTGTGCTAACTGTGTAATCATTGCCACTCTCTGTTTCTTTTCCATTTATGTAAACCTTGTATTGATTTTTCATATAAGGAACTGCCGTTAAAGTAATTTCCTTTAAACTTTCAGGTATGTTTATTTCATATTCATTTGTGTTTTGGTCAAACTGTGGTTGTAAATCAATGTCGTTATCCCTACTTTTTACAGACAGATTTTTCAATGACAGCTTCCTTATAATATTAAAAGTGTAATTTTCTTTTTTATTTTTATAAGTTGCTGTTATTGTAAATTGATTTCCACCTGCTCCTGTTTCAATTATCCTGTTAAGTTTCTTTCCAAGTTCATCGTCTCCAACAATTGAAACTACCCTGTTTTCTCCATTTATGTCTGTATAATTTACTACTATCTCTGCGTCATTAATTCCACTGTTGTCTAACGCTGCTCTCACACAAACTGAGTTCTCATAATCGGGTATTGTAATGTTATATTCATTTCTATTGTTTTGAAACTGAGAATCCAGGCTATACTTTAATGCGTTATCTGAAACACCATTACTTATTTCTATGTTTTTTATAATGTTGCCGGTGTAGTCTTCCACATTTTCTGTAGTTACATCAGGATTTTTTGTTCCTGTTTCAGTATTAGTCTCCTGACTGCCCGTACTTTCCTGTGGTGTTGTACCTGTTTCACCTGTATCTTTTTCAGTAGATGTTTCCGTTACTTCCCCGCTGTCATCACTTACATTTATTACTGCAATAGGCGGTGCCACACAGGCATTTCCTGATGACAAATTATAATTTTCATAAAGGGATGTAGATGACACATAGTAGGTTCCCGGCTTATCAAACGATAAATTAATCTGACCCTTATCATCTGTTGTGCCAAACCTTTTCCAATTATCATTGTTATAATCGGCTACTGCCTGAGACTGTTTGCAATACACAACATCTTCCCCCGGCATCTTTTCTCCCACAAAAGTTGAGCTCCCATCATTTGCCGCATTAGTTGCAGTGCCTCTCATTGTAAGGCTGATGTTTTCATTGGTTTTAATATTGTATATTCCTGAGTCGACACTATTTGTACTTTCACTTGTAAAATAAGCAAATGCCCCTGTGTGGTAAAAGTCCCAATCAGAAAACATTGCCACATCAATTTCCATACCATCTTCTAACAAAATATAGTCTGATGTAGAACCCCATCCTGCTGCCTGTAATGGATAAGAATGATTTACATAATACATAAGGTTTTCATCATGGCCCCAGAATCTTGTCATGTACAGACTTGTGGCAGAACCTGATATGCTCATTGCATCCTGAGTGCTGTCATTAGGAATGAATTTTTCTCCATTAGGCAAATAATATTTTTCCAACATTTTTATAAACAAGTGTAGTAATGTTGGCTGTTCAACAATCTTATCGCTGTTATATCTTCCGCCATCTTCAAATGAATCTGCTTCATATCTGTAATAGTCTTCCAAACCATACTCTGCCAAATCAAAATAGCTTATGGTTACCGGAACATGACAAAGAACTGTTTCATTATCATCATTTCCCGTTACAAATTTTCCATCTTCACTTAAAGTAAAATAAACGGTAACTGTTTTCTTACTGCCTTCCGTTTCAGCCGCTGACACATTACTGTAACCGGAAAAGCATGTTGTAACTACTAATATTAAAATTAACAGCAAAGAATATATTCTTTTTTTCATTACTACCTCCTATTTGTAAAGCTTCCATATTTTGAAACAAACTTCCATCTGAACTTTTGAACCGGCTTTAAACCTGCATACATATTAAACCTTACATTATTAACATAAGCTTTAACTTTGTTCACTTCATTCACATATGTTTCTTTGTTACTGTATCTTGCCTTTTCATATAAATTGACAATTTCTAAATATGTGTTATTGTCTCCTGACTGATACTTAGCTAATGTTTTTTTATACTCACTTATGTTGCCACATTGAACTTTTGCAAATATACGCAATGTGCTAACCATAAATGAAACATAATTAATAACTGTTCTGTTATTGTCCCCATTTTCAAAGCTCTGTCTGATTTTTCTTCTTAGTATATAGAGCCTGATTTCATAAGCTACCACAAAAAGTATTAACAAATTCAATAAGGCAACAATAGAATAAATTAATTTCTCCTCTTTATTATCTTTAACCTTTTTTTCTTCTACTTCATCATCTAAATGCTTATCCTTATTTACGTTTTGAATTGTCTGCTTATCACCACTATTAGAATCATTATTGTTGCCTGAAATACTATCATTTGTTCCCATTAAATCTCTATATTTACTGTTAGTTTCAAATGGAATCCAGCCGATTCCATCCTGATAATACTCTGCCCAGCAATGATAATTAGATTGTTTAATGTTAATTGTTTGATTTGCCTTAACATTTTCTATATCTTTTTTGGTAATTAAATAACCTTTTACATATCTTGATGGAATTCCAAAATACCTAAACATTAAAACTGTAGCTGTTGCAAAATCTTTATTATTACCGGTTTTGTTTTTCTCTAAAAACTCTGTAAGAAAACTTCTATAATCTTTTATTTCTTCTGACTTTTCATCATAAGCTATATTTTTATTAAGAAAATTTACAATTGCAGATTTTGCATCACCATAAGATTTTCTTTCAGTATTGTTTTTCAAGTATGTACTTAATAATTGCTTTTCAGTATTAGTTAATTTTAAATAATTCTCATATACAAATTGATTGTAATACTTTTCCTTTACCATATAATCTGTTTTGGTTTGTAATCTATTTAATTTATCAACCATTTCAGAAAAATTATTAACTATGTTTTCACTTACAATAAATGTATAGTTTTTCTTTCCATAAACACCTTTTGACTCAAGACTTTCATCGCCAATTCTGTTTTTATTTTTTAGTTTTTCATTATCAGTAATATATTCATAAGGCGTGTATATGTATTTAGATGATGCCCCTACAACACTAACTGTCATTTTGTTTTCTGACTTTTCTCCAAGTAACTCCTGTTTTCCATTTGCTAACTGGCTTTGTCCATAGAAGCTGTCTTTATGTAACCAATAAAATAAATTTGAATATTTGTATAAAGTCTTTTTGTCTGTGCTTTCCCAGCCTTTGTCTGTAAAATCACCTGCCACAAATCCTTTTAAATAATAAACCTCAGGCTTAGACATTTTCACTTTTAAGGCTATGTTGTTCTTTCTGTTGTATCTAAAGTTATCTATTTGTTCTGTTAAAATAGAATTTACTTTCTTTATACTGTTTGCCTTACCACCATTCTCATTCCATAAAATATTGGATATGGGATTTATTAACACACCTATTATTAGCACTGTGCCAACTACTATTATTTGTGCTTTCCACCTAATGGTTGCCTTACCAATTGTTTTATTTAAATAAATTGCCATGTTTGCAAATAGAACAATGGTCATCCAAATTGTACTTTTGTTATTTCCAAACACCCCCTGTAAAACCAAAATACTAATTCCAACAATAAATAAAGGTAATAGTCTTTCGCTGCTTATCAACACATGCAGTGTTAAAATTAACAGCAAAATAAGTACAAGAAATATTACATCCATACTTCCATTAGAAGTCAGCTTATATTGTGAAGTTATCACTCCGAATTTTTCTCCAACCATATTTCCAATTTTATTTAGAAATACTTTTCCATTCAGACCAAAGGATGTGATTTTAAAATCTAATAAAGTTATCAAAAATCCACCTGTTCCTATTAAAAGAATAAGTTCCAAAACGTTTCTCAAAATAGCTGTTGATTTACTAGCTTCCGTATTTAATTTTTTTAAATCAACTGTACTTTGATTTCTCATTTTTTCACCTTTCTGTGTTAGTTAGAAACAACAATCACATTTTCATAATATAGTTTTTGTTCCTGTAGCTTCTTTTCAAAATCCACAAAATAATCCTTATTGCTGTCAACATCTAAAACTTTCAAAAGATTTCCTGTTAAGTCTTTTTGCTCTGTTATTTTATAAGTTATCCATTTTCCTTTGCTACACCAGGAAACACTATGAGATATATTTTTTTCAATTAAACTTTTGCTAAGGGAAAACAAGCGTTGTCCTAACTTGTCCCAAGCTTCATAGCTTTCCTGTTCATCTACATTATTAAAAAGTATCATTACCAGGTCTTCTGTCTCTTTTGACATTTTCTTAACCATAGGTGTTTCATATTTACCTGTTAATTTCCAATGAATATTTTTTATGTTATCTCCCTTAACATACTCTCTAATATCGTACATTTCACCGGAAGAAGCACTGTTACTTTCCACAAATTTCCATGAATCTATGGCAGTTGTTCCACTACTTTCTTTTATTTTTATATTTGTTGTCTCTGGCAAAATAAACATTTTACATATATTGCCTAATATTCTTCTGTTTGAAAAAATCCCCCACAAATCAACTATCTCTATATTCTCAACAGCTATGTTTATGCAACCACAATATTCCCTGCTAAGTCCTAATGGGATTTTCTCTGTTTTCTTCATGCCCATAAAAGTGCTAATTGTTACGGCTTTTTCCTCTCCGGTAAACTTATTTTTTATTTTGCAGTTAGCCTTAATTTCACTTAAAGGCAATAAATACTTTAATTTAATTATTAATTTTCCTTTTGTTTCTTTTTCCTTACCGGCAATTCCCGGAAACTTTAAATCTACACTAAGTCTCTTAAGGGCAAATCTGCCATACAATAAGGAAAACACTTCTAATATTATTAGTACCAATGCAATTGTGAGAAATAATGATTTTTCACACAAAATTCCCAACAGCAAAAGAAAAATTAAAAATAATATCCATAAGATTTTTTTTATTTTCATAAGGTTCCTATCTTTTTTTAATGTTGTTTTAAATATTAATTGTCACACTGTTTAGAATTTCTTTTATGACTTCCTTAGAATTTTCATCATCTAACGGACTATTATTAAACACCATTCTGTGGCAACACACATCTTCAAATACATAGTCAACATCTTCCGGCACAACGAAATCTCTGCCTTTCATTAAAGCTCTCGCCTTTGCCATTTTGCAAATTGCCAAAGCTCCTCTTGGGCTTACACCTAGACTTACCAGTTCATATTCTCTTGTTTTTTCCACAAGACTGCTTATATATTCATAAATTTCCTGAGATACGAAAATATTTTCTGCAAGGTTTTGTATGTCAATTAATTGTTCTCTTGTGACTACTGTTTTAACTTTTTCTAACGGATTTTCATGGTGTCTGTCTTTCATAATTTCTATCAGACTCTCTCTACTTGGATAGCCCATGTTAAGTCTTACCATAAATCTGTCCAACTGAGATTTTGGAAGACTTTGTGTACCAATCCAGCCTGTTGGATTCTGAGTTGCAATTACAACAAATGGATTACCTGTTTCTCTTGTGACTCCGTCCACTGTGATTTTTCTTTCTTCCATTACTTCCAACAATGCCGATTGAGTTTTACTTGAGGTTCTGTTAATTTCATCTGCCAACAAAAGATTTGTCATTGCACACCCTTCCATATACTCAAAACTTCCGCTTTCTTTGTTATAAACTGTAAAACCTGTTATATCTGAAGGCACGCTATCCGGTGTAAACTGCATTCTTTTATAATCAAGTCCTAAAACCTTACTAAAAGTTAAAGCTAAAGTTGTCTTTCCCACTCCCGGCACATCTTCCAATAAAACGTGCCCTTTGGAAATTATTGCCATTAAAACTTTTTCCACAATTTGATTCTTTCCTTTAATTACTTTTTCAGCTTCAGTAATTATGTCTTTTAACTTTTCATTTATTTCCTGATTTGTTTTTTCAATCATACTTATGTCCTTTCATTAATTACACCCAATCTTATTCTTTTATTTGAGATATTTTCACCTGTTGTGCTTCATTACTTTTCAAATAGGTTTTATATATTTTTTCATCTTATTACTTCAAGACACTTTTCCTTTAATTCTGAATAAAGCTCTACTTTAATATGTAATATCGTACTTGTCTTTTATTCCATAGGATGTGCCTGACTGATTATATCCACCAATATCTTTGCCATAAGCCAACGTATATCTAATGAGAATATTGTCCCCATCCTTTGGCTTATATTCTGACATGCCATACTCCTTAAATTCACCATTTACGCAATATGTCCAACCTGAACCCTGACAAAAATCAAACTCTGACAGACTATCCATATCGTATACATATTTTCCGGTTGCAGGATCTATATTAAACTGTAAACCGTCTTCTTGAATTTCTTTCTTTAGTTTATCGTCAATTTTCCAACCTTTTAATATCCCTGGTCTGCCAATTGACTCCAAATAAAATCCTGTGCCTGTTGTCCCTGTGTTAGTAAATGTAAAGCCACTTCCATCCATTGCTCTTTCAAACACATCTGCTGCACTGTCACCATAATAAATGTCAACTTTCTTAGGTTTAAGTAAAACGCCTAAATGTATAACCTTTGCATCTATGCTGACCGTTGCAGTTCCTATTACTGTTCCCTGATCTATGTATGTACATTTAACTTTATAAGTAAATACTTTATATCTTCCCTGATTGTCGGTTAGCTTAATTTCCAAATTATTAATTCCATTTTGTAAATTAAGTAAATAACCAACATATTTTGCAGACCAGCGATATTGAATCTTTTTGCCATTTAACTTAACTTCTATTCCATCATAGTAAATCCTGTTATCTTTATAGTCCTTGGCGCCAATGTACAACGTAAAAGTTTCTCCATTAATATCCATTCCATCTTTTATATTTATGTACTCAAGAATTGGTTCTGTATCTTTTGTAGCCAATGGCACATATTTAACCGTGTATGTTTTATTTATTGAAACACCACCTGTGTCCACTGCTTTCAGTCGTATGGTGTTGTTTCCAATTTTTAACTTCGTACTGTAAGCATTTTGGCTACCTTCAATAATATCTCCATTGACAATTACTGAAAGTTTCGCCTTACTACTTCCATTTCTAACAAGTGCAAAAAAGCTTATTTTATCTGCATTAACTGTCTGATTTTCCAAATCTGTTTCGATTCCGAAACCTTCCTGATACTTTAAAACAATTTTAAAAGTTTTTGTTATTTCATATTTGCCATACTTTCCTTTGGCAATAATTTCATTTTCCCCTTCTTTTAATACAACAGAATATTTACCATTTTCTCCAGTTATATTTTTGCCATTTAAACTAAGAAACATTTCTCCATTATTGTTTCCCATTTTTGCCAGTGCAAAAAATTTAAAAATCGGTGATGATACTGTTTGATTTTTCAAATCCGTAGATATAAAAAGATTTTCTGTGTCTACGTTTACTGTATATTTTTTCTGTGCATTTATTTCCTGACCATCTTCAGTTCTGTATGTAATGCTAATTCTTATTTCATTTGCGCCCTCTTTTAGCACAACTCTGCCATCAAAATTAGTTACAACCATTTCATTTACATAAACCAGTTGTTGCTCAACTGTAAGACTATCTATTAAATGCTTTATCTTAAATGAATATTCATAAGTTGATATTGTTTCTCCATCCTTAATGGTTGTGGAAAAATATTCTTTCTTAACTTTTTTATTTTTTACGTGGGATACATATTTTCCGCCGTCTTTTCCCGGCCCGGTATTAGAAGGGTTGCTTCCTCTTGATTTTTTGGAAGTGTTATTTAGATTTGTGTTCTTATTACCTATATTTTTTGTATTCTGATTGCCTTTATTATTATTGTCGTTTCTATTATTCTCTACATCGTTACTTCTGTTATCAGTATTGTTACTACTATCGTTATCTGACTTATCACTTTTATTGGCAGTATTGTAATCGCTGTTGATATCTGACTTATTACTTTTATTATTTGTGTCTTCCTGATTTTGTGAATTATCTATATCATATAGATTCAGATTACTGTTTTCATAAACTTTGGACGTATCTGCCAGTTTATCTTTCATTGGATTGTCCGGCACATCCCCCCGATTATTAATTACATTAAATGTAGTAACAATAACAGCAATAACCGTAATTATAACGACTATATTATTTATTAAATTTTTGTATTTTTTCTTATCCATAGTCGCTCCTGATTACTTTTATCATAACAATTAGCTAAGTTGTAAATTCTCTTACATAGATTAAATCTCTGCTTATCAAAAACTATATTTTTGAAATAATTTACTATAAAAAGGCAACAAAAAAACACATCCTCCTCACCCGGAAAATATATTTAAACCACATATATGGCAGGTCTCCTGACTCAGCTTCATCCTTAAAAGCGCCTTCCCAGTTTCCCAGTGACATAATTGCTTTCTCGTCTGCATTACAGTAGTGGTGACTGCTTCGGGTTCTAACCGAATTCCCTTTTAATCGACACAAACGTTTTATTTACCTTAGAACCTGTTAGATTCTGTAAGTAAATAAAACCTTTTGCCCAACCATATACTGATATTCAATTAAATTGTTTTTATAATAGCATTATTTATCCTATATTTCAATGGACATAACTTACACAAAAATGTATATTTATACAATCATAAGCACCATCTTAAACAAAAATGCTATTATCCAGGCAATTACACATTGTAAAACCACAAATCCTATTGCCCATTTTCCGCCTAATTCTCTTTTTACAGAAGTAACAGCGGCTACACATGGTGTATAAAGTAAAGTAAATACTAAAAATACTATTGCACTTTTCACATTAAACATCGATGTTATGGCTCCACCACCTAACAATACTTTTAGTGTACTTACAACACTTTCCTTTGCTGTAAATCCTGTGATTAATGCTGTTGATGCTCTCCAATCTCCAAATCCTAATGGTGCAAATATTGGAGCTATCACTCCACCTATCATTGCAAGCATGCTATCTCCTGCATCTTTTACTAAGTTAAAATGTATGTCGAATGTCTGTAGGAACCATATTATCATTGAAGCTAAAAATATAATTGTAAATGCTCTTGTTATAAAGTCCTTCGCCTTATCCCACATTAATCTTAAAACACTTTTGGCACCAGGTAATCTATAGTTTGGAAGTTCCATTACAAATGGTACCGGTTCTCCCTTGAATTTAGTTTTATCTAAAATAACAGCATATAAAATTGCCACAATTATTCCTGTAAAATATAAGCCTACCATTACCAAAGCTGCATTGTGACTGAAAAACGCAGCTGCGAAAAATGCATAAATAGGAATCTTTGCTGAACAACTCATAAATGGTGTAAGTAAAATAGTCATTTTTCTGTCTCGCTCTGATGGCAATGTTCTTGTTGCCATAATTGCAGGAACTGAACAACCAAATCCAATTATCATTGGTACAAAGCTGCGTCCTGACAAACCTAATTTTCTAAAAGGTTTATCCATTACGAAAGCTATTCTTGCCATATAACCACTATCCTCAAGTAATGACAAAAAGAAAAACAATACAACTATTATTGGAAGGAAACTAAGTACACTTCCCACACCAACAAAAATTCCGTCAATTACTAATGATTGCAATACTTCGTTAACATGTGCCCCATTCATTGCATTTTCACATAAGTTGCTTAAATAGGTTATTCCCATATTCATAAGGTTTTGAAGCCATGCTCCTACCACACTAAATGTTAACCAGAAGATCATTGCCATAATAACAATGAATGATGGAATTGCTGTGTATTTTCCTGTTAAAACCTTATCAATTTTTTTGCTTCGTATTCTTTCCTTACTTTCCCTTGGTCTGACAACTGTCTGTTTACATATTTTGTCAATAAATGAAAAACGCATCTTTGCCAAAGCGGCATGTCTGTCCATGCCACTTTCTTTTTCCATTTGGATAATAATATGCTCTATCATTTCTTTTTCGTTTTGATCTAAATGAAGTCGGTCAATTACTTCCTGATCACCTTCTATAATCTTACTTGCTGCAAAACGTATTGGGACTTCATTTTTATGGGCGTGGTCATCAATCAAATGCATAATTGAATGAATGCCTCTATGTACTGCACCACCATCTTCTCCCTCAGAATCACAAAAATCCATTCTTCCCGGACGTTCTCTGTAAATTGCCACATGCATTGCATGCTCAATTAACTCATCCACACCTTCATTTTTTGCCGCTGAAATTGGCACAACAGGTATTCCTAAAGAAGCCTCTAACTTATTTACATCTATTGCTCCTCCATTGGCAGTAACCTCATCCATCATGTTAAGTGCAAGAACCATAGGAATATTAAGTTCTATTAATTGCATTGTCAAATAGAGATTTCGTTCAATATTGGTAGCATCCACAATGTTAATAATTCCTCGTGGTCTGTCATCTAGAAAATATTGGCGGGACACTACCTCTTCACTTGTATAAGGTGACATTGAATATATGCCCGGCAAGTCCACAACCATTGTATTTTCCTGGCCTCTAATTGGGCCATCTTTTCTGTCTACAGTAACTCCGGGAAAGTTTCCAACATGCTGATTTGCTCCTGTTAGTTGGTTAAACAATGTTGTTTTACCACAATTCTGATTTCCTGCAAGACCAAATGTAATTAACTGACCTTTAGTTATTTTTTCTCCTCTTTGTTTAACATGATAAATTCCCGGCTCCCCAATATGAGGATGCGTTGTTTTGTTATATGTTGCATTACTCTCTTTTTGATATTGTTGCTCTATGACCTTTTCATCTACAAGTTCTATATCAATACATGCAGCATCATCCTTCCTAAGAGTCAATTCATATCCCCATATTCTATACTCTATAGGATCTCCCATTGGAGCTGTTTTCATATATTCAATCCCTGTTCCTTCAATAAGTCCCATGTCCAAAAAATGCCTTCGAAGTTGTCCTTCTCCACCAACATGTATAATTTGACCATGTTCCCCTTTTTTTAACTCAGATAATTTCATAATTTTCTCTTTTCTTTCCGTAAAATAAAATTACAGTGCCTATTTTATTTCCTCTGCTATTATGCTGATAAAACTTAAACACACACTATAATAAGTATAAAACATATTTTTTGTTTTACAAATACATATACAATAATTCATTATATTTTTCCAAAATAATATATAATTAACTTATCAATATGGACTTTGCTTTTCCAAAATTACTTAATCGCTGTAAATTTTTTGTTAATTATATTTTAAGTTATATAGTATTATTGTGCAAATACCTATAATTAATAACTTTCCATGGGTAGAAAGCATAAAAAACTACACCACAAAAATAACACCTTTCATAAAATTTCAGGAAACAATAGGCAAATAAGAAAGTCTACGGCTTTAGTGTTTCTAAAACCATAGACTCTTTGTTAATAAACTAAATTTCCATATTAAGTAGTTTATTCATTATTTTTTGCCTTCTTTTTATCAGTTTTCTTTTTTGTAGTCTTCTTTCTGCTATGAGATGTCTTTTTTACTGTTTTCTTAGGTTTTACAACTTTAACCTTTTTAGAAAATGTTCCCTTTGCTATTTTTGTTTTTCTGGCTTTCAAAACAATTTTTTTAAGTTCCTTATTTTTTGCAAACATCGTTTTTGTTAATTTTGCTACGTTCTTGCCAATTGTAATTTTCTTTACATTTGTTAAATTAGCAAATGCTTTATTTTCAATGGCAGTTACCTTGAAAGTTTTATTGCTAATCTTAACATTTCCGGGAACTTTAACACTCTTTACTTTTTTATTCTTTACGCCTACAAATGTTACTGTATTTTTCTTGCCTGTATATGTTACCTTGTAAATGTTGCCCTTAACATTGTACAGACTACCTTTCTTTACAACATTCTTAGATTTGTCTACAACATTAACTATGCATGTTGAAACGTCGCCATCTTTTACCATAACAACTGCAGTTTTTCCTTCTGCAACAGCATGTATAACTCCACCTACTCCAACTTCTGCAATAGACTCATCAATTCCGATAAATGATGGAAATTCACTATAAATTGCATTGTCAGGTGTACTTGTAATGTTTAGTTGTCTGTATTCACCAACATTCATTGTAATTTCATTGTCATCTAATAAATAACTTTCATAGTCAAAGTCACGTGTTTCCTGCTGGTTGCATACATGAACTTTACATGTTGCCTTAACTCCGTTATCTGTGCTTACAGTAACTACTGCGTCACCTGGTGCTACTACATTTAGCATACCATCATCTACAGTTACAACATTTTCATCACTTGATGACCATTTTAAATTAGAGAATGTTGTGTCAAAAGGTGCAACTGTCGCAATTAAAGTAGCTACACCTATATCTGTTGAAATATTCACTTTTGTTTTATTTAAGTAAATTTTCTTTGCTTTTACAACTTCGTTTTCAGGTATATATTTTGCTGTTAATGTAATTGACTTTGGAACAGCATCATATGTATCAAAATCACCTTCATAGTCATAACCTTTTTTCTTAATATCTTCTAATTCAGCCTTTGTCTCATCATCTAAATCGTCCGTACTCAAGTCTGGATGGAGTATTATGTATTCATCATAAGTAAGATGATATTTTGTTGTCCAGCCTGCAAACTCATAGCCTTTTTTCTTAGGGACTGTTGGTACATTGCTTAATTTTTTGCCAATGTATTCTTTACCAGTGTAAATTGTTTTACCGTTTGCTACATATTTTACTGTACAAGGTGTAGGTGACAAAGTCTTAATATTGTTATCAACCCAATTAAGTCTTTCCTTTATCCAGCTTCTTAATCTTTCAACTTCCTGGTCATAAGTTAAATTAACAGCAGAATCACCCTCGTTGTAATTAATAGGTGATATACCCCATTTTTCAAAATTGTATAAAGCTGACTGTTTAACTTTCTCCTTATATTTATCAAGCTGTCCACCGTCTTTTATAAGTTCTTCAACAGCAGCCTTTAACTCTGGCCAGCTATCTACAACTTTTTTAGAAAAGCTTTCATCTTCAAATAATCTTTCCAACCACATATTGCTGTTTTCTGTCCAGCCTGTAGTTGAAAATTCACCATATTCTGTTGAGCCCCATGCCACATAATCAAAATCCCAAAGTGGTCCCCAGAATAATTTGCCGTTTCTTGGTTTGTATAAATATGTACTTGTTGAAACATATCCATCGCCATTCATGGAAAATTCCTGAACTAAATAATAATAAACTGTTGATGCCACGTCCATCAAATCTGAATATGAAACACCCTTTTCATTTTTGAAATTCTTTCCGTAGATAGCATCTTCAACACTTTGGACATAATTTTTTATGTAATTGTATTGTGTTTCATTGTAGTAATCTTCAAAGGAAGGGCTTTCAATTAAGAAAGTGTTGCTCTTCTTTGTTTTAAAAGATTTTTTTTCTTCATTACCATAAGGTTCAAGTGATAATAAATAACCACCTGTTATAAATGGTTCCTGTGTTTCATGCATTGCATCTTCATTTGCTTCTAAATCATCAATGTTTACTCTAGTTTTCCCAACTCTTACATGTTCACACAAGAAATAGCTTCCATAATATTCACCATTCATTACCACGTCAACGGGTTCACTTTTTGGTGTAAATGGCATATTCAATTGACTGCCAAGCCAATATGTAATCTTATTTCTTAACAAACTATTGTCATAATAGTTTGCAAGTAAAACCCAATGTTTATTCTTGCCCATACCAAGTAAATCAGCTTTTTTGTCTAACTTAATCTTGTAAGGTTTCTTGTCCACACCCCACGTGGAATTTCCTCTACCTCTAATATATTCTAACTGATAAGTTCCGCCCTTTGCTTTTTTACCTGTATATTCACATGTGTAATTATCAGGAACTGTCATTGTCATGTTGCCATAACATTCTGCACTGTGGTCAGATGAACCATTCATTTCAGCAATTGTTCCCTCTGATTCATCAATGTTAAAGTAAATTGTTGGAACTGTGCTTTCAACAAATTCAATAGAACTAATATGAAATTTAACATTATCTGCAGAAGCATCTAATACTTTAAGTTGAACTGTATGCTCACCTATTAAGTTCAAACTTGAAATATCTATTGAAATATTCTTTGGGTTTCTCCAATCATTTTTCTTCTTCTGTCTGTTAAGAACTGTTTTGGCAATTGGCTCACTTGCACCATCAACATAAATTCCTAACGTTACTGTTGTTCCTTTTTCTGACATAGCATCCAGACTAATTCTGTCAATTTTTGAACCATTGAAATTAAGTGTCTTATCAAGAACAATCTGATTTTCTAATAAGTTTTCTTTTGTACCACTGAAAATAACTGATTTTGATTTTTCATCTTTTGTCATTTTAATTGTATTATTATCATTTTTAAGTTTTCCCTGATCTAACAGCACTGACATATACTGTCTGAAGTAATCACCCTCAATTTTTAGTTCATCCTTTTTGTCTGTGGCTGTTACATTGCCATTAACGTCTGCTTTTGTGGTTACATTGCTAAACACTGTAGCAGGTGCGACCATACAAACAGACATCAATATTGCCACCGCTTTTACTACTTTTTCCCTTCTCATATTTTTATTCCTTTCAGTCTTATTTGGCTGATTGCTTCCTTTATTTACAATCAACCATCTACTTATCAAATCACACCATACTGTGAGCCTTTAAATTTTGATGCAATTGTGATGCACTATCATAATAGCACCCCACTCTTTATTGTCAATATCTGTAACGTTTTTATTTTAAATGTTATTGTATATTTTTATTTTCTCTGTTCTTTCGTTGTTTGTGCTTTTCACTTTTTTGCCTATTTTATCTGGAAACAGCTTTCTTCCTTAACTTTCATATCCGTCACTTCCGCCTCATCCACTCTAATAAAATAATCCCCCTGCTTTATTCTAAAAATATACATTTCAACATCACGATAATCTCCCTGTACTTCCATTTCCACGTTGCCATCGTATAAATTTCGGACATAACCTGTTAAGTTCATCTTATTTGCCTCTGTATAACAAAAATATCTAAAACCTACTCCCTGTACTCTGCCCTTAAAAATAATATGTTTTCTAACTAATTTTATTTCCATTTTTATCTTCCTTTCATATTCTAAACTGCAAAATCATCAAAATAGCATACTTATTTTTCTTTTTCATTTTAACATTCTTCCCTATTTGTGTTAAGATACTCTTGATTACAGTGTATCAAAGTCATTCCACATCTGTGCTTGTACTATGATGGGGATATGACTTTGAGACACGACTTTAGAAAGGATTGTGTTATGAAAACAGGACTTGTACTAGAAGGTGGTGCCATGCGTGGCATGTTCACTGCCGGCGTTTTAGACGCCATGATGAATAACAATATTACAGTAGACGGAACAATTGGTGTTTCAGCCGGAGCAACTTTTGGTTGCAATTTCAAATCCAAACAAATTGGTCGTACTATAAGATACAATATGAAATATTCTAAGGATCCACGCTATGTTGGAATTCGTTCTTTAATTAAAACAGGAGATTTATATGGAGCCGATTTTTGTTACAGAGAAATCCCCGAAAAGCTGGATGTTTTTGATACCAAAACCTATCAGGAAAATCCAATGGCTTTTTATGTTGTTGCAACAGATGTAAATACAGGAAAACCGGTATATCACCTTTGCCCTACAGGAGAAGCTGATGATATTGAATGGTATAGAGCTTCAGCATCAATGCCCTTAGTTTCACGTATTGTAAAAATTAATGGTCTTGAACTTTTAGATGGTGGTATTTCAGATTCCATACCAATAAAGAAATTTAAAGAAATGGGCTACGAAAAAAACATATTGATACTAACCCAGCATGACGGCTATCGCAAAACCAAAAGCAGTATTCTTCCATTATTAAAAATGAAAATGGGTAAAAAATATCCCAACCTTATTCACGATATGGAAATCAGACACAATGAATATAATAAAACATTGGACTATATTAAAGAACTTGAAAAAGAAGGTTCTGTTTATGTTATCAGACCTAAAAATCCAATTACAATTAAACGAACTGAACGTGATCCCAACAAGCTTAGACTTCTTTATAATGTAGGCTACAAAGAAGGGCTTGAACATATTGAAGCAATGAAAAAATTTCTAAATCAATAAAATATATTTTAAAATTTCTTTTCGCACCAAGGTGCTTCCCTGGTGGAACGCTTTTTATCTAATAGAAATTCCAGTGGAATTTCTTATTACACAAAAATCACAGGTAATTTCACTTTTGTGAAATCCCTGTGATTTTTTTATATGGCTTACATTATTTATGTATAACTATTTTATCTTCTGCCATACATCCCACTGACCTGACTTTTCAGGATTTTCTCCCTTTGTCCACCATTTTGCTCTATATACGTGTCCGTTATATGAAACATAATCGTCTCCTAAATATATAGTTGATGCATCCCAAGTTGGATACTGACTAGGTTTCTGTGTTGTTGTTTCAGGTGCCTTTGTTGTAGGCTGCTCTGTTGTTGTCTCAGGTGCTTTAGTTGTAGGTTCTTCTGTTGTTGTTTCAGGTTTCTTTGTTTCTTCCTGATTATTTCTTAATGATGCAAGGAATGCTCCATTTTCTTTTGCAAAAGAGTTATTGTTCTGACTTGAATCCCAGTTAATTGACCATGTCATAATTCCTCTTAAGCCCGGATACTTATTATTAAGTTCTGTAAATGCACTTTGAAGATCCTTATTTGCAATCTGTCCACTACCTGCCGCACTTACTGATGATGGAACACCAATGACAACCTGATCTGGTCTAAGTGGAGCAAAGTATGTTGAAGCATCTGTTGAATTTGTATAATATGCACCTACATGGAATCCCTTTAAGAGCATTTCACACATTGCAACTGTGCTTTCCTTTGTACCCATGCTATAAGAAGTTCCATCAAGTCCTGTAATAGGTGCTGAATTATATAACTGTACATGTACATATGATGTTTCGTTTCTTAATGCATTAATCATAGGTAAATATACCCCTGCTCTGCTATCACAGTATTGATTAATTCCACCATAGAATGAGTAACCTAACTGTACATAAAATGTTTCAGGTGCCCATGATAAAATGAAATCATCACCATAGCTACTACAAATAGTTCTAATTGCTTTAATCATATTTACAATCTTTGGAGATGTAGGATTGTTAATGTCCCTATCATTTCCACTTTCAAACTGTACTGAAGACTGTTCTAAATCAATATCAATTCCATCAAATCCATATTCATCTACAATAGATTTAATGTCACTTACAAACTGATTTACCGCACTCTGTGATGTTAATGAGAAGTAGCCTTCATAACCACCAATTGATAATACAATCTTCTTGCCCTGTGCCTGAAGTTCCTTAACATCTTTCTTGAAATCTGCTTTTGTATAATCAGCTGTTAAACCTGAAATATTGAACTGCATTTTTCCGTCTGTGCTACCTGCACTTACAGGTTCTGCAAATGAGATTTTAATTACATCCCAGTTTTTATCAACATCTCTTAGTTTAATAAATGGATTTCCACCGTTATTCCATGTATGATAATAACCAATTAATAATTTTGATGAAAGTCCTGTTGATGGTTTTACATCTGTACCTGTTGACTGTTCCGGTTTAGTTGTAGTTTCTTCCTTCTTTGTTGTTGTCTGCTCAGGTTTCTTTGTTGTAACTTCTGCCTTTGTTGTAGGTTCTACTACAGGTTCTGTTACCTTTGCTGTAGTTGTTGGTTCCACAACAGGCTCTGTAGTTACCTGTGTTGTTGTATTTTCAAGACCTGTTACTACTACTTCAAGTTTCTGACCTGCTGTTTCTTTTCCGTTATAAACAGCCGTAACCTTAATTATATGATTTCCGTTAGTTGCAAATGTATAATTAAGCTGAGTTGCAGTATTGTATGTTCCAAATAACTGGCCGTCTACATATATGTTATATGTCTGACCCAAAGCCATCTGTTCATTAGTCTGTCCCCAGGCAAATGTTACATCTCCCTTGTTCTGGGAAATCTTTGTTAAACCAATAACTTCAATTGGCTGTTTTCCGTCAACTGTTGTAACTTCTTCTGCCTTCTTGGAAGTTGTTGTTTCCTGTGTTGTTGTAGGTTTAACTGTTGTAGTCTGTTCTGTTGTTTTAGTTGTTGTTTCTGTAGCTTTTGTTGTTGTAGGCTGCTCTGTTGTTGGTAGTTCGTCCATTGTCTTATCCATAGCCTTAGCCCACGCATAGTTGTTAGTTGCATCCCAGTTAATTGACCATGTCATTACACCCCTAAATGACTGGTACGCTCTTGGTGCAGTAAAACTTCCTGATGATGTTCCGTTCACAAGTGCTTTTACAGCAGTATTAATTACATCAGTTGATACATAGCCACTTCCTGCTGCTTTAGCAGTTGATGGTAAGCCCAATGCTACCTGATCAGCTCTTAATCCGTTCTCTAATAATAAAGTTGCAAGTGATGTTAAGAAATCTGCAGTTCCAACCTGTGCATTAAATCCGTTATAACCAATCATACCACCTGAGTTATAGAACTGTGGATAACAGATTGTAAGAATATCCTTAATCTTGTATGCAAGTCTGTAGTATGCTGATGTTGCTGCTGTTCCATTTGGATTTGTATCCTGGAAATAATATGTTTCCGGTGCCATTGTTATAATAAAATCATCTCCGAAATGATTATGTACTGTTCTTAATGCTTCAGCAATATAATCTGTTCCTGATACTGCACTACCTTCAAAGTCAATATCAACACCTTCAAATCCATATTCCTCAATCATTGAAATAAGGCTCTTTGCAAATTCATCTGCTGCTGCCTGATTTGTAATATAAGTAGTTCCTTCAGCGCCACCTACTGAAATAATTACATGCTGTCCTTTTGCTTTTGCATCTTTGATGTCCTGAATAAACTGTGCTTTTGTATAGCCACCTAAGGCATTGCTTAAATCCTTATCAAGCTCAAAAGTAACCTTACCAGGTGTTGTTGATGAGTTTGCAAAAGATACACAAATCATGTCATAGTAACTTGGAACATCTGAAATCTTTAATGCTGTTGAACCATTAAGGAAGTTATGCCAATAGCCTGTTACCATGTGCTGTGGAAGTTTTGAATTAACTGTGTAATTATTTTCAACAGTTGTTGTTTCTTCTACAGAACTTCCTCCCTTAGTTGTTGTTTCGATTTCTCCTGCTACTAAATCACTTCTAAGTTTCCACAATGTAAATGCTTCTGTTGGTGTCCAACCTGAATTTGAAGTATGTGCAAATGTACATTCATATACATTTCCCTGATACTGAACAAGGTCTCCTATGTTGTAAAGAACACTGTTTGGTGACCATTCAGGATATGCACCTGTTGAAGCCTTCTTTGTTGTTGTCTGTTCCGGTGCAGTTGTTGCAGGCACTTCAGGAACTGTTGTTGCCTGTGTTGTCTTGCTTGTTGTTTCAGGCGCTTTTGTTGTTGCCTGTGTTGTTTTACTTGTTGTTTCAGGTGCTTTTGTTGTAGTAACTTTTTCTGTTGTTGTTTCTACAACACCGCTTTCATTATTTTCATATAAAACATTTCTTGAAATAATGCTACCACTTGAAACCGCTTTCTGTCTAAGTGTAACTGACTGAATATTGGATAAGCTTGCAGTTCCTTTACCTGACTTAAGTGTAAATGTTAATGTATCACCAGGTGCCACTGCTTTTGAACTCCATTCAGGTGGTGTAATTACTGTATTTCCATTTTCAGTTGTAATTGTTCCACCTGCACTCCAGTCTCCTGTTAAAGTTTCACCGTTAATTGTTTTAATTTCTAATGAAGGATAGCTTAAAGTCTTGCCAAACTTTTCTGCCCATGGCATAACCGAAATATCTTTTGCTCCACTTGGAAGTGTTACTTTTGCATTTGTATTCTGCAAATTCAAAGTATATGACTCTCCTGAAGCCTGCACATCTAATTTAATGCCATCCATTTTTGGTGTAGTAATTTCATTAGTTGGAAGTGCCTCTGAACCATATAAAGATTCCTTCATTGCCTTAGTAACTGAATTTGTACTATCCAATGATGCCATCCATGAAATAAGTCCGCCTAAATGTTTACTCTTTACATATTTTCCTTTTTCAGCTACTGATTCTTCAGTATCACATGTAAAGAACATACCTGTTGACTCACTATAAAAATAGTTTGCCTTTGCTGTATCATCCCAATATTTCTTTAAGTTATACTTGCTTATTAAAGAGTTAATGTCTCCGTATGCATAAGTTACGCCATTTTCTCCTGTTGCGTCTGCATATAAGCCCGGATTCTTAGGATCTCTTCCTGTTTCCTTTTTAACTTCTTTCCAACCTCTTGTGTAAGGTGCAATACCAACTACAATCTTTGAATAATCAATGCTGTCACCGTATTTATTTTCAAGATACTTAATGCATGAATCAACTGAAAGACCTGCGTCCCCTTCATCATATGCAGGATTTGTATAAAGCGCTGTCTGGTGAGCTGTAAAACCTCCCCAGGCACCATTTAAGTCATATGTCATCATATTTGCAAAGTCTACAATTTTTAATACCTTTTCGTATTCTATTGCAGCCATCATCTTTGGTGATGCTGACATTGCCACTGATAATTCATAATACTTTCCATCAGCTTCTCCATAGCTGTC
Source organism: Eubacterium sp. AF34-35BH (assembly GCF_003477765.1). Taxonomy (NCBI): domain Bacteria; kingdom Bacillati; phylum Bacillota; class Clostridia; order Eubacteriales; family Eubacteriaceae; genus Eubacterium; species Eubacterium sp. AF34-35BH. The sequence goes on from NZ_QUDZ01000002.1 coordinate 292,384, forward strand.
TAATGCATCTCTAATTGCCTGTAATAACAGTGTATAATTCTGTGTGTCTGCTGCTGAGCCCTTGCATCCCTTATCAATGGCAACGCCATTGCCTTCAGGATCAGGATCTCTGTCCGCTGTTGGATATTCCCAGTCAATGTCTACAAAATCATATCCATAGTAATGAACAAATTTTGCAACATTATTTGCAAAGTTCTTTCTTGTCTTTTCTGACGCTGCAAGTTTTGGGAAATCCCCTGATCTTGTCCAACCACCAACAGAAATACCAATCTTCATGTTAGGATATTTTTGTCTTAATAAAAGCATACCTCCTAACACGCCTGCGTATTTGTTGTCTGTGCCAACTGAATATCCTACATTTGGATTTTCATAGTCCGCCCATGTGTCTGTTGTGATTAAATCACCATTTTCATCTGCATCCATAAATGCAAAATTCAAATGTGTTATTAAACTACCGTCAATCTTATCAGGTGTAAAATTTTTCTGACCTGAATAAATTGACCAGTCACCGTAATACATTACGTTACGGTATGGTGCCTTATTTGCTTCGGCTTTTTGTGCTGCTACCTGTGATGCCTTTCTGGCTTCCTCAGTAACTTGTGCTTTAGCTGCGCTATAACCATACATAAGGTTTATTACCATTACCAATGTTAAAGCGATTCCGCTAATTCTACGAAGCAAACTTTTTTTTGATATAGATTTTTTGAAATTCATTGTACCCTCCCATTTTTTCATAAATCTAAAGCTTCTCCTCCACTAAAAATTCTAGACTAAAAACATTTTTAAGAAAACGTAGGCTTATTTTATTGGGTACTCTTTTTTCTAAAATCATTTTTGAAAATATTTTCATCCACAAACTTTATGTGAATATATTCTTGTTAAGTTCACTGGCATTGCACGTGATAATGTAATAAAAAAGAACCAATATTGAAAAAAAACATTTCAATACCAGTTCATTTTTTTAATTTTAAAATGTCAATAGTTTATGCACAAACGTTGAAAAAAATGACACAAATGTTGATTTTTTAGAATTGTTTTTATTGTAAATCGTATATTTTTGCTTCCGTAAAGAAATTTGTGTACATGTTTGGATTGTAAAATCCTCTATGCCATAAGAATACTTCTTGGTTTATATCTACAATTGGTCTGGCATTTCTAACAAATGAATTTCCTGTTAATTCAGAAAAAAATTCCTTGTTTAACTGAATTTCTTCCTCATCATAATTGTAAATTTCTATTTTATCAAATCCATTTTCTTCCCTGCCTAAAACTATCCTGTTATCTCCTATAAAGGATGCCCCCAATTGGTACTTAGGATTCCACAATGGATTTCCACCGTTGCATATTTCCAAGGATTTATCTGTGTCATATAGATTATAGACCGAATTCTTTGTTGCAAAGTCATATTTAAAAGTAGCATACAATATCATAGGCTTTTCAGGTTCTGTTACCGCAACATCTAATAAACGTTGAGACTGACCTAAAGGCTTACTTACTATAATATCAAATTGGTCTGAAGGAATATTTGCTTTTCCTAACAATGTTTTATTATCAGAATTATATATTTCATTTGTATCCAAATTCATAAATCCCATTCTAATATTTGCATCTTCTGCATCAGGATTAGATGTCATACAAATTCTAATAACACCATTTGTTGTTGTAGGCATAAATTTACAATAATACTGCATTTTTGCTGTTATTATTATTTTTTCTGCACTCCATTTTGTTCCATTAGGTGAATAACGGTACGCCCAGCTTTTATTACTTACTCTGTAAAAAATATAATATTTATTCTCATATTCAATAATCTGACTATAACAGGTTTTACCTGATGATCTAAGAACCACATCTGTGTCAAACCTATGTATATTCTCCTGCTCATTTGATATTCTCACATGTATCTCATTATCATCATTATGACCGCCGGAATAGACGCACATAATTCGACCGTCATTCATAACAGTAACCGCCACTCCATTATGGTCATCAACTTCCGAAATTTTTTTAAGTAAAGTTTTTGTGGTTTTATGACTTACATTATTATATTCAGCTACTCCGCTATAGCCTTCGCTTGTAGTAAAGCCCCAATATACATTGTCTTGCAAATTATTGTAGGATATAACTTGTGGATAAGACCACCAGCTCCAAATCATGTCACTAGCGCCTTCCCTGTTAATATTCAAAGCTTCTAATTGCCACTTTGCGTATAGTCTTATGTTACCTCTTGTGCCTTTTTTTAGCTTTTTAACTTTTTTAGTTAACTTTTTATCCTTGTACCAGCCTACAAAAGTATAATTCTCCTTTGTTGCCGGATATAATTTTACACTCCTCTCACAAGTATATTTCTTCTTATTTCTATAATCATTTACACCACCATTAGAAGTGTATGAAAGCTTATATTTAACAGCCTTCCATAAAGCATAAATCCGTTTGTTTCCCTTAGAACCTTTTTTTATTTTTCTAATACGCTTTGCATAATTTTTGTCCTTATACCATCCCTTAAAAGTATAGCCCTTTCTTTTAGGCGAATATAATTTTGTATTTTTAGTTGATTTATATTTTTTAGTATTCTTCTTATTATTGGTTCCGCCTTTTAAAACATATGTAATCTTGTAGGTTTTAATCTTTGTTTTTGCCGAGATGTTATTACTAAAACCTAACACTAATGCCAAAGTCAGCACTATTACTGTATAAAATCCTATTTTATTTTTTATTTCATTTATAATTACTTGTTTTTCACTCATTTTTCTTCCTTTCAAAAACCGCTCTGCCAACTGACAGAGCGGATGTTATTTTAATATTCTATTCTTCTTCGTTTTTGTCTTTTTTGAAAATAACCAGCTTGCTAAATACGTAGTTTAGTAAAACTACAAAGAATGACATTGCTATCTTACAAACACTGCCTCGTAAGCCGAAGATTGCCTGATCAAATCCATGGTCCACAAGGAACGGAACGCCGAAAATTTCTATTAAACCTGTTAGAATTCTGGCTGATAAAAACAAACCAAGTTCTTTCATAACAAATTTAAACTTCCAGGAATAACTTCTAAATACCCATATTTTATTTGTAATATAAGCAAATATTACAGCAACTGTCCACGCTACAATATTTGCAATAAATACATCTATTGTGTTTGCTGATATTTTCAAAAGTCCTGACAGGCTTTGTCCCGGATGGCAAATCGTAATCATTATGCTATATGTAACCCAGTTGACTACTGTTGTAGCACCGCCCATTATAAGATACATTATTATCTCTTTGTATTTATTAAATAATTTTATTAATGATTCCATTAAATTTCTCCCAAGTATATAGTTTATTACACCCCCACTAACTATTTTCCAACTTTTTTTGATATTAAATAACGAGGTCTTCCCTTTACTTCCTCGTAAATCTTTGCAATATAGTAGCCGATGATTCCTAAACTCATCATTATGATACTACCTATCATCAACACCAAAAGTATAACTGTTGTAAAGCCTGCAACTGCATGTCCCATACAGAATTTTACAATTGTCTGTATTCCCAAAATAACTGCCAAAATAAAAACTATCACTCCAAGAATTGTTACAATCTGCATTGGTGCTGCTGAAAATGCAACTATATTTGTAATTGCATACTTTACCAATGACCATGTTGACCATTTTGACTCGCCTTCTTCACGCTCTCTTACATCAAATTCAACACTTGTTGTCTTGTACCCAATCCATGATGACAATGCTCTAAAGAAAGCATTTTTTTCAGGCATATTCAGAAGTGATTCTACTGCTTGTCTATCCATCAATTTAAAATCAGAGGCTCTTGACATATCAATCTTAACAGCCTTAGAAATTAATTTGTAGAACAAGCCTGCGCTCATCTTATGTAAGAAACTTTCCTTACCTCTGCTATGCTTAACACCTTCAACAACTTCGTAGCCCTGCTGCCAAAGTCTATACATCTCCACTAAAACCTCTGGTGGATGCTGTAAATCACAATCCATAACTGCACAACAGTCGCCATTAGCATTAGCAAGTCCTGCAAAAAGCGCTGATTCCTTTCCAAAATTTCTTGAAAAATGAATTCCAACAATATGCTCATCTTCTTTTGATACTGCTTCAATCTGATTCCATGTATCATCCTTTGAACCATCGTCCACAAAAATAATTTCGTATGGAATAGATGCTCCATTTAAAATAGAACCTATAACATTTGCAGCTTTTTTTATTATTTTTTCCTCGTTAAACGCAGGTAAAATAATAGATAATAAACCTTCTTTTTTCATTGGTTACTCTTACTCCTGTTCCTATACTCAAAACCTGTACAAGTATAACACACTAAAATTGCTCTGTACATATTAAAACCCTATTTTTACACATACTCTTTTTTCCGAATAATAAAATACGTTCCTATTACCAACAGGCTTGTCACTACCCATGTAAACGGATAAACTGCCATTAATATTTCAAATGAACTAAACATTTTGAATATTGTATTTATCCACACAATTCTTAACACACATGAGCCAAAAACTGTAAGCACAGCTGGTGTCATGGAGTGACCTATACCTCTTAAAGCACCACCTGTCACCTCATATAATGGTGGCAAAGCTGTTAAAAGACCTACTCTTATTAATCTCGCCACACCATACACCATTGCATCTTTATCTGTTGTGTATATGCCAATGAAAAATTCTTTTCCGAGAACAAAGACAATACTCATGCAGGCTGTGCATACCATAGCAAGTACAAGGCTTACTCTCAATATTTTTTTGCATCTGTCATATTGCTTTGCCCCATAATTCTGACTTGTAAATGTTATACACGCCTGTGTGAAAGCACTCGTCACAAAATAAGTAAAAAATTCATAATTTACTGCAGCCGCAGAACCTGCAATTCCTGCTGTCCCAAAACTGTTAATTCCAGCCTGAATACAAACATTTGACAATGAGAATACCATTCCCTGAAGCCCTGCCGGTGCCCCAATTTTTACTATATTGATTACCTCATCTTTGTTAAGTGATAATTTCTTTATATCCAGTCTGATTGTTTCATCTGCATGAATTAAGAAGAAAATAATCATTGATGCACTTATTGCATTTGCCGTAACTGTGGCAATTGCCACACCTGCAACTCCAAGGTCGCACACAATTACCAAAAACAAATTAAGGGCAACATTTATAACACCTGATACTAAAAGACAATATAATGGCTTTTTTGTATCACCAATACTTCGAAGCACAGCAGAACCAAAATTATAAACCATAAAAAACGGCATGCCACAAAAATAAATTCTAAGATATTCCACCGCCAAAGGTAATACATTATCAGGAGTATCCATCATACTTAATATTGGTGCTGCCACTACATTCCCTATGAATATTAAAGCTATACCACAAATAATTGCTAAGGAAATTACCGTATGTGCTGCTCTGTTTGCTTTTTTCTTATTACCCTGTCCTATTGCATTGGCAATAACAACATTGGCCCCAATGGAAAATCCTACAAACAAATTAACTATTAGGTTAATAACCGGACTGTTGCCACCAACGGCTGCCAAAGCCTCGCTACCTGCAAATCTTCCTGCAACAGCAACATCTGCTGAGTTAAACAACTGTTGCAAAATACTACTTGCTGCCAAAGGAAGTGCAAATAATATAATTTTATCTGCAAGGGAACCGCGTAACATGTCCACCTGCTTTGACTTCTTTTGTTTTACTCTTCTATTCATTCTAAACCTCATTTTTCTCTATGCTAATTTTTCCTATAACATTATAGCATCCCTGTCAAGAGGCACTCATATTCCCTTGATTTATGCATAAACTGTAGTAATAAGTTTTTTGGAGAATTGTTATGTCTAATTCACAACAAGTTTCCTTATTAAAGCGAAGTATTTTATGGCTTTGCGTTCTAATTGCAGTCGTTGGTCTTACATACTACTATCAGGAAAATCTGTTTAAGGACGGCTTTGATGCAATAACCGCCTCTAATACAACCAAAGAGCTTCCAATCTATAATGTCCAAACTAATAAAAAGCAGGTTGCGCTTTCATTTGATGCAGCTTGGGGAAATGAAGACACACGAAAAATACTTGATATTCTAAAAAAGTACAAAATCAATGTAACTTTCTTTATGACCGGTGGTTGGGTTGAAAGCTATCCTGATGACGTAAAGGCCATAAAGAAAGCCGGGCACGATTTGGGTAATCACAGTGAAAACCATAAACACATGCCTACACTTAGCACTTCCGAAATGTGTAATGAATTAACCAAAGTAACTGATAAAGTAAAAAAACTTACAGGTACTACTATGTGCCTTTTCCGTCCACCTTACGGAGACTATGACAACAATTTGATTATTCAGGCAAAAAACTGTGGCTACTATACAATTCAATGGAATGTTGATAGCCTTGACTGGAAAAATTACGGTGTAGACTCTATTGTAAACACTGTCCTAAATCACAAGGACTTAAAGAATGGCTCTATTATCCTGATGCATAATGGTGCCAAATATACCGCCCAGGCACTACCGAAGGTTATTGAAGGGCTAAAAGAAAAAGGCTACGAAATCGTACCTATTTCCAAGTTGATTTATAAAGATAATTTCCATATAGAACATGACGGCAGTCAGGTAAGTGATAAGAAATAGATTGCAAGCTGATAATGGGCTATTACTTTAACGATTACGAATTGTAAAAGTAACAGCCCATTTTTTTATTCCAAATATTCCTCCAGACACAAATTGTTTTTCATTATCATTTTGGCATTTTCTTTTCCTACAAACCTGTAATGCCATGGTTCGTAAATTACCCCGGTTATTTCCTGTTTATCTTTTGGATATCTGAGAATAAAGCCGTATTTCCAACAGTTTTTCATTAACCATTTTTGTGTTTCAGTTTTCTCCTGATTCTCTTCAAGTAGCTGATACTTCACATCTACAATATCAACTGCAAGACCTATTTCATGCTCACTTGTTCCGGGAAGCGCCACAACTGTTCCTGCTTTTTTCTTTGCCTCTTTTCTTGTATAGCCTTGCCCGATAAAATCTTTGATTTTGTTTTCAAACAAAAGAACCTGCTTTTCATGACTTCTGTAGGAGGAGCATATTACCGGATTATACCCTGCATTCCTGCAATCATTAATCATATTCTTAAGATTGTCATAGCATCTCTCATCAATTGCCTGAGTATACCCAACAGGTGTTACGGTAATATCATAGTTTTCCTTTATTTTATGTTTTCCATTCACTAAAACAAGCATCCAGTCGTTTTTATTAATCATTCTTTTCTCTTTATTTTTTTTATTATTTATTCCGTCTGTTTTTGTTTTATTACTTATTTTTTCCATTTTTTCTTTTTCGTTAGCACTTTGGTCGCTTATTTTAGGATTCTCCAAAATATTTGCAAACATAACGGCAGTCATAATTACGGCTAATATTGTTATAATTATTATCTCATTTTGTTTGCGCCTCTGAGAAATTTCACCTTTCCTTTCTCTGCCTGTTCCTTCACTTTGGTACATAAAAAACACCTCCCTATAATCACAAAAAGTCATTAGTTAAATTTCTTTAACTTAACTATTGTAATAATAGCAAGGTGTTTCACATAAACTGCTACATTTTGGCATCATTTTGGCATCATTTTAATCCACCAGATAATTATTGAAATACGTTCCGCTATTGGTAGCCTCTCCAACAACAATGCTCCCCTTTGCTTTTTCTTTAGAATCTTTGTCGTACAAAGTTATGTCAAAATTCTGTTTATCTACAGTTTCAATTTGTGCACTTACTTCGTAATATTCTTCAAAAAATTTTTTCATTTTATTTACTTTTTCAAAATCAAACAAGCTCACTCTTAATTTTTGTTTATACATATAGAACGATATTACTTTTCCACTTTCATCATCTAATTTTAATTCAATTTTAAAACCACTTTCTGTTTCAAAAGAGCAGGTCCAAATTTTATATTTTTTTGCCAGAGATTCATCATCCGCCACCGTACTCATAGAACTTATAATACTTTCTGATAAATACAAACTTGCAGATTCCTTGTAATTTATAATTTTTTCGTAGTCCACCTGATACTCTGCATATTTATTTAAAATACTGTAAAATTTCTTAATGGATTTTAATACCTCATCCCTACTTAATTTTGTATCCTTAATGGAGTCCTTTGCCTTATAAAAATTACCACTTGTATATGCATCTAAAGTATTTAAAATTTTATTTTCTGTTTTAAAATCCTTTTGGTCAATATCATATGTAAAAGTTTTATTTTGTAAATTTTTATCCTGATATGTTAATACTATTTTTGGAAAAAGAGTCCCAATTGTAACAGATACCATTAACAACGCAATAACCGCTATTTTGTTTTTCATCTATTCTCTTCCTCCTTTCAACTCTACATTAACTATTGTTCCTACATTTTCTTTACTTTTGAAATTAATATTTCCATTATGAAGTTTTATAATGTTTTCGCATAAGGCAAGTCCTAATCCTGCTCCTCCCTGCTGTCTTGAGCGGGATTTATCCACGCGATAGAATGCCTCTGTTATATGGGCAATGGCATCTTTGGGCATTCCTCTTCCATTATCTTTTACCTGTATAATACAGCCCTTATCTGTCATTGTTGTCTGAACATAAATATGTCCACCGTTTGTCATTGCCTTTCGTCCATTATCTATTAAATTAATAACAAGGGAACGTACTAAATCCGGTTCTAACATGCATGTTCCTTCTTCACATTTGCAACTTAATGAAATTCCTTTTTTTAAATAATTATTTTGTAAATTTGAAATAACACTTTCTACGATTTTCTTTGGCGATGCTACTGTAAGGTTAATTTCTGCATTATCTGTAACAAATATATCCAACAATTTTAAAGACAATCTTTCTAATCTTTTTCCCTCTGAATAAATATAATTTATCGCCTCAATCTGCTCCTGTTCGTCTAAAGACTGAGTTCTAATTAAGTCAGCATAGCCAATAATTGATGTCATCGGTGTTTTTAATTCATGGGTAAAATTTCCAATAAACTGATTTTGGCTCTCCATTGTTTCTTTTAAGTCATTAATATTTTTTTCTAACTGATCAGCCATGCAATCAAATTCTTTTGATAACTGTCCAATTTCATCATTTGTTTTTACTTTTGAACGTGATGACAAACTACCTGCTGCAATTAATTTTGAAGTTCTTGCCAGTTTTGTTAAAGGTCTTGTCATTAAAAACGAATTACTATATGACACAATTCCGCATATAACAACCAATAACGCAAATATTTCGTAATAAATATGCACTAATTCTTCTCTCTCTTTGTATATAGAAGAAACGTCATATAGGATATCCAAATATGCAACTTCTTCTCCTACCTGCAACGATCCTGAAATTTGTAAATATCTACTTGTTTCGTCCGGTGATAATACTTTTATCTTGCATGTTTTCTCATTTACACTTTTCCGCATATTTACAAGATAGTCTTTTTTTTCTCCTGACTTATATAATATCCTGTTTTTTTTACTTACTCTAATGGCAACCCAGGAAGCATTTTTCTGCCTTGTCATTTCCTTAATTACCGTTGATAAATCTTCACTATCTGTCCATGTTTTAGCTTTATTAACAACCTTTAGTGTGCTTAGCATCATATCATAAGACTGCTTGGCACTTATTTTTTCCCGATCCAATGCACTACTATATGAATTATAAATTAATACACTTGAGCCCGCTCCAAATACAATTGCAAGCATACTTACCATATAAACTACTACCTTGGTTCTAAATTTCATATTTTCTCAACTTTCCTTAATTTTATTTTAAGAATTTCAAACTTCGAAAAATTCTTATACTTCCAACCTGTAACCAACTTTATTTACGGCTTTCAATATTTTTTCCCAGCCAACCTTTTTTCTAAGACGCTGTATGTGCAGGTCAACTGTTTTGGTTCCGTATTCAAATTCCTCACCCCACACACGCTCATAAATTGTTTCTCTATACAAAGCCACATTTGGGTTATGTACAAATAAAAGTAAAATATTGTATTCTTTTGGTGTTAAAAGTATCTCTTTATTGTCCCTTGTCACCTGCATTGAAACCTGATTAATTGTCAGTCCGCCAATAGTAATGACTTCTTCTGTTTTCTTATATCTTCTAAGAACCACATCAATACGTGCCAACAACTCCGTAGGTTCAAAAGGTTTTACAATATAGTCTTCTGCTCCCATTCGAAGCCCTTTTACCTTATCTTCAACTGAATTTTTTGCTGTTAAAAATATTACCGGTATTTTCAATGGTTCTATATACTCTAAAATTTCAAAGCCATTAACTTTTGGAAGCATTATATCCAATAGTATTAAATCAAATTTTTTCTCATTTATTTTTTCAAGTGCAGCTTCTCCATCGTATGCTGTGTCACAAAAAAAACCTGTTCTCTTAACTGTCAATTTAATTAAATTTGAAATTGCCTTGTCATCTTCAACAATTAATATGTTTATCAATTTGTCTCCTCCAATGTGTCTTACATATCTTCTCTAATTTATATTCCGTCTACTCTATGTTCTATAGTCTGTTTTTTCTTATATATAATTAACCCTGTTTAATTATCGTTTAACTTAGTATCCTTCACCTGTATATTACATCAAAATGTCATCAAAAAAGCATCATTGAAATTGTTTGTTAGTACAGTTAGTACAATTTTTCTAATTACAATGACGCTTTATACACTCTATTATTTTTATTCCCATGAGGAATTTAGTGCTTCATCCCATTTTTCTTTGTCTTTTTCATATTTTTCGTTAAGCCAATTAATACATTGATCTACCCCTTCCTCAGTATATGGAAAGGTAATTGTTTCTTTCAATTCTTCCTTAGTATGTTCAAAACTGTAAGGTTCCGGATAAACATACACAGTTATATTTTCCTTGTCATAGGTCTTCATGAAAAATCTCATTCCCTTATAACTTCCTGAAAAACCGTCTCCTGCTAAACCTTTAAATGGTACACCTATTTTTGTAATCATTTTACTCCTCCTGTATTTTCAATCTTTGTTTCTTTACTTTCTTCTTAAATGTTTCCCATGCATCATTATTTTTCACAAAATATCTTGGACATTCTTTTCCTGTAATATCATAATGCCTAATAACATGTTTCTCTGTTAAACCACATTTATCCTCAAGCCACGCCACTAATCTAACTAAAGACTTGTAAGTTTTGTTTGTAAATTTACCTGTTGAATCAGGATGGCATGTTTCTATTGAGATAGTGTCATTGTTTCTCCAGTTACTTGCAGCCGACATTTCATTTAAAGGAATGCACTGAATAATTTCTCCCTCTATTCCCACAACAAAATGAGAACTTACATTTGACTGACTTCCTGCATAAAAATCCCTATTTTGTTGTGCAGTGCTTCCCGGATTGCCAACATAATGTATTACTATGTCGTTTACTTTGATTATTTTCTCACCGTTTCTGGAAACCCCGTCTACAGGAATTATCTGCTTACTAATCCAGTGCGGCTTCTTGGCATTTTTCAAATTAGAAATCTGTCGTTGATTAGCAAGGTACTGCCACCCTAATGCCCCTAATATAATTACAGCTACAATTAATATTGCAAGTAAAATTCTATTTCTTATCTGTTTTCTTCTTCTGGCTTTTGCTGTCATCCTTTTATTATTTCTTTTTGTTTTCATTTTAGTTTTTCCTTTTGTATTTTATTACTTCTTATGCACCTATTATACACCATTGTATGTTATACTGCATATGTAACTGTTTATCAACATAATGATATAAGGACTACTATTTATTTATAAGGAGAAAATTTATGAGATACTCGATTAAAGGTGATACTTTACCTGTAGTAATTTGTGAGCTTGATGAGGGTGAAAAAATTATTACTGAAGGTGGTGGCATGGCATGGATGTCACCAAATATGAAAATGGAAACAACTGGTGGTGGCATTGGAAAAATGTTTGGCAGAGCTTTATCAGGCGATACAGTTTTTCAAAATATTTATACTGCTGAACATACAAACGGCATGATTTCAATTGCTTCATGTTTTCCAGGGTCAATTAAAGCTTTCGAAATTTCACCGGAAAATGAAATTATTTTGCAGAAATCTGCTTTTCTTGCATCTGAGGCCAGCGTTGAACTTTCAATGCATTTTAGAAAAAAACTTGGTTCAGGGCTATTTGGTGGAGAAGGTTTTATTATGCAAAAACTTTCAGGCAACGGTATAGCTTTTGCAGAGTTTGACGGTCACGTAATTGAATACAATTTACAACCCGGACAGCAGATTGTCATTGATACAGGTCATTTAGCTGCCATGTCAGGAACATGCCAAATGGATGTCAAAACTGTTCCCGGCGTTAAGAATATATTTTTCAGTGGCGAAGGCGTATTTAATACAGTGGTTACAGGACCTGGTAGAGTGTGGTTACAGACTATGCCTATTTCAAATATGGCAGGTGCGTTGATGCCATATCTTCCTTCAACAACGTAATAACTTATTTAAAAAGTAAAAGCTGTGAGTCTGTGAAATAATTTCTATTTACATACATTATTTCACAGACTCAATTTTTAAAACATTTCTTTATTTTATTAGAGCAAATAAAAACGTATAATGTTTACCCTCTTGCCCCATTTTGTATGGACTTTCTTCCTGCCTTTCTCTCTACCTAATTGTTGTTATATATGTATAACGTTAAATTTTCCTATTTTATTACATGAAGAAAAAAATCATCCTTCAGATTTCAAATGCATTGATAATATTTAGCGCATTTTCTTTCTAAAGAATGATTTCTCAAAATTTATTATTTTAAACACCTTTTACTACCTTTTGATAGTAACTATATGTCATCGGGATTCTGTTGTTCCCAAACATTTTACTTTCTATTACTTCGCCTAAAAATACTGTATGGGTTTCTGTTTCAAATTTGTTTATTACTTTGCAAACTGCGTATCCACAAGTATCTGTCAATACAGGAATCTCTTTTACAATTTTAAAATCCACATCCTGAAATTTATTTGCATCTCTTCCTGAACAGAACCCAAATCTACCAATCAATATTGGATTTGAGTCCTCTGCAATTAAATTTATTGCAAACAAGCCACACTCTGCTATGCACTGGTGTGTGAAATTTTTTCTATTAATACTAATTGCCACTGTTTCCGGCGATACATTTATTTGCATTGCCGAATTTACAGCACAACCTGTCGCTCTCCCACTGTCCATTGTTGACACAATATAAATTCCATAAGACATTTTTCTTAAAATATTTTTTTCCATGTTAAGTCCTCCATTTTTAGTATTGTGTCCTAAAAAAATGTAATTATTAACGTGGAGAACTATTTTATATCTTTAGGTTCTGTATTCCTAAGAATATACATTATGCCGCCTGCAAAACCGATTATCATTGCAATATAGGCTGCAATAACAATCTGCCACTTAACAAGGCTCATGCCACTGTTCGCCAAACAGAGGATTCCCGAAATAACACCACCTGCTATCAGCCCTATAACTGCCCACAATGCTGTGCTGTAAAACAGGAACCATGATCTGTTTGTAAATGGAAAAACTCTATCTGTTTTGTCTGCCACATTCCAAATTTTTTTATATACTTCATGCATATTCTCACCTTCTTTTGTAAGTTAAAATTCAAACTAGATTATTCTTTTTTCCAAACTATATTTCTCTTTGTATTTTTCATAAATACTTCTAAATTCATTAGTTTCGTCTCTACGAATGTCTCTATTGTATGCGTGAATGTCCAAGCTTCCATGCCCGATTTCTTCCACACAACTTGCTATGTTAGAACAGTGGTCGGAAATTCTTTCCAATGAAGTTATAATGTCTGTCATCACAAAGCCATGCTCGATTGTACACTCGCCTTTTTTCAATCTGTCAACATGGCGCTTCTTCAACTGATGTTTCAATTTATCAATAACACGTTCCATTGCCTCAACATCCATTGCCAGATTTGCATCGTCTTCTAAGAAAGCATTTTTTGATTCCTGAAGGATTTCTTTTACAGCTTTAATCATAACTGTAATTTCCCCCTCTGCCTGATTAGAAAACTTTAACTTCTTCCCGCTAATCTCCTGGGCTGACTTTGCAATAGCCACTGAGTGGTCGGAAATTCTTTCCACGTCACCAATTATATGGAGAATTTCACTTACTTCTCTACTGTCCTGTTCGCTTAAATTCTGCTTACTAATCTGTACTAAATATGTTCCAAGCTGGTCCTCGTACTTATCTACTTTCTTTTCTAATGAAACAACTTCTTCCATTGTCTTATCTGAATAATTGATAAGCATATTGCAGGCTTCAACTACTCCTAACTCTGTTTTTTCAAACATGGATTTTACAACCTTCTTACACTGTTCCAATGCAATTGAAGGTGTTGCCATAAGTCTTGTATCCAAAACTTCTTCTGCATCTCCAACTTTTGCATCTCTTATAATGAAGCATGCTAATTTTTCCAACTGATTTGCAAATGGGAATAAGATTATTGTGCAAAGAATATTGAATACTGAATGTATAATTGCAATTCCCATTAAACTTGCACTGTCATTTATAAATGATAAATGTACTACTCCATTTACAACACAGAATACTGTAAGCCATACTGCTGTACCGATAATGTTAAATGTTAAATGCACTACTGCTGTTCGTTTTGCGTTTTTGTTTGCTCCAAATGAAGAAATGATTGCTGTTACACATGTACCAATGTTCTGTCCCATAATAATTGGAATGGCACTGCCATAAGTAACCACGCCTGTTGAAGCTAATGCCTGTAAAATACCTACAGATGCTGATGAACTTTGAATTACTGCTGTTAAAAATGCTCCTGCCAAAACACCTAAAATAGGGTTGCTAAACATTGTTAAAATGTGCTGAAATTCAGGTACGTCTCTAAGTGGTGACACAGCGTCTGACATTGCTTCCATTCCAAACATCAATACTGCGAAACCTAATAAAATCATTCCTGTATCAACACTTTTTCCACTTTTCTTTCTCATCAATAAAATAATTCCTATTAAGGCTAATATTGGTGTGAAAGATGATGGCTTTAATAAACTTACTAAAATATTTGAACTTTGAATTCCTGTTAAACTAAGTATCCATGATGTAATTGTTGTTCCTACATTGGCACCCATTATGATTCCAATTGCCTGTTTTAAATTCATAATGCCTGAATTTACAAAGCCTACAACCATTACTGTTGTTGCTGAAGAACTTTGAATTACCGCTGTTACTGCTGCGCCTAACAAAAATCCTTTAAATCTACTTGCTGTTAATTTTTCCAGTATTCCTTTTAAACTACTGCCTGCTCTTTTCTCTAGGGCTTCTCCCATAACATTCATTCCAAATAGGAATAATGCTAAGCCCCCTATTAATGATAAAACATTGAATATGCTCATTGCAGTTCCTCCTCGTATAATATTAAATCTTGTAGCCCACGCCTCGAATTGTTTTAATTGCCTCTGCTGCTACGCCTAATTTCTGTCGTAAAGTTCTAATGTGAACATCTACTGTTCTGCTTTCGCCATCAAATGAGTATCCCCATACTTTATTTAATAGCTGGTCTCTTGTTAGAACAATGCCCTGATTTTGTAAAAGAATACATAACATTTCGAATTCCTTTAATGTTAATGTCACATCTTCTCCATCAACTTTTACAACATGTTTGGCTGGACAAACATACAAATGTTCCAAAGAATAATCTTCCTGATTTTTAGTATGTTCAGTACGTCTTAATAGTGCTTTGACTCTTGCCACCATTTCAAGCATACTAAATGGCTTTGGAATATAATCATCTGCACCATTATCCAATCCTGCAATTCTGTCATATTCACTTGTTTTTGCTGTTACCATTATTATAGGTAATGCTTTTGTATCTACTCTTTTCCTTAATTTTTTTAGAATATCAATTCCATTTTCTTCAGGAAGCATTATGTCCAGCATAACCAATGTAGGTATTTCACTATCTAACTGATCCCAAAAGTCAGATGGTTTCTCAAAGCCTACAGTTTTCAGATTCATGCTGTTTAGAGTATATACAATTAACTCTCTAATACTGGTATCATCTTCTACTACATAAATCATGATTATCCCTCCTACATCTTCATAATAATTTCACAATGTAATATTCAAGTTATCCTAAAGTAAAATTCGGGTAAAATATGGGTAAAAGATTCGCTGAGTTTTAATTGTTTGTGGGAGATTTGTTCTTGGGGGAATTTACTTTTGAGGCATCCCTTTTGATAAGATTAAGTTTGTTTTGGATGCCCTATCACCATTTAATTTTTATCTTGAGCAACACCGGTTTCTAACACATTGCAGATTTTGTTAGATAGTGTTTGGATAGTTGCATTCTGAAAATGCATATTCTTTTATCTTGCTTACATTATTTATTTCTACTCTAAATTTATCACACAGCAATTTACTACAGTATTTAACTACAGCATTTCTGTGCAGCGTTCAAGTATGCCGTTTAGATGTGAAATAATGATTCCGTAGTTTGTCATTGGGATACCCTGAGTTTTTGCCTGAGCAAGTCTTGATTGCATTGTCTTTTCATTTAACATGCAACCTCCACAATGAATTATCAATTTGTATTTTAACAAATCTTTGGGGAATTCGCCCCCTGACGTAAATTGAAAGTCAATTTTCCTGCCGGTGTACTTTAATATCCAATTAGGAAGTTTAACAGTTCCTATGTCGTCACATTGTCTATGATGGGTACAACCTTCTGAGATTAAAACCTTGTCACCATCCTTCAATTTTTCAAGCATACTTGCACCTTCAAGAGCATCTTGCAATGTGCCTTTGTATCTGGCAAGCAAAATCGAAAAAGATGTGAGGGAAATACTTTCAGGCACAATTTTTGCAACCTGATTGAATGCCTGAGAATCTGTAATTACAAGCTTAGGCTTTTGATTAATTGAATTCAATGTTGCCTCCAACTGCTCAACCTGAGTTACAATTGAAATTGCTTGTGTATCAAGAATTTCTCTTATTACCATCTGTTGTGGTAAAATTAATCTTCCCTTTGGAGCTGCAGAATCAATTGGCACAACTAGAACAACCATGTCCCCTTCCTCAACTAAACCTTCAAGAATTTTTTTGTCTTTGTTTAGTGTGGCTTTAGAGATTTTGCCAATTAATTCTTTTAATTCATAAATGCCCTTATCTGTTAATGCACTAACGAATATTTCATTAGCCAATTCGTCTGTGCCATTTTTGCATCTTTCGCCATTATTAAAAGCTTCATTAAGCGGCTGGCTATTCTTTTTACTGTCCTTAAAGGATTCATCATTCAACTGGCTGTTTCTTATTACTTCTTTGTCTGTTTCATCAATCAAATCGCTTTTGTTATAGGCAATAATATATGGGATACTTTTTTCTTTAAATGAAGCTATTAGCTCATTATCCTTTTCTTTTAAACTGGATGTTGCATCAACAACTAAAACGGCAATGTCCGTTTCGCCTAAAACATCTTTTGCCCTTTCAACACGCATTTTGCCAAGTTCTCCTTCGTCGTCAATTCCCGGTGTGTCAATAATTACTACAGGACCAATTGGAAGAAGCTCCATTGTTTTTTTCACAGGATCTGTTGTAGTTCCCTTGTTGTCTGAAACCAAAGATAATTCCTGACCTGTCACTCTGTTTACAACGCTAGATTTTCCTGCATTCCTTAACCCGAAAAATCCTATATGAACTCTCTCACTTGCCGATCTGTCATTTAATCCCATATTAATTATCTACCTCTCTGTCTTTTTTGATGCCTTACTGTTTTTTGACTGCCTTTTTAATCTGTCTGTGTTAAACTAACTTTCCTATTTAAAAAACTAAAATCTAAAGTCTCGTCTGTTTGACTCTTTGATATTCTTAATATTTTCTACTGCTATGCTGTGAACCTTTTCGTTTGGAATCTTTTTAAGTTCATCTTCTATTAATTTGAAACCTATTTCTTTTGTTTCCTTTGATGCATAGTCTACAAGATATTCTGCTAATGTCATTAATGCATTTGGATGACAACAGTTTAAGATTTGTCCGTTTTTGCAAAGTGACATAAATCTGTCTCCTGTTCTGCCTTCTCTGTAACAGGCAGTACAAAACGATGGTATAAAACCTTTTTCCATCAGCCATTTAACTACTTCGTCCAAAGTTCGCTGGTCTGAAACGTCAAACTGCTCTGAATCGTGTGGACGTTCCTCTTCGCAATATCCACCAACAGAAGTTCTTGAGCCACCACTAATCTGTGATACTCCAAGAGATAACATTTTTTCTCTAACTTTCTGATTTTCTCTTGTAGAAATTATCATGCCTGTGTATGGAACTGCAATTCGAATACATGCAGCAATTTTTTCAAATATTTCATCTTCCAAGCCGTTATCAAATTCATCCGGATCAATGTCATCGGCTTTTTTTACTCTTGGAACACTGATTGTATGCGGACCTACACCATGCACTGCCTCCAAATGTTCTGCATGCATAAGCAGTCCTGCAAACTCATATTGATAGCCTTCAAGTCCAAACAAAACGCCAAGCCCAACGTCATCAATTCCACCTTCCATTGCTCTATCCATTGCTTCTGTGTGATAATTGTAGTCATGCTTTGGCCCTGTTGGATGAAGTTCTAAATAACTTTTTTTGTTGTATGTTTCCTGAAAAAGAATATAAGTTCCAATTCCTGCATCTTTTAACTTTCTGTAATTTTCAACTGTAGTTGCCGCAATGTTTACATTAACACGACGTATATCTCCATTTTTGTGATGCACTGAATATATAGTTTTGATTGAATCCAAAATATACTCAATTGGATTATTTACCGGGTCTTCTCCTGCTTCAATGGCAAGACGTTTATGTCCCATGTCCTGAAGTGCAATAACCTCTCTCTTAATGTCCTCCTGAGAAAGTTTAATTCTTGAAATATGTTTGTTCTTCATGTGATAAGGACAATATACACATCCGTTTACACAATAATTTGATAAATAAAGTGGAGCAAACATTACAATTCTATTGCCATAAAAAGCCTGCTTAATTTCTTCTGCCAACCTGTACATTTCCTTATTTTTTTCCGGTATGTCACAAGCAAGCAAAACCGATGCCTCTCGGTGTGTAAGACCTTTGCAGTGAGTCTGCTTTCCATCTGCAGACTTAACCGGCTTTGCCTTTTCTAAAATACTGTCAATTAACTCCACATTTCTCTTGTTCTCTTCTGCATACTTTATTGTATCTAATATTTCCTGATGATTAATAAATTCATCTGCAATCATTGACTCTTTGTTATAAATAGCCATTTTCTACCTTCTTTCTTAAATGCTGTATATTAATCTTCTTACTAAAGCGATTTCATGTCCCCTGGGTCAGTAACAATTTTATACCCGATTGACGCCATTCGTCCACTTAAACATTGTTTGCATTGCGCTGATTCGTCCCCTGTGCAAATTTTATTATCATACAAGGCATATTTTTTTCTTTCAGAAACCGGAGACAAATTAGGCATTACCACATTAGCCCCTGCCTTAATTCCCATTTCTCTTCCTAACGGATGAATTGTGCCAAGTGCCGTTGTTGCCGGCAATAAAATATTGTTTTTTATCAAACGGATAAGTGATAATAAATACACCGTCTGTTCCATTGTTCCTGATGGCTGGTCTTTAAACTCCGTATCCTTCTGAGAAATAAAAGGACCAATTCCACACATGTGGGGGCTGAATTCTTCAATGAATTTCAAATCTTCTGCAAGACATTCTGACGTTTGATAAGGGGAACCAACCATAAAGCCGCAACCAACCTGATAGCCAATTTTTTTTAAATTCTGTAAACATTCCATTCTGTTATCAAAAGACATTTCCTTGGGATGAAGTTTTTCATAATGTTCCCTATTAGCTGTTTCGTGGCGAAGCAAATATCTGTCTACACCCGCCTCATACATTTTCAAATAATCTTCTTTCGAGCATTCGCCTAAAGATAAAGTTACAGCTACATCACTGTGTTTTTCTTTTATTTCTTTCACAAGCTGACACACATCATCTACCTTTACAATGCCCTCGCCCCCTTGCAATACAAAAGTCCTAAAGCCCAGTTCATAGCCTTCCTGACAACATTCCATAATCTGTTTCTTTGTAAGCTGGTATCTGTCACAATTATTGTTCGACTTTCTTATTCCACAGTAATAACAGTCATTAGTACAATAATTACCAATCTCAATTAAACCTCTTACATAAATTTCATTGCCATATATTTCACGTCTTACCTTATCAGCAAGCCCTGCTGCATAATCTGCAAGCTCCTGATTTTGATTTTCTATTAGAAACTTATATTCCGAAACTGACAAATTATGTGTTGCTGCCAGTCTGTCTATTAATTCTTTAGCCTTAATATTTATTTTTTCATTACTAATACTAAACTTATTACACTCCATTATTTTTCCTTTTAATTCCTGCTATTCTCAATTGTTTTTTATTTTTAATACTTTTAATTTTTTCTTTATCCCTGCTATCTTCAATTATTTTAATTCTTACTAATCTTAATTTTTTCTACTTTTAATTATTTTCATTTATTTATTACTTCTTATTCCGAATTATATTTTAAAACAAAAAAAGAACTTAAACAAACTGTTTTTAAAAAACTAATTTGTTTAAGTCTTCTATAATTGTTATGGTGTTAATCACATAGTATTTCCTATAAATAGAATCTGAATGTTTAACTCACAAATCTTATTTATCTAAATAATAAATTTACTATTCATTAGAATAATAAAAATCTTATAATAGAAATACTATTTACTACTTATTCTCATCTAAATCTTTATCGATTTCTTCATCGTGCTTTCCAAGAATTGAATATTCAACCCACTCGGCAATATTTGTGGCATGGTCGCCAATTCTTTCTAAGTATTTTGCAATCATAAGTAAGTCAATAAACTCTTCACCTTCACCATCTGTTTTGGCTATTAAGGCTATTAACTTTTTCTTAATATCATCAAAATAGTTATCAACAATATCGTCAGATATTATCACAGTCCTTGCTAAATAAAGGTCTTTGCTTACAAAAGAGTCAACACTACCTGTTACCATTTTAATAACTTCCTTGGACATTTCATCTAAATGAATTTCGTTTTTAATTTTGCTACCTTCCACATATTTAGATAATTCAACTATATCTGCTGCCTGGTCGCCTATTCTTTCCATGTCGGAAATCATTTTAAGAGCTGATGATATTACTCTTAAGTCTCTTGCAACCGGCTGTTGTCTAAGCAAAAGTTTCATACAGATATTTTCAATTTCTCTTTCTTTTCTGTCAATTTCTGAATCAGTTTCCAAAACTTCATGGGCAAGTTTTCCATCTTTATCTGACATGGTAACTTCAATTGCTCCGCTGATTACTTTTTCACAAAGGTTGCCCATTTCTACCATTTCTTTATTTAGATAATCTAATTGTTCATCAAATTTATTTCTCATACTTTAACCAAACCTTCCTGTAATATAATCCTCAGTTCTCTTATCCTTAGGCATAGAGAACATCTGCTCTGTATCACTGAATTCGATAATTTCTCCCAAAAGGAAAAATGCTGTTTTGTCAGAAATTCTTGCTGCCTGCTGCATATTATGTGTAACCATAATTACTGTATAATCTTTCTTTAACTCTACTGCCAGGTCTTCTATTTTTGAGGTTGAAATAGGATCAAGGGCTGATGTAGGTTCATCCATTAATATTACTTCCGGATTAACTGCCAAAGCTCTTGCAATACAAAGTCTCTGCTGCTGACCACCTGACATTGCCAAAGCACTTTTCTTTAATTTATCCTTTGTTTCATCCCAAATTGCAGCCTGCTTTAAAGTTCTCTCAACTATCTCATCAAGCTTCGCTTTTGAGTGAATCCCATGAGTTCTTGGTCCATAAGCAATGTTATCGTAAATACTCATTGGAAAAAGATTTGGTTTCTGGAAAACCATACCAACTCTTTTTCTTAATTTATTTACATCTATATCCTTGTAAATGTTCACACCATCTAATGTAATGTTACCTGTTATTTTACATTCAGGTACTAAATCATTCATTCTGTTTAAAGATTTAAGCACTGTAGATTTTCCACAACCTGAAGGTCCAATAAACGCTGTAATTTCATTAGGTGGAACACTTAAATTTACATTTTTAATTGCATGGAAATCTCCGTAATAGAGATCCATATTTTCTATATCAAATTTTCCCATCTTTTTTCCTTTCCGGATTATACTAAGTAACTTTTCATGCATAAAACTAAAGTTACCTGTTTCACGTATTATTTTTTACTTTAATTTCTACTGTTTTCCCTTGCTAACTTTTTTAGCCGCACTTTGTGATAATCCGTTGATTATTAAAATTATTAAAAGTAATATTACTGCTGTTGCATAAGCCTGATTTATGTACAAACCTTCTGACAATAAACAATACATGTGAACTGCCAAAGTTCTTGTTGATGCAAATAAACTGTCAGGCACTGCTGCCATTGAACCTGCAGTAAATATTAAAGCTGCACTTTCGCCTACAATTCTACCTATTGCCAAAATTACACCTGACAAAATTCCCGGTACAGCTGACGGCAAAACAATTAAGAATATTGTTCTTAATTTTCCGGCACCTAATCCATAGCTTCCTTCTCTAAATAAATCAGGTACTGCTATTAGTGATTCTTCTGTTGTTCTTATAATTGTTGGAAGAACCATCATTGCCAAAGTTAAAATTCCTGCAAGCATTGAGTAGCCCCATTTAAAAGCAATTACAAATGATAAAAATCCAAACAAACCAAAAACAATTGATGGAATTCCCGCCAAAGTTTCTGTAGTTACTCTAATTACTTTTACAAGTTTAGAACCTCTTTTTGCATACTCTACTAAGTAAATTGCTGCTGCAATTCCTACCGGCACTGCTATAACTAATGTTAATACAACTACAATTATTGTATTTATTATTGCCGGTGTCATTGACACATTCTGGGAATTATATTTCCATGCAAACAAGTCTCCATTAATGTATGGTATACCATTAATTAATATATAAATTATCAGGTATAACATGGATACTAAAGTAATTGCTGTTGCCAAATAAACCAATGCTTTCATTATGTAGGACTTTGATTTTCTTAATTTTTCTCTGAAATCATTATTATTCATTATTCAGTCCCCCTTCTATTTATAAGTGAAAAGCATACATTTATTATCAAAATAAATACAAACAACACAACTGCTGTTGCTATTAATGCGTTTCTATGAATTCCCTGTGGTGCATAAGCCATTTCCAAAACAATGTTAGATGTTAATGTTCTTGTACCACTTAAAATACTATCCGGTATCATTGCCTGGTTACCTGCAACCATAACTACCGCCATTGTTTCACCTATGGCTCTTCCCATGCCAAGGATAATTCCTGACATTACACCAGACTTTGCTGCCGGAATAACAGTCTTAAAAATACTTCTTTCTTTTGTAGCACCTAGTGCCAGAGCGCCTTCATAATAACTCTCCGGCACTGCAGTAATTGAAGATTCTGCTGTATTAATAATTGTAGGAAGAATCATCATTCCAAGAAGAAGCGATGCTGCCAGAATCCCCTTGCCAGAGGTGCCAAATATATCTTGAATGGCTGGTATAATTACTACTAAACCAAAGAATCCGTAGATAATTGATGGGATCCCAGCCATAAGATTTATAATTGGTTTTACTAATTTATAAATTTTTTCAGGACAATATTTTGCTAGAAAAACTGCTGTAAGTAAGCCAATTGGAACTCCTACTACCATTGCTCCTGCTGTAACATAGATACTACCTATAATCATAGGACCAATTCCAAAAATTCCCTGAGTCGGTCTCCATTCTGTACCAAATATGAATTTAAAGAAACCTATCTCCTTTATTGCAGGAACACCATTGGCAAACATGAACACGCAAATCATAATTACTGCCGCAATTGAAATACATGCACATAGCAAAAATACTATCTTCATTATTACTTCTGATGCTTTATTCAAAGTTTTCTCCTTTAAAATATTAACAATATATTCTATTGATTTTGACTAATCTAACTTTTAAATAATCCAGGATACTAACTTTTAATTAATATCCTGGAGTTTATTTTATCTTCGGCTCATTTACTATTTAAGTTTATCCCAAGTTGTTGTTTCACCTGTGTAGATTGACTTAACCTGGTCGCTTGTGATGTTATCTAATTTGTTTGCTTTATTTATGATTACTGCGATACCGTCCATTGCGATTTGCTTTGATACTAACTTAGAAACTTCTTCATCTTTTAATTCTCTTGATGACATTCCGATTTCTGTTGCACCTTCAATTGCTGACTGGATACCTGCTGATGAACCTGATTCCTGAATTTCAATTGATACATCCGGATTCATCTTAATGTATTCATCTTTAAGTACATCCATAAGTGGTGCTACTGATGTTGAACCTGCTAAAGTAATTTTGCCTTTAAGCCTGCTTGCTTTGTATGAACCTTCTGAATCAACACTAATGTAGCCTTCCTTATCTACAATCTTCTGACCTTCATCACTCATTATGTATTTAATAAAGTCTTCATCAAGCTTTGTTAATTTACCATCCTGATAAGCTAAGTTAAATGGTCTTGCTACTTTGTACTGACCTGACTTAATGTTTTCTGTTGTTGCATCAACTCCGTCTACCTTTAAAGCCTTAACATCTGTTGATAATGAACCAAGTGAAACATAACCGATTGCTTTTTCATTCTGTGCTACTGTACTAAGCATTACTGATGTTGAGTTTGTTACTTCTGCTGTCTGTGTTGTAATGTCGTTATCATTTTCATCAACGATTCCCATCAACTCTACAAAAGCTCCTCTAGTTCCTGAATTTTCTTCTCTGGAGATAACATTGATTTCTCCGGTTACTCCTTTATCTGAACCACTTTTACTTTCATTTGACTTTCCGCATCCTGTAAATGCTAATGTTGTAATTACTGTTGCAGCTACTACTGCTAAAATTTTCTTTCTCATCTTTTTACTCCTTCTTCTCTCTAATAATTACTTACTCTGTGTGGATGTTCTCCCCAACACACCTATATACTATTTCTTTAATGTAAAATCAAAAGTCTTAGAAATGTTAAACCAATGTAAAATCAAAAAAAGTCCACATTGTGATATTTTTCCTTTTGCAGATACCATTATCTGACTCTAAAGAACCATACATCACAATGTGAACTTATTTATATTTAACTACCTTATTTAATTTTAAACTTACCTGCTATCTTATCCTCATGAGAACTTCCACCAATAATGTCCCTGTCCCACAGATAAACATATCCAGGATTTTGTACTTTGTCCCCTTCTATTTCATACTTATAATAAACAAACAATTTCTTTTTATTTTTTATAAATCCAAAGTACTCTGATATTGTACCTTTCTTTACTTTCGGATTAACAAAAAATGAAAATCTTCCATACCCATCCTTTTCCTCACCAAAAGTTTGTTGATTACTAGGCTGTGTATTAATGAAAATCTCTCTCATGTTTGTATTTTCTTTACTCACAGAAAACTTTAAATATCCCTTATGTTTGTTCTTATCTATTACTGATTCCATTAACACAATTTTATAATTTTTCCAATTAATATATGTATTTGTGTAAGTCTGCTTCTCTTCATTAGTTGTGCTTAAGTTAAAATATGTTTCCAAATCCTGTTCCTTGTAAATCACATTATCTTTTACAACACCTATCAAGGTATCATTCACACTAAACTCTGTTATAAGGTTTACTAATACTAAAACAATAATAGCACCACAGACTAGACGTAAAATTCTTTTCATCATCATCTCTACCTCCCATATTTTTGTACATGCATTATTCTATCATCATTCATTAGCTAATTTAAGTTTAGTTTTGTCAAACTATTTCTAATATAATAAAGAAACAATTCGTATTATTTTTTATTCTCTTAATAATTTAAGTTTTAAGTTCCAACCTACCTGTCAGCTTTTGAATTTGCTCTTTTCCTTGCAAAAAAATAAACTGCCTTCCACATTTGGAAGGCAGTTTATTTTCTAATTTTTCTCCACTGTTATCTCACTTTCGTCGTATGCTCCCTGTTTTACATTTTGGCTTCCGCCCTGTAGCACGACGTTTTTAACTTTTGAAAAAGAGAACGCTCCGGTTTCAATAGTTTTGACACTTGCCGGCACAATGACTTTTTCTGTATTTAAGCCTCTGCTAAAATCTGCTGAAAAAGCATTTTCTCCAATTGCCTTTACTGAACTTGGAATTGTTACTTCTTTTAAATCACCGTTATATGCAAGAAGCACGCCATCTTCATCAATTGCAAATCCGTTTTCATCAAACATACCTGACTTTTCATAATAAGCATTTGTCTGATAATTATAATCCAACTGATTTGCCGCATCATCCTCTTTCTTAAAGTAATAAATTTTATTACCCTGATTATCAATTACATAAAAATAATTCTTTAAATCGTAGTTGCCTTCATTTTCATCCAGCATATCTTCATAGTCTGATTTTTCATTAACATATTTCATTGAATATACTTTGTTGTTAATCTTCATTGCATGATTTCCAACCTCATAGGTTCCTTTGTTTGATTTTTCATGGAACACATCTTCTTCCTGAAAATTTTCATCAGTGAATTTCACAACATACATGTCATCAATATCAACTTTGTACCATGTACCATTTAAAGATATGTTTTTGTAATCACCTTTATCTGAAAAAGCATCTCTGTTTCTGCACTTAACAAACAAAAACATTCCTAATATAATCACTAACATAACTATGTCAATGATTATTATTCTTTGACGTTTTACTTTTTTCTTTCTATTGTCCATATCTTTTCGTCTTCGCTCTTCACTGCCTGCTTCCCCTATTTTTATATTTAATCTGTCACTATTTTCCTTTTTCTTATTAGAATTCCTTAATAATGAAATTCCTTCAAAAGAGAGTTGCTTATTAGAATCATTATTTTTTTTTCTAGATTTCTTTGGAGTTTTTTCTTTTTCATGAAGAATTGGTTCATTATTTTTTTCTTCATTTTCCAGTTCATTAAGCAATTCTAATATATCTTCTTTTGGTATCCTTGTTGTTTTATCACTCATTTTTATTTTTTCCTTTTGATCTTTAGTTTCTTTGTTATGGACCACTTACCATATACTCTTTCACCAAACTGATATCCATATGCTCTTACACGAATATAATAAGTTTTCTTATTTTTCAACTTACTTATTGTGTATTTAGTATTTTTTGTTCTTTTTGTTTTTGTCGCTTTAAATTTTTTGTCATTTCCATACTGAATTTCATATTTATAAGCGTTTGGTATTTTTTATATTTTATTTGTGTTTTATATTTTTTAGACTTTTTGTAAATCTTTTTAGACTTTCCAATTTTGGTAATTTTTGTTTTGTTTATTTTTATTATTTCCTGTGGTTTGCCCTTGTCATCAGCCCAATATAGTTGATAATCTCCCGGAGTGGTTGTGGATATTGTGATTTTTCCACTAGCCATTCCCGGTTCATTATTTAAGAAATCATAATTAATTGAATTAACTTTCGCCTCTGCAGTTACTTTATTATGACTTGGTACTACTGTGATTAGCATAGTTCCTGCGATAAAAAAAGCTGTTACTTTTTTTATCGTTACTTTTTTCATATGTATCTCCCTAATTATTTTTCCGAAAAATTAATTACTGGCAAAGTTTTGCTACTAACTGATTAATAACCTTTCCATCTGCACGTCCTTTAAATGCAGGCATAACAGTTTTCATAATCTGACCTTTATTCTTAGTTGCTAAAACATCTGCGTATTTTTCCTTTAGTTCCGCTTCAACCTCTGCCTCACTCATTAGCTTTGGTGCATACTCGTTAAATACGTCATATCTTGCCTGATACTCTTCCTTTAAATCTGTTCTGTCAGCAGGACATGTATCTATCTGTTCTCTAACTGTTTTTAATTCTTTTAAAATTACTTTATTAACCATTTCTTCAGGAATATCATCTCTACAACCTGCATCAATTGCTGTTTTCTTTACTGCCTGAATAAGTGCTGAAATTGATTCTTTTCTTGCCTTATCTCTTGCCTTCATTGCTGCGATCATATCTTTTTGTAATGTCTTAATATCCATTTTCTAATCCTCCCTGATAATTTTAAAATTTCCACCTTTAAGTGTACTATATTTAGTTAGAAAAGTCCATTTATGGAACATGATTATGTAATAATAAATAGCTGCAAGCCCATTTTTGAACTTACAGCTACGTCACTTATTCCTGACTTTTTAATATTCTTATTTTACTTTTATCACAACTTTATATGATTTTTTTGCTTCTTTTATTTTTCCTACTATGATAGTGCCATCTTCACTAATCCCTTTATATTCGTAACTTTCAGGCTTTGTCATAAGTGTTACATAAATTGTTGCGACACCTCTCTTTTTGGCTTTTACCTTTCCTTTAGAAGAAACAGTTGCGATTTTAGGATTAGAAGATTTAAAACTTAATATGTTTGTGCCTAACGCTCCGTTCTTTATTAGTTTTTTGTTAATGTACACCTGAGTTTTTAAGCTGACAGACTTTCCTTTTTGTAAAGTCTGTTTCTTCTTTCCTTTTATTTTGGTAATCTTTTCTTCTTTGTAAACTCTCTTTTTCTTTTTATTCTTTACTGTAGTTGTCACTGTGGCTTTTGCACAATAATAATCCTTATCTGCAACAGGACTTAAGTATGAAGCCTTCTTAATTTTTGTTGTTTTAGGA
The DNA here is from genome assembly GCF_003477765.1 of Eubacterium sp. AF34-35BH. Taxonomy (NCBI): domain Bacteria; kingdom Bacillati; phylum Bacillota; class Clostridia; order Eubacteriales; family Eubacteriaceae; genus Eubacterium; species Eubacterium sp. AF34-35BH. Next base: position 321,122 of record NZ_QUDZ01000002.1, read on the forward strand.
AATGCATTTTTTCTCATCTTTACAACTGTATTCGGAATTTCAACTTTCTTCAGCATACTGTTATCCGAAAATGCAAAAGATTCAATATACTTTAATCGTTTAGAAAGTTTTAAGTTTTTGATATTACATTTAGAAAATGCACTGATGCCTATGTAAAAAACAGTATCTGGAATTTTTACGTTTTCAAGACTACTGCACTCAAAAAAAGCTGTGTTACCTATTTGTTGCAATGTTTTGTTCCAAACAATTGTTTTTAATTTTTTACACTGAGCAAAACTAAATTCTCCCAAAATTACTATATTTGATGGAATTACAATTTTCTCTAAGTTCTGACAACCGGAATATGCAAAATCTTTTATTACTTTATTTTCCTTATTACTTGAAAAAGTCCATTGTTTTACATATTTATTGTTGTTTGCGCCTTCACTTTTGATAACACTGGCAGGTTCGACATATTTCTCATCCTTTTTTTCCGTAGGATATATTAACAATTTTGTTTTGTCCTTGTTAAATAAAACACCATTTTCTGCAGCAAAAGTAGGATTGTCTTCCACTACCTCGTAACTTTCAGTTGGCAGTGAACTGCTAACTCTTTCTACATATTTAGATAATCTTATATTTGTAATTTTCGTATTACTGCCATCAAGTTTATATATACTTACAACCTTTTCTCCTGCTATTGTTTCCGGAATATCTACTATTTCATTTGTTCCTGTATACCCACAAATCACAACTTCCTTCTCTTTATTGTTATTAGTGGATATTTCATATTCAAAATCTCCATACGACTGTACTTTGCCATCTGCTTTTGTATATGTGTTCGGAATTAATAATAATGAACATATAAGCAAAAATGATATTATTCTCTTCATAATAGTTGTCCTCCTGTTCTTTCTTTTAGTACTCATTTATTTGTATCCTCCTTGTATGCATCATATCATACTTTTCAGCTATTTTTTTACTTTTGCGATAAACGGTACTTTTTTTGGAATGAACGACACTTTTTTATCCTATTTTTATAAAAAGTCTCGTAACAAATGTTTTCACATCTGCTACGAGACTTTTTATTATCTTTTTCTATTTTGCTTCTTTGAGTTCTTTGTTTTTGCATTTCTGCCTTGGTTTCTTTCAGGATGTTTTCCTGAATTCTTACCAGAACCATTTTTAACAGAGCCATTCTTGCCGAAACTCTTCTTGTTATCTTTTTTGCCTGAATTGTTTTTTCCTTTGTAGTTTTGATAGCGCTCCCTGTCTTTCTTAAACTGTCTAGGTTTTATCAGGCATTCAGGTCCAAAGCCGATTAAGTCTTCACGTCCTGCAATATGCAATGCTTCCTTTACCAATTCATAATTGGCTGGATTTCTATACTGCATTAATGCCCTTTGCATTGCCTTCTCATGTGGATTCTTAGGTGTGTATACCGGTTTCATTGTTCTTGGGTCAACTCCTGTGTAGTACATTACTGTTGACATTGTGGACGGTGTTGGATAAAAATCCTGTACCTGCTGCGGGTTGTAACCAATATCTCTAAGATATTCTGCAAGTTTTACCGCCTCTTTCATATCAGAACCTGGATGTGAACTCATTAAATATGGAACAACAAACTGTTTTTTTCCTGCTTTTTCGTTTAATTTATAATACTTATCTATAAAGCTTTCATAAACACAATTTTCAGGCTTTCCCATATATGAAAGTACCTTATCAGAAATGTGTTCCGGTGCAACCTTTAACTGTCCACTAATATGATATTGAACCAATTCCTTAAAGAATGTACTGTTCTTATCCTTGTCTGCCATAATATAGTCAAATCTTATACCTGAACGGACAAACACCTTCTTCACCTTTGGCAGTTCTCTAAGCTTACGCAAAAGTTTTAAGTATTCGCTGTGATCTGTGTCCAGATTTTCGCATGGTTTTGGCCATAGGCACTGCTTGTGTTTACATACACCATGCTTTAACTGCTTTTTACAAGCAGGATGATAGAAGTTGGCTGTTGGACCGCCTACATCATGAATGTAGCCTTTAAAATTAGGCATTTCTATAATTTTCTTTGCTTCTTTTATGATTGATTCAGGACTTCTTGTTTGTATAATTCGTCCCTGATGGAACGTAAGAGCGCAAAAACTACAGGCACCAAAACAGCCTCTACAACTAATTAACGAAAACTGTATCTCCGCAATTGCCGGCACTCCGCCGTCTTTCTCATAAGATGGATGATAAGTTCTTTCGTATGGTAAATCATACACATCATCCATTTCCATTTTTGTTAATGGCATCTGTGGTGGATTCTGAACCACATACATACCGTTAGGATATGGTTCCACTAATGTTTTACCGTTAAAAGGATCTGTGTTTTCACTTTGAACTCTAAAGCTGTCGGCATACTTTAACTTGTCTGCTTTCATGTCTTCATAAGCCGGCAGTACAATTGGATCATATGCCAGCGACAAATCCTTTGTCTTGTAAACTGTTCCCGGAATATAAGTTATGTCTTTTACATCCATGCCACTATTTAATGCATCTGCTATTTCAACAATTGACTTTTCACCCATACCATATGAAATAAGATTTGCCTGTGCATCCAGTAAAATAGACCTTTTAAAACTGTTGCTCCAATAATCATAATGAGCCATTCTTCTAAGGCTGGCTTCAATACCACCTATAATAATAGGTGTCTCCTTATGGGTATGTCTTATAAGATTGCAGTATGCCACAACCGCATGGTCAGGACGTTTTCCTATAACACCGCCCGGAGTGTAGGCATCACTGTCTCTTCTTTTCTTCGATACATAGTAATGGTTTACCATAGAGTCCATGTTTCCACCCATTACCAAAAAGGCTAGTCTTGGTTCTCCCAATATATTAATGCTATCGTCATCTTTCCAGTCAGGCTGTGAAATAATACCAACTGTATATCCATGTGCCTGTAACACACGACTGATTATTGCGTGTCCAAAAGAAGGATGGTCTACATAAGCGTCTCCAATTACAAATACAAAATCCAGTTGCTCTATACCCTGTTCCTTCATATCCTTTTTAGAAATCGGTAAAAATCCCATAATACTCTCCATTCATCTATATGCCATAAACTGACATGATTTTCGTTATTTTTGTCCTCAGTATTTCTCTATAATATCCTATTAACAATTACAAAAAACACTCCTGACCATATGCAGTTTGCAGTTTCAATTCCTTTAAAAACTCAAATTTATTTAAGGCTTTCTTCAGCCTTTCTTAAACTATCATAGCCTTGCAATTTAGCTGTATTCTCTATGGTTAATTTTGCAAGGTTTTCATTTCTGTTATACAAGTCAATTATAAACTCAGCGTACATCTTAAGTAGCGTATCTGAATATGTGAGTAATTCTCCTTTTAAATATGTTTCATAACTTGTGTCATATACAGAGTCTGTCTCACTTGTAATGTTTCTTGCCTGTGATGCAAGTTTTGGATATTCTTTCGCAAAATCTTCCATCCACTGAACCTGTATTTCAGCAATTTGGGCTACTATGGCTCTTGTTTTGTCTGACTTTTCAGGAAAGTATTTAGCAAGCTCCTTGTATTCTTCAGGGCTTGTGCTTTCCATCATTCTGCCATATTTCTCGGTAATCATGTTCCAACCTTTTTGCTTGTTTTCCAGCCACAAATCTCTAATACACAAAAGCATGTCATCAGTCCATGTTAAATACTGGCTTTTTCTCATCAAATAAAAATATGGCCAATTATTCTGACATTCTGCTCTTCCACCCACATTTTGAACTTTGTCAAAAGCCTCAAATTCCAGATGAATTATTTCGTCAATTAATTCTCCTCTGTTGTAATTTGCTTTTTCCATTATTAATAAAACATAATCATTTAGGAAATTTGAATTAACACTTACTATTATTTTCTGAGATTTCAGTTCGTTAATAATAAGTCTTGCTATCTGTTCAATTACAACAGCCTTCTGATCATTTTCATTTACTGAAGTATTGTTGTATTGATATTCATTCCACATTTCCCTTTGATCCGGCAATCTTGCCAAATCATTAATCATTATTGCAAGCTCAGGTAAAATAGATAATTTTTCTATTCCTTTAAAAAGCCATTTGTAATATGGTGCATACTTTTTATTAATAATGTAAAGACATTTCATTGCATGCTCCATAAACTGTCCAATGCACAAAGTCGCAGTTACATAGTCCTTTCGTCCCATGGATCTACCATAATTTACCTGACCTGTCTGTGCCATTGCAGATATTTCTCTTGCAAGTTTTACAAGTCTTGCTTTTTCAGGCTGCATCATAAAATGATTTCTTATATCTGTAAAAATTCCTAAATCATCTCTAAACACTTCGCCGTTTGTTACTGTGGCAAGCTTATAATCGTCTATGTTAATCCAATCTTCCACCTTTTCAGGGCTTTGTCTAAAGCCTGTATACTTTTCATAGAAATCACCAATTAGCTGTACTCCCACTCTTCCCTGTGCCATAAGAGTGTTAATTCTAGTAATTCCCATATATGTTGTTGGTAACTTATCATATTCTTCCTGTAACTGCTCACCAATTTCACTATAAACAGTTTTTGTAACCCACATACAAAAGCCCGGTCCAAAATCATGGTCAATTGAATATTGGTCATCAAAGCCGAATCTTTCTGAGCCTTCACCAACAAAACCAACTGCTATTTTATCCTCATATTCAGGGAACTTTTCGTGTATCATTTTAGCTCCCACTTCTTCATAAAACTTTTTCGCCAGCTGCAGACCTGAAAGATTTTCTTTCTCTATCTTTTCTTTTTTATCATTAATTTCTTCCTGTTTTATTTCCTCAGGATTTTCCTGCAACTTTTCTGTTTTTTCTGCCTGCTGTTTTTCGTAAGCTTCTTTTGCTTTTTCAAGGTTATCCTTTGTTATTTCATAGGCACTGCCTTGGCCCATATTTATTTCTATTTCAGGCAATGCTTCTTCATACAACTTAATTGCGCCGGCATAATCTTCCTTCTTACATTTGACTGCTGCCATTGCAGATAATGCGGCACTATAATGAAAATTCTTAACTGTGTCTTCCTTAAAAATCTCCAACGCCTTATTTAAACATTCTTCAGCTTCCTGTATTTCTTCTATTTCAAGCAATGAAGCCCCAAGATTAGACAATGTTGTGGCAACTTCAATTTCTGCTCCTGGAATTTTTTCTATAATGGCTAACGCCTTTTTCAAATGCTGGGCGGCCTTCTCGTAGTTTCCCATTTCCTGATAAAGCAGTGCTATATTGTTATTTAAACTTGCGAAACGATAATCTCCAGGCTCAATATTTTCTTCATAAATTGCAAAAGTCTCCATGTAATAATTAAGAGACTCTTCAAGCAAACCTGCTGCCCTATGAGCGTTTGCAATATTTTGAAGAGCTGTGGCATAATCCACTGTTCCCTCAATATTCATTTCTTTCATAAGACCAATGCATTGCTGGCACGCCTTTATGGACTTGTCATATTCACTTGTATCCCTATAAAATCCCATCATTTCATTTAAAATAGTAAACTGGGCTGACTTGTCTTCTTCTTCTGTAGCCTTGTCCATGCTTATGCGCAAAAAAGGCTCAACATCATTTATATTTTTTTCTTCAAATAGTCGGTCAAGTTCTTCAAGAAATCTATTAATATCCATTTGTTTTCCTCCAACTACATTGTTTTCACTTTTGCAACTATTGCAAAAATAATATACATAATCAAATTAGCAACTACAACGCTTGCACCTGCCGGTATTGAAAATCCGTAGGAACATATAAGTCCAATTGTAAAATTCACTACTGACAAAATTGCCGAACAGATAGTTACTGATTTAAAACTTTTAAAAATTCTCATTGATGTTAATGATGGAAATACAATTAAACTTGATATAAGCATTGCCCCCATCATTTTAATTCCTACTACTATAGTAATAGCTGTGAATATAGAAATCAATGTATTATACATTCCAACTTTTACACCTGTGGCTTTTGAAAAGTTTTCGTCAAAGGTTACAGCAAAAATCTTGTGATAGCATGCCACAAACATTATTATTACGATTACTGATAATAAGCCGCTTACTACAACATCATCTTTTGACATTGCTAAAATGCTACCAAACATATAACTGTAAATATCTGTGCTTAATCCTGTTGTAAGTGATGTTACGATTACACCAATTGCAAGTGACGAAGCCGATACCATGGCAATCGCCGCATCACTTCTCATTTTGCCGTTTTCTGCTAATCTTAAGAGCAAAAATGCTGCAACAATTACTACAGGAATAGCAAATTTAAGTGGTGCAATCCCACAGGCAATGGCAATTGATAATGCTCCAAAAGATACATGAGATAAGCCGTCACCAATCATTGAATATCTTTTCAACACCAGACTAACTCCCAAAAGAGCTGCACATAATGAAACTAAAACGCCACCTAAAAATGCTCTCTGAATAAAATCATAAGATAACATTTCACTAATCATTCTGTCCACCTCCTAAAAAAGAATCCGATATTTTTGACTTTTTGTATTCTTTGACAGTTCCAAAAAATTCCTTGCCCTGTTCTAAATGCAAAATATGTGATGCATAATTAAGGGCATTTTTTATGTCATGAGTAACCATTATAATAGTTACTCCTTCATTGTTCAACTTCTTGATTTCATCGTACAAATCAATTGACGCACTTGGATCAAGACCTGTCACCGGCTCATCCAATATTAAAAGATTGTCTGTTGCGCACAATGCTCTTGCCAACAATACTCTTTGCTGCTGACCACCTGACAATTCTCTGTAGCATCTTTTTTTCAAACGAGCGATTCCTAATTTGTCCATGTTAGACAGCGCTTCTGCCTTTTCCTTCTTTGAATAAAAAGGACTTTTATGCCCGCTATTTAAAAAGCCTGACAACACAACTTCCATAACACTTGCCGGGAAATCTTTTTGGGCTACAGTCTGCTGTGGTAAATATCCTATTCCTTTTTTACTCTTGTCCAAATTAATTGTAATCTTTCCTAACAACGGCTTAATTAATCCTAGTAAAGTTTTTACAAGGGTACTCTTTCCTGCACCGTTTTCACCAACAATACATAGGTAGTCCCCTTTCTTTATTTCAAAATTAATGTCCTTTGCCACTGTTTTGTTTTCGTAGCCTAACACTACATCTTTAAACTGTAAAATCATTGTTTCTCTCCATTTTGATATGAATAAAGGTTAATTAATTCAATAGTTTCTTTGCTACCTTTACATTTGCTTAACTCAATGTTTTCCTGAACTGCTTATTTTTACTTAATTCAACGCTTTTTTAAGCACCTTAACATTTTCTTCCATTAAGCTTACATAAGTTACGCCATTCTTAAACTGATTAAAGGTAACATTGTGGCATGAATTAAACTGGTATTTCTTAGTTCCCGTATCATCGCAAATAGTATCTGCCATAGCAGTACTACTTAGTTCCAAATAAAAAATTCCTTTCACATCTGCCGCCTTAACCTTGTCAATTAAAAAAGCTACTGTTTTGGCACTAGGTTCTGTATCTCCACTACAGCCGGCAAAAGCTGCATAATATTTAAGACCATATTCTTTGGCAAAATATTTCAGTGGAAATTTATCTGCAAAAATTATTTCCTTATGCTTGGCACCGGCAACAACTTCTCTAAATTCCTTATCTATTTTTTCAATCTTCTTAATGTAAGCTTTCGTATTATTCTGAAATTCAGCTTTATGCTCCGGCACTAGCTTGCATATTTCATCAGAAATCGCCTGAACGAGCAAAGCTGCCTGAACAGGTGAAGTCCAAATATGCTCGTCATATTCCTCGCTATGTTCATCTTCGCTGTGTTCATCTTCATCATGATTAGCTTCGTTATCTTCGCTGTGGTTATGCTCCTCTTCACTATGAGAATGTTCATCATGATCATGCTCATTTACAGCAAAAACTCCTTCACTTTCTTCCTCTGTTAAAAGCTTGTGGTCATCTATATAGTCCATCATTCGCATCGCTGTCTGATTCTTGTTGTCAAGAGATTTAAGCACCTCTTCCACCCAGTTTTCTATTGAGCCACCATTATAAATAAACAAATCCGCCTTATTAATTGCCACAACATCTTTTGGCGTAGGTTCAAAAGAATGATCGTCCTGCCCCGGTGAAACCAAAAGTTCCAAATCTATATCTTTGACATCTCCGATTACGGCTCTTGCAAAGTCATAATACGGAAACAATGTAGTCATTATTGTTAACTTGGTATTCTTTTTGTTTTCTTTAGTATTAGTTGTGGTGTTGCAACCAACCATAGATACCATCAAAACAAAAATCAAAGCCAAGTCCACGATTTTTTTTACTAACTTCATATATGCTCCTTCTTGATTTTCATACAATTTAGTTTTCCCCATTCTTCGTATATGCTCCTTCTTGCTTTTCATACGATTTAGTTTTCCTCATCCTTCATACAGCACTTGTCGCACTTACCATAAAACACTGTCTTTCTTGGATTAATATTAAAATGATGGTCAGCATTCACATGATTATATAACTCTGCCAAATGATGACATGACATCTTCGTAACCTGTCCACACTTCTCACATTCAATATAGAAGCAATCCTGATTTTTGCCCTCTTCTACATACTGATAACAGGCTCCCTGCTGCTTCTCCACATTAATCCTTGCAACAATGCCATCCTTTTCCATTTTGTCCAAGTGTCGGTAAATGGTCGTCAGCCCTACAGCACAACCTTTATCTTTTAAATATTTTTCTATATCTGTAACTGTTACGTATTCTTTTTCCTGTAATTTCAAGCAATCTAAAATAGCAGATTGTTGTTTTGTTTTATATTTTCCTGCCATATTAACACTCCTTTACCAATTTGAAAACTATTTTCATTTTAGCCTCTTTATTTTACTCTTGAGTCTATAAAAAGTCAATGAATTTGAAAAAGATTTTCATTTTGTATTTTGTTTTATATTGTAATATAATATTGTTATATTTTACGAAAGGACAATAATACTAAAAATAGTATTCTAGGACAACAACTATGAAATTTGTAAGGTTAAGTTCAAATTTTCCTGTTACTAAAGTGGAAAATAATTTGAAAAAAGCCAATTATTACAAAGATGGCGATGAAGCTTATACCCTATGGGATGTGGGTGATTTTGATAAAAACCAGTTAGGAATCCATTTATCCTACAACAGTGATAAGAAAAAAATTGTTGCATATTATGAAGATGGCGTAGAGCACAAAAACTTTTTTGCACCAATTACAGAAGTTTTTACAGGAAAGATTGTAGAAAAGGATGGCAAAACATCTGTTAAAGGAGTTATTCGTATGTCTCCTGTTTTTAATATTACTATTATTCTTTGCTACATTGCCATCATTGGTTTATTTATCGGTCTTAAAGACCAACGTGCCAATATAGCAGTCATTGCTTGCGTATTTGTCGTTTATTTTATGTATGCCAAAAAAGCTTACAGAGACAACATGACAAAAATAGCAATGTTTTTAGGTTCCATTACAACCGGTACTCAAAAAATCAAAAAGGCAAACCCTAACAAGAAAAAAGGTAAATGGGCAGGCAAGCATTATTAGAAAAAATTTATCTTTGATTTTTCTCAAATTCAAATAAAGCCCCGATGGTTAGATTAAAAATCCAACTAACGGGGTTTTATATTTCCAAATCTTTGTTTCTCAGCACTCACGCAATTTTTACTAAGCATTAAAGAGCTTAAAGGAGCAGATATTTTTCAATTGCCTGCACACAACCATCATGGTCACAGTCTTCAACTACTACATCTGCTATTTTTTTCACATTGTCATTAGCATTTCCCATTGCCACTGAGAGGCCTGCTCTTTTTAAAACATCTAAATCATTATCAGCATCGCCTACAGCAATTGCTTCATCTATTGATATGCCAAGATGCTCGCACAATTTCTGCAATCCCAAGCCTTTTGTTGTATTCTTAGCTGAAACTTCAAGGGAAGTTGTCTCTGCATTTGCTAACACAACGTCCAACCCTTCTATGGCTTTTCTTGTTTCTTCTCTGTCTTCACTACTTGTATGGTAAAGATTCAGTTTTGCAACCGGTTGTTTATTGTCATTGTAAAAATCAAGCATATTCTCTACTTTCACCGCCACTTCATTGAACATTGGCTTGTATATTCCCATGTGGAAATCTTCCATATGCTCATAATCTTTTTTCTGAACAATGGATTCTTTTGTAATCATTTGAGGCATAATGTCTTTATCCTTAATGTAATTTAAAATTTCGTCCATTATCTCAACTGAAATTTCATTTGCATAAATATCTTTCTTTTCTTTTATGTCATAGACAATTGCTCCACTTGTCATAACCATATATCTCATTCTTGGAATTAATTCTATATACTCTTCCAGTTCAGCTAACGCTCTACCTGTACATAAAATAACTTCTTTTCCCCCATCAAAAGCCTTATTGATTGCATCTAAAGTTTCTTTTCGTACTTTCTTTTGTGAGTTAAGAAGCGTGCCGTCCATATCAAAGGCTATCATTTTATATTTACGCATAATTGTTTGCTCCTTTCTGTCCATTCTTGTATAATTATACAATTTTGTCACAGATTTTAGCAACAAATTCTTCCTCTAAAAAGCCCGATATAAGTAGCTCATTTTCACTTATAACAGTGAAAAATCCTTAAGATTAAATACTTCTTATAAATGAAATATTAATCCTAAGGATTTTTAATTTAAGTTCTTTTTTAAATTCTATTTTTATTTTTGTTATAAAGCTTTGTTTTAGATTCTGTTTTGAATCTTATTCCAAAATTAATTTTTTTGAAATTTAATTTATTTAGCATTTCGATTATTTTACATGCTCGTAAATATCGTCTGTTAATTTCTTAATAATTCTTTCAACTTCTGCAACTGCATCGTCCATTGGTGTCTTCTGCTTGTCAATCTGCTTATCTCTTGTTGAGATTTCAACAGCATTTTCTTTTAAGTTACGTGGGCTGACAACAACTCTTACAGGTACGCCAAGTAAATCTGCATCAGCGAACATTGCACCAGGTCTTGCTTTTCTATCATCATAGATTACTTCAATTCCCTTGTTCTGTAATGTTTCATATAACTTATCAGCATATTCTTTACATTCAGCATCATCTGAACGTAAGCAGCAAAGGTGAACCTGCCATGGGGCAATTGTAATTGGCCAAATTGGACCGTAATCATCATGTCTTACTTCACAAATTGAAGCTGCCATACGACCTACACCAATTCCATAACATCCCATAATAGGATATTTTTCTTCACCATTTTCATCTGTATATTTGAAATTCATTGCCTTTGAATACTTTGTTCCCAGCTGGAAAATATTGCCAACTTCAATACCTCTTGAAATTGTGATTGTGTGCTTGCCACATTCAGGACAAGTTCCACCTTCTGTAATTTTTGCAAGGTCTAAATATTCAACTTCGCCATAATCTCTTTCAATGTTAAATCCAACATAATGCTTATCAACTTTGTTTGCACCAGTTGCAAAATTATCAACACCATTTAATGAATTGTCAAATAAAACTGTAATCTTATCTGATAAACCAACAGGTCCGATAAATCCTGCATTTAATTCACAATCTGCTGTGATTTCAGCAGGGTGAATGTCACATCCTAATGCATTAACCAATTTTGTTTCATTTATGTCTAAGTCACCTCTGATAAATGCAACTATGTAGCTGTCATCTTCATTTTTCTGGTAAACTACAGCCTTGCAGGTATTTTCAGCAGGAATATTTAAGAATTCACATAAATCTTCAATAGTTCCCACACCTGGTGTTTCAACTTCTCTCATTTCTTCTTTTGGAAGCTTGTTTTCGTTATGAACGATACTTGGTGCTGCTTCAACATTGGCACTGTATCCACATTCAGGACAAATAGCAATTGAATCTTCACCAGCCGGTGTTAATAACATATATTCATGTGAAAGGCTACCACCCATCATACCTGAATCTGAAGCTACAACAGCTACTTCAGGAATACCACATCTTGCAAAAATTCTGTTATATGCATCATAGCACTTCTGATAATACTGTTCCAAATCTTCCTGTGATGTATGGAATGAATAAGCATCCTTCATTGTAAATTCACGTACACGAATAAGTCCTGCACGAGGTCTTGCTTCATCTCTAAACTTTGTCTGAATCTGGTAAATCATAAATGGATATTTTGCATAACTGTTGGCATATTCTCTTACTAACTGAACTGATGCCTCTTCATGAGTCATACCAAGAACCATCTTGCTTCCTGTTCTGTCTGTGAATCTTAACAATTCTGAGCCAACGCTTTCATATCTTCCTGACTCTTCCCAAAGTGAACCTGGAAGTGCAACAGGGAACAAAACTTCCTGTCCGTCAATTTTGTCCATTTCATCTCTGATAATTGCCTCTATTTTCTGTGAAATTCTTTTCATCGGCGGGAACTGTGAGTAAATACCGTTTGCTACGTTTTTAATATATCCACCTCTTACCATTAATGCATGACTGTCAATTAAGCAGCCCGCAGGTCTTTCTTTAAATCTGTCTCCCACTAATTTTGATAATTTCATCTTTTTTCTCCTAACAATAAAATTTGGTTAGCAGACATAAGCCCACTAACCAAATAATTTTAATATATATTACCTAAAAAATCAACATTACTATGTATTATTATGATACTATTTACTTTTCAATATTGTTTCCACTCACATAATTTTTTATAAACGGAACCATACCATATGCTACAGAATATTTTCCAAGTGGACTATATCCTGCTATCAGAAAAATACTATTAATTGTAAAAAGATAAAAAATATACTTTACAAACAAATTACACCACTTTAATAAAGTTATCTCCCGTTCCTCTTCTCTTTTTCATATTTATAATTTGTAAACAAAACAAGGGATAAAACTATTGAATATAGTTCTATCCCTCTTTTACAACATTAAAATTTTTCTTTGTTTAACACTTTTTTCAAGTGAGCACCATATGGAGATTTTCCATATTTTTCAATTGCATTCTGTAATTGTTCATCACTTATCCAACCATTGTTATAAGCAATTTCTTCCGGTGATGATACAATTATTCCCTGTATGCTCTCTATCTGCTTTACAAATAATCCTGCATCTAAAAGAGAACTTACTGTACCTGTATCAAGCCATGCAAAACCTCGTCCTAAAAGTTCTACATCCAATAAATCTTCTTCTAAATACATTTTATTAAGATCAGTTATTTCCAATTCTCCTCTTGCACTTGGTTTAACTCTCTTTGCTTTTTCTACAACAGTATTATCATAGAAATACAAGCCGGTTATTGCAAAATTTGACTTTGGATTTTCAGGTTTTTCTTCTAACGAAACCACCTTCAAATCATCATCAAACTCAACAATTCCAAATCTTTGTGGATCATCAACTAAATATCCAAAAATTGTAGCTCTTCCAGTATTTTCATATGCTTTCTTTAGTCTTTTAACCAGACCATGACCATAGAAAATATTATCCCCTAAAATCATAGCACAACTATCATTACCAATGAATTCTTCACCTATAATAAATGCTTGCGCCAACCCATCCGGTGATGGTTGAACTTTGTATGATAAGTTAATTCCGAACTGACTTCCATCACCTAATAATTTTTCAAAATTAGGAAGATCCTCTGGTGTTGATATAATCAAAATATCCTTAATTCCAGCTAACATCAATGTTGACAATGGATAATATATCATTGGCTTATCATAAATTGGTAACAATTGTTTACTTGTAACACTTGTTAATGGATACAGTCTTGTACCACTTCCTCCTGCTAAAATTATACCTTTCATATTTACACCTCAATTTCCACTCTTCCGCTAATTATAACTTCGTCAAACAAATCTTTATCCAAATTGCTATTTGTCATTTCCTGTTTTCTAACTGTAGTATAATTACCATCCTGAGTTTCGTACATTAAAATATTATCTCCAGGCTGAAGACTCTCCTTACTAAAAGTATAAAAATCTCCTTCCTTTGTTACATCATATTTTTTATTATTTTCAATATTGAAGAAAAATAATTTCTTTATATCTTCTGACTTATTTACTCCCAATAAATATTTGTTTCCATCCTTCAAAAGAGTAAATCTGTTCTTTTGCTGAATAGTCAGAATTGAATATCTTGAATTGAAAGTAATAATCTTATCTCCAACTGTTAATGTTGTTACTTTTGCAAGTTCTTCTGTCAGTCTTGGAGTGTAATAAGTTTTTTCTTCATCCTTTATACAAATTGTGTTAAGAACGTATGTTGAGCAAGGCAACTCTGTTATGTCTACCTTTCTATCCACCTCATTATATGGCAACTCTATCTTCTTCTGATTAAAATATCTGGTATATACAAATACATTTTCAACAGAGATTTTTTCTTTATCTTCTAATCCAACATAAATTTGCAAATCAATATATATTCTATCATTTTCATTTGAAATGCCTTTTACAGACAAAATACTGTTACTTCTCAACACACTGTTATATACATAAGGTTCAAGTGTCTTTACATTCAAGTCGGTAAACCATTTCTTTTCACGAATAAAGTTGTAAATCTGCTTATATCTTTTTGCAAAAATTCTATCTGTTATATACTTTGTAGTAACCGGCATATCAGAGTTTCCCAGTAAATGTATAAAGAACGCTTTATACTGCATCAGGAAAAATCTGTAACGGTTACAGGCATCAACAAAATCCTGATATGTATTTTCTTCATTTTCTTCATCTGCAAGATTATACAGCGGATAGTACAATCGAATTACACTATGTTCCCATATAGCTTTATTATAATCAAGATTTTTCTCAAAATCCTGTATACTTAGCTTTATCTGTGATTGAAATGAATCACATCTATCTGATATCATATGATATTCTGCTGTTTGGTCTGTTAATGAAATTTTTTCATCGTTTTTCTTTTTTCTCCAAAAGTATACGACATCTGTCAAAACACTAATTTTTTTTGCTCTCATAGCTGCTTTATACACAAATATTCTATCAGCTATAAGAAGATTTGCTGGCATTTCTATATGGTTACTTCTCAAGAAATCTGTTTTATACACAGCATTCCAATAAAAAACCTGATTTGTAAAATTTTCTATTTCTTCATCAGTAGAAAGAACTCTATTTTCTACAAATACATTATTTTCATCTGGTGAAATTAAAAAAGTATTCATAAATGCATTTGTTAATTTCATTGGTAAGCCTGATGCAAAATCTGAGCCATCCTGTTCAATTCTGGCAATAAGTTTTTTGTATGCACCATCTGCTACTATATCATCAGAATCAACTAATGCTAAATATTTACCATTGGCTTTTGCTATCCCTATTTGTGAAGAAATAGCACCACCTGAATTTGGTTTTACAATAAGATTAAACTGTGGCTTATCTTTAATATATTCTTTTATAACTTCCACTGAATTATCAGTACTTGAGTCATCTATAACAAATACTTCATATGAATCAATTCCCTGTCTTTCAATAGAGCTTAAGCAATCTTCCAAATACTGTTCATTATTATAGCTTAATACTACCACCGAAAGTGTTACTTTATTTTCCATTCTGAAAATACTCCTTTATCTTACTACATATAAATAATGCCTGTTCTTCTTCTAAATCAGCATATAGAGGTATACATAATATTTTCTTAGATATTTCCCTTGCAATAGGTGTTTCGTTGTAATCTTTAAACAACGGCATGTCATTTATTGCCGGGTAAAAATATCTTCTTGGGTAAATTTCGTATTTCTGTAAATATTCAGTTAACTCATCGGCTGAATACTCATCACCCTCTACAACTATCGGATAATATCCATAATTATACTTAACATTCTCTTTCTTTTTAAGTAGAACAAGCTGTTTTACTTCAGCTAATTCTCTATCATAAACTTCTACAATATGTTTTCTTTTTGCAATGTTATCTTCAAGGTGTCCCATATTAACAACACCCATTGCTGCAACAAACTCATTCATCTTTGAGTTTACTCCCTGATAAATTGTTTCACCATTTGACAAACCAAAATTAGATCTGGAAACAATTTCATCCAACATTTCCTTGGTTTTCAAAACAGCCATTCCACCTTCAACAGAATTAAATACCTTTGTTCCATGAAGGCTAAACATAGAAGCATCTCCAAATTTTCCAATATCAGTTCCATTCACCTGAACATTAAATGCATGCGCCGCATCATATACCACTTTTAGATTATACTTGTCTGCAATTTTCTGAATTTTTTCTACATCACATGGAGAACCATATACATGAACAGGAACGATTGCAACAGTTTTAGGTGTTATTAATTCTTCTATCTTATTAACATCAATATTATAATCTTCCCTAGTAATATCGCAAAAAACAGGTGTATGACCTGAATTTACAATTGCTAATGTCGTAGAAACAAATGTAAAAGAAGTTGTAATCACTTCCCCTGGCTCTATGCATGACAAAATATTTTGTAAAGTCATATGCCCATTACACTGTAAATCTATATTTTCATAGTCAAATTTTTTCTTCAATAAGTCTATAAACTTATGATACTTAGGTCCGAAATTTGTAATATGCTTTGTTTCCCATATAGATTTTATTTCTTCTGCATATTCCTCATATTCAGGCATTGCCGGTCTGGTAACAAATATCTTTTCCATGATTAATTAATACCTCCAATCAATTAAAGCACTCACACTGTCTAAGTCAAAAACTGGTATTTTACATTTTTTTGAAACATCATATCGCTCTCTAAATGCATCATCAATAAATATTGCATCTTTATGTTTTATGTACTCGCTTTTTAATGTTTCGTCTTTTATATGAATTATTTCATCGAATATAGTTTCATCTATATGATATTTCTGCAAACTTTCGTGAATATTTTCTGCATGACGTGTTAAAAGCTTAATCTTTTTGTTTTTATTTAAACATTGATAAATAAATGCCATTACTTCTGTATTAACAGTCTGCTTATAAGTTATCGTATCATCAAAATCCATATACACATAATTATAATCAATATTCAATACATATTTATTAGATAATGCTCGGTCAACTTCTGCATAATCTAATAAGTTATCAATTGCTTTAATATCATAACCCATAAGCTGATATACAGTATTTAAAATATAATTAAATCCTCTAACTCGGCTTGTAGACATACTTCCGGCTACTCTTGGTGCCATTTCAAGCAATTTATAATGACCGTTTCTGTCTAGTTTTACCTGAAAGAACCATACGCCGTCAAATACAATTTTTTCATTGATTGCATCAGCTATTTGTTTCACTTCTGCCGGTAGTTCAACAATTACTGAATTTACACTAATACCGGTTTTTATTCTTTTTCGCATTCGCATTGATGCAACAACCAATTCTCCTTTACGGTTCGTGAAACAATCAACGGTATACTCCTGTCCCGGCAATAATTCAGAAATAATGTATTCATCATCCTTTCCCTTTAGCTGGTTCAAGTCTTCCATTTTTTCTATTCGCATTATTCCCTGTGATCCTTGACCAATATCAGGTTTTGCAAATAATGGTAAATCCTTTTCTGTTATCTGACTCACTTTAAATGTCTCAGGTATGTACCATTCTCCCTGTAGAACTTCATAAGTTTTTCTCTTGGATCTTGCAATATCACAAGTTGTCTTATTTGATGTGGCAAGTTTACACTTTAGTTCATCTCTATGCTCTGATAAATATAATATTACATCGTCATACGCAGGAATTAACACATCTATATTATTATCTTCTATTATTTTATTAAGTTCTTCCATAAAAGTATCACTTGTTATAAAGGAAATTCCTTCTATGTAATTCTTGTATACCACACGTCCATGTGATGAAACTGAACTTAACCCTACCAGGTTAATATGTTTATCATATTTTAAAGCATTATGGACTTCCAAGCCAATTTCAGAACCACATGGAAACACTAAAACATTAATCATCTTAATCCTCTTTCAAAACTATATTTAATACTTTTTCACATGAATGTCCATCGCAATATTTTGCCATTTCATCACAAAAATCACGTAACTTACTATCATGTTCATAATCATATTGTTCAATATTTTCAATTGCATTTACTAAACTTTCATTGTCCTGCAATATTGGTCCTGGTAATGTATCCATTCCCACATACAACCCTCTTGTTTCATTAATATACTCATCTAAATCATAGGCATAGAACAAGATAGGTTTCTTTGCACTGGCGAAATCATAGAATACACTTGAATAATCAGTAATTAAAATATCAGCTATACATAACAATTGCATAATATCCTCTTCACCACTAACATTTAATAAGAAGTTTTTGTACTTATCATCTATTTCTAAGCTATCAGCAATTAAATGATGCAGTTTCACTAATACTACATATTCATCACCAAACTTTTCATACAACTGTTCCACATTAAATGGTAATTCAAAGTCATAACCTCTTACATAATCTCCCTGTAAGTCTCTCCATGTTGGTGCATAAACAATTACTTTCTTTCCTTCTATTGCCGGATAATCTTTATGCAGTCTTTCTACTGCAGCATCTTTTATCTTATCATTATAAAAGATATCATTTATAGGATATCCTTCCTTAATTAATGTTTTCTTAAATCTAAAAGCATTAACCAACTTTTCAGCACCATAGTCATTGTCTGCTAAGAAATAATCCCAATTCTGACTTTCTTTATACAAATTACCAAAAGCCTGTTTTTCAGGTCCCTCGCATTCGATATCAAATCCCAATTTTTTAAGTGGTGTGCCGTGCCATGTTTGAAGATAAATTGTTTCTTCTCTTTTCTTTTTAACAGGGAACAATATGTTATTTACCCAATATTTTGCTTTTGCTAAATAATAGAAATATTCTGAAGTTCCTCTTTCTACCAAAGTAACATTGCCTGGTATATTTTTGCTATCAGTATCAGGATATGCCCATACATACTTATATCCATCATACTTTGGATTACTTATCATATATTCGTATAAATATTTGGGATTTCCTGTATAATTCTTTCCTAAATTTGCTTCAAAGAAAATCAGCTTTTCGTCAACTTCCTCTGTCTTTAAAGTTTCAAAATACTTTTCTCTGCCTGTTTGGAATCTAATTCCTTTTTCACATTCGTCCTTTGACGTATAGTATATATTTAAGTTATATTGATTTTCACCTAAATAAAACGCCATCACTAATCCCTGATCTAATTCTTTAATATATAAATATCTTTCTTTTGTTGAATAATCAGCGAATTTCTTAACTAAAAATCCTGTTTCCTTAAATCCACCAACGTATTCTACACCCAATCTGAAGTTTAATCTTGCATTATAATACAAATATGGCAATAACTTGTCCATATCAATAATAACACTTCCCTCAACAATTCTTTCAGGGTTATCTATTGCTATATTATCAATTTGTATACTATTTTTTGAATAATTGTCTGTTAAATAGATATGTATTCTTTGAATCTTTGATAATAGTGAGCATACCTTAAAATTCAAAACAATGTTTCCGTTTTTCTCTTCTACATTACAATCAGAGGTAAAGGTATTTGTACCTAAATCAAAATCATACTTTTCGCCATAAATATATTGATTATCTTTATTGCTAATTAACAAAATCTGTCTGTCAAAAAAAGTAAGAACATTGCCATATGCTTCTGATAATACGTAATCTTCTACATTTCTTGTTTTAGGTAGAACTAACTTTAACCAGTTTGTTTCTAATTTCTTACTATTTTTTCCATATATCTCAAACTCAAATATATATCTGTCTATTAAATTTATTTCTCTATTTAAGAATTCATTTACATTATCAATTATTATTTGCTGTCCTATTTTGTACTCTGCAACTTTTTCTCTATCATTTGTTTTTAATGCTTTAATGTACAAAACAAACTTGTCGCATTTTTTTGCATCTTTGTTGAAGTTGATAATGAATTTGTTATCACTTGCCTCATATGAAATTCTTTCAATATATTTGTATGCAGGCTTTATATTCTGTATCTTCACCTTTAATTTACTTGGTTCAAATTTATAATTGTTATTATTTGAAGAAATATATATTTTCGAGAACTCTTCTCTTACAGACATCTTATTATTTGTTATGGATGTTGTGCTAACAGGATAATAAATTCCATTTCCAATACATACAACCTGTAATTCACCATATTCTTCAAAAAGTTCAGCATAATTATCTAGATTTATTTTTCCAGTTAAATCTTTATCAAAAATAACATTATACTCTTTATCTACTAATACGAACTTAATGTTATTTGATTTGTTATCAAGCGCATAAATTTTTGTATTAATTTCCAATGCATCTTCTAATGTTGAAAATTCAATTAAAACATATTCATCATCAGCTTTATTGTATGTTTTTCCACTAATCTTTAAAACTGCATCTTTTACTTCTATATTATCTAATTCTTCACCTTCAAAAGATGCTGTTTTTGAATATCCATTAACCAATGCTTTAAAATCATTGTTTCTTACTAATTTAAGAGTGCTATTGTTTAAACTAAGTCTTACCTGACCATTTTCACTTTCGACTTTATTGTTAGCTTTTCCCCAAATAAATGTCCATTGAGAATACTTGCTATTTTTGTTCTCAATAATAATATCTTCATTTTCAATGTATGCTACTAAGTGTGGCATCAAGTTTTCTCTTAATTTTCTACCAAATTTACTTTTTATTATTTTTAAGTAAACCTTTTTAATTACTCTCTTAATCATTCTTCTTCCCACTTCTATTTTATTATCTTTTTTAATACGCATATAAGCACATATCCAATGAATTATACCATATTTTAGCATTGTTTACAATGTTGCCAGGTTATAACCCAATGAATGATGTATATTATACTATGACCAATATCAGTTTATGACCAACGCTCCTATAAGGCAAAAAGATTAGCAGATTCTTTTGTAGTATCCGCTAATCCTTTAATATTTCTTATTATATGTTATCTATTCTCATACATTTCTTTATAATAATTCTGATATTCACCTGAAATAATTGTCTTCCACCACTCCTTATTATCTAAATACCACTGAATAGTCTTTTTAATTCCGTCTTCAAATTTTGTTTCAGGAAGCCAACCTAATTCATTATGGATTTTTGTTGGATCAATAGCATAGCGCATATCATGCCCTTTTCTATCTGTAACGTAAGTAATCAAGCTTTCAGGTTTTCCAAGCTCCTTGCATATAATTTTTACAATGTCTATGTTCTTCATTTCATTATGACCACCTACATTGTAAACCTCGCCTACTCTACCATTTCTAATAATTAAATCAATTGCTCGACAATGATCTTCAACATATAACCAATCACGCACATTTAATCCCTCACCATATACTGGTAAAGGTTTATCTGCCAACGCATTTGCTATCATTAATGGTATCAATTTTTCTGGAAAATGATATGGGCCATAGTTATTAGAGCAACGACTAATTGTCACCGGAAGTCCATATGTTCTATGATATGCAAGAACAAGTAAATCCGCTGCAGCCTTAGAGCTACTATATGGGGAACTTGTATGAATTGGTGTTTCTTCAGTAAAAAATAAATCAGGTCTGTCTAATGGCAAATCTCCATAAACTTCATCTGTACTTACCTGATGATATCTCTTTATTCCATACTTTCTACAAGCATCCATCATTACCGCTGTTCCCTTAATATTTGTATCTAAAAATACTTCCGGATTTTCAATTGAACGGTCTACATGTGATTCTGCTGCGAAATTCACAACTATATCAGGATGTTCTTCCTCAAATAGCTTATAAATCTCCTCCCTGTCACATATATCAATTTTACAAAAACGGAAATTAGGATTATCCATAACCGGTTCAAGTGTAGATAAATTTCCAGCATATGTAAGTTTGTCTACGCAAACAATTCTATCTTCCGGATGTTCTTTTAACATATAAAAAATAAAATTACTTCCAATGAACCCTGCTCCACCTGTCACAATAATTGTCATTTTATTTCCTCCAAAACATAATAATTTTCTCTTTAATCTTTTCATATTTTAACACGAATACTATTAAGTGGCAACACATCTTACATTATTAAAAAAGCACATAACTTACATTGTTTTGGAAAACTGCTCCTCTTGCTTTACCTGAAATCAGTCCATTTAACTTCTTGTTAATATAAGAAAACTGTTAAAAACATCCACCTCGCCATACCCCCACTGTCTGTTTGGATAGTCTATATTCCTTCCTCGCCTTGCTCCCCTAATTAAATAATTCTTCACCGATATTCCATTCATATAAGGATCATTGCCATTTACCATTCCCCACTGAAACATTTGTGCGCAACAACCGGCAACCAAAGCTGTACTTACCGAAGTCCCTGTTTTTCTTGTAAAACCACCCTGTAGTATTGCCTCTCTTCCCACAGTCGGTCCAAAAACATTTACCGCAGGTGCTACCATGTCAGGCTTCACTCTATCGTCAATTGTAAAGCCCCTTCCGGATTTGCTGTAAATACTATTGGCAAAATTATCATATCCCCCTACCGATATAACTCCTGTGGCACTTGATGGAACTGTCAGCGTCGTGTCAGGATTAGGTTTTAGAAAATAAGTATCATTAACCATATACTGCCTTAAATTTGTCCATATATTAAACTCGCCATTAAGAATATTACTTCCATAAACTTTTATGGTCCAAATGCCTGGTGTTGGATTTATCACTCTCATAAAAATAAGTTCTTTTCCACTACCGAATTCCACAAGTTTGTAAAAAACCTCAATTACAGTATTTTCCAAAAGGAAACTTACTCGCTCACTTGTGCCCTTTCTTGAGGGGATTCTTGGAATGTTTTCTCCCAATGGAGAAGTAAATCCTACCGAAAAAATATCCGGGGAATTTGCCCACAATTCCAAAACAAAACCTCTGGCATTTTCACCTACCTGTATTTCCACATCGTCTGTTTCATCCTCTAAGATTTTCCCTTGATAGTGCAAACGTTCATTACTTTCATTTCCTGTAGGAACAACAACACATTCACCAATGTATTTTCCTAAATCGCTTAAAAATCTTGCCCCCGGTGTTCCTCCTGCCCTATCACCATTAGCACTCCCCAGTCCAAGCACAATTACAAGTGGCATATCATATTTAATTCTAAGGCTCCTTAAATAAGCTGCCGCCAGCATAATGTCATTTTCCTGAAAAGCGATTTCATCATTTTCAACTAAATAGTATTCCTTTAAATATCTTTTTGCCGGTTTTAATTTAACCATGGCAATTACACTTTCCGGTGCACTTCCAATAAAATCCTGCTGCTCATTATAACTTCCGCAGGCAACACCAGCCAAAAAAGTTCCATGACCGTTTTCATCTGTATGGTTGACAATTTCCAACGGATTCTCATTTTCTAAAGCTTCGTTTATTTCCTCCATACCATATTCCGTTCCATATAAAAAACCTTCAGGTGGATTCCCGCTATTAACGGTTTGATCCCATATATTAATTATCCTTGTTCTTCCAACGGAATTTTTAAAAGCATCATTTGTATACTCAATCCCCGTATCAATAAAACCAACTATCACGCCTCTCCCCGTCAGTTCAAAACCTGTCTGATTTTGCAGTCTTACTGCACCCGTTGCAGAAACGGAAGTAGAATCCATTAAGCCGTACAATTTTGGTATTGCCGTATAAGGATAGTCCCGTTGTTCAAAACCGGCTACGTTTTCCAAGTTCTCATTTACTACAAAATATCTATCCCCAATTATTTGTGGACAGTAGTCCCTGTATTGTTCAATTGCATTTTCTCCTCTACCATCAAACTCTACAATATAATCCCCATATTCCTCGGACATTATACGTTCTCTACAATCTGCCATTGTAACTCCCTACATAAATAATTCTTTACATTATATTTTCTAAAAAAACATTTATACATCCATATTTATGCAAAAAGAGCCATGGCAAATTACATTTGCCACAGCTCCATTGAATGTTTCTATTTAAATAGAAATTCATTAGTTTTGCTCCACTTTGTGTAAATCTTTTTCTTGCCCTTGTACTTATATGCTCTTATTTTTATTTTGCACTTAGCTGCTGTTTTCACTTTCAGCTTCTTGGCTGTTGCAGTTATCTGCTTTCCAAGTTTAGTGTAAGCACCGACATACTGAGCTTTCTGATTAACCTTCAAAGTCTTTTTGCTCTTTTTAGTTTTTCCATAAACTGTTACCTGTACCTGATAGCCTTTAGCTCCTGAAACTGCATTCCATGTTGTACCATATAACAAATATGGTTTAATCTTATTGAAGTTCGCCTTATATTTAATCTTAGTTGTGCTATCAAGTGCTTTCTCTTCAAGCTTTAAGCCCGGTTTCAAAGTGACACTGGCTATTTTTGTCTTATGGAAAGCTCCTGCTTTAATAGTCTTTACACTCTTTAAATCAATCTTCTTAAGTGCCACACAATTTTCAAAAGCCTGCTCACCGATATCAGTTGCTTTTTCTAAATTAATTGTTGTCAATTTTTGATTTCCATAGAAAGCCATTTCGCCTACAGTTGCAATCTTGTCACCGACTACTTTCTTCAAATTTGTACATTCAAGAAATGTAAGTTCTCCAACCTTAGTAACATTATTCAAGTCAACTTCTTTTAACTTCTGGCAGCCACTGAAAATTGCATCGTCTAACTCAGTTATTTTTGCGGGTACCTTAAACTCTTCAATTTCACTTTTACGAAATGCTAATGCGTTGATTTTCTCAATATTATCATTTAAAGTAATATGGCTGATTTTTGCATCGTTAAATGCATATTTCCCGATTTCTGTTACTTCCTTTGGTACTTCAAAAGTTCCTTCTTCATTCTTTGCTGCCGGATATAGTAATAGCTGTTTTCCATCTTTTGAGTACACAACACCATCTATTGATTTATATTTCGGATTATCCTCCGCCACAGTTACTTTGTCTAAATATTTCAAATGTGAATCAATGCTGTCACCATCAGGTAATTCTCCTGTATAATCCTTGTCAATATATAGCTTAGAATAAAGCACGTCATCTGTATTCTTTAAATAGTTGTTGATGTTTACTTCCTTGCCCACATATTTACTTGCCTTTACCATCTGTGGTTCAATAACTAATGCCAGTGCTAAAATAAATATCATTATTTTCTTCATATACTTCTTCATATTCAAGCCCTCCTCTCTACTACACTAAATTCATTTTATATTCCTTACTTCTACTAATAAATTGTCCGTCTGAAAATAAACTTACTTTTATTAAGAAGTTATTCATCTGCAAATAAGCTTTCTCCTATTAAGAAATTATTCTCCTGCAAATAAATTTTGTTAATCAACAACTGCATATTTGCTTCTGTATGTGCTCCATTTTGTATAAACTTTTTTGTTTTTCTTAAGTTTATAGCCTCTAATTTTTACTTGGAAATTAATTATTTCACTGCCATTAATTTTTGCATTAACTTTAAGCACTTTCTTTTGTAATTTCTTGCTAAGCTTGTTACCCTTAAGTGTAGATTTAATGTAAACCTTATTTTTAGGAGCATTTTCATCAATTACTTTTATTGTTACCTGATAACCTTTTGCACCTGTAATTTTATTCCATCTCTTGTAGCTTAGAAGATATGGTTTAATGCTTGTAAAAGTTTTGTTGTAGTTTAATTTAACATTTGTGTCAAATGCCATCTTTCCAAGTTTCATGCCTGTCTTTAAATTAACTGATTTAATTCCTGCGCCACTGAATCCATATTCACCTATTTTCTTAATCTTACTAAGGTCAATTTTTTCAAGTAATTCACATGATTTAAAAGCATTGTCACCAATAACAGTTACATTATTTAAATTAACTGTCTTTAATTTCTTGCATCCACTAAAAGTTCCATCGTTAATCTTTGTCACATTTTTAGGAATAACAACATCCTGAATTTCAGTTAAAGCAAAAGCTCCTTCTTTAATTTCCTTAATATTGTCTGTAAATGTAATCTTACTTAATTTTGTTCCTGCAAATGCACCGTTCCAAATACTTTCAATGGTATCAGGTACAGTAAATTCTGAAAGTTCTTTTTGTTTTGGGTAACCATATAATCTCTTTCCGTCCTTTGATACTAAGGCTCCCTCAACAACTTTGTACTTTGGATTATCCTCAGATACAACAATGTTTTTCAAATTTGTCATATCAGGTATAGGTCCAATATAGTTTTCGTCCAAATACATTTGTGTATATGTTACGTTTTCTTCCATATTCTCAATGTTAGTAAGTTCCTCAACATTTTTTGTTTCTGCTGCTGATAACTTAAGCCCCCATTCTCCTGTTGCTGTTATTGCCAGTGCAAATGCCAACATAACAGATAACATTTTTTTAGTTACTTTTTTCATGGTCCTCTCCTCCTTCTTTTTATGTTTAACTATTATACGTAATGTAATACTATTTTATTGCAGTCATTAAAAGTTTTTTTATATTTTTTGCTTTTTTATTTCAACTTTCCTTTTTTTAATTTATATATGTAAATACTTGTGCACCATATGCTGTCGATTTTATACAACCACTTCCATATTTACTTTTCAAGAAAGTATTTCTATCAATAGCACCTGTTCCCCAACCATTAGTTCCATTTGCATCTGGTTCTTTTCTCGAATTAGATATAACAAATCTATTTGCCTTGAATCCATCAGTGTATTGACTTTTTATAGTATCGTTAAATGTAGACAAAATACCATGGTGTTGAATTTTTAAGTCATTTGCGGCCAATTGAACATTTTTATTTCCCATTTTGTTTGTGTCAAGTAATCGTTGGCAACTTTCCTTTTCTCTTTTTCTATACGATTATTATCTACTTTTTTGTATGCCAAATAAACCCTGTCGGGTTTCTCTTTATGTTTTTTAACAGAATACTTTCTTAAATATTTTTCTTGATTCAGTCTGCACTGCATCCCTTATCGGTACATTTCCATTCATTAAGTCAATGTATCTGTTTCCCTTTCCGTCTTTTTTCGGAGCCTTTGCTGCACTTATGGTTTCTATTATTTCCTGCATCTGCATCGTGAATACCAGTCCGTCTGTATATCTGTCTATAGTTTCTATCAATTCCCTGTTTTCCCTTCGATACAATGCCTTTGCCAGGTTATTTGCTCCTGATTTTGACCATCTCATTCTACGATGTTTCATTCTTAATGTTATTACCGTACAGTTCTGGTTTTCCTGAACTCCCAACCCCTTATATACCATTCCTTTTGGTGGGGCAGATATTTCTATTCCCCTTTTGTCATAAGGTAACAGTCCTTCTTTGTTATTGGCAAGATATTTATATAACTTCATTGCTTTATTACTTCGGTTGTCTTTTTCATCCGGACTTTCAACACTTGTTGCGTATATCTGGATGTATTTAAGCATTTCTTCCATTTTCTCTTCCTCAAACAGTTGCCTTATGTCTGTCTGTGCCTTCTTATCCGTTATTTTTCTCAGTATTTCCTGATATATGTGATAACGGTCAAGCTGAAAAATTACATCAGGATCGTATTCGTCTTTTATCCAACTCCCTCCATCTCCGTTAAGTATTCGCTGTCCGATTTCATCAGCATTGTATTTCTTTCTGATGCATGCCTCACGTTTTTGGTGAAACTCACTGCTTTCTTCCATTCCCGCAAGCATGTGTTTTCCCACAAGAGTGCTTCGTTTCTGTTTTTCCTTTTCCTCATCCCAACCTTCATACATCGTGAAAACTTTCATTTCCTGCTTCTTTGTCTTTTTATGCTTTTTGTCCTGCATGTTCAGCCACACACCGTCCATTTCCTCAAACAGCACTGGTATCTCCCTTTTCCCTTCCGACTGATCCGCATTCATCTGTTTTACCGCATGTTTTTCTTCCTCACTTATTTTTTCTCCAAGACGCTGTATCACGTTCCACACACCTGCGGCACTTATGCTCTGACCGCACGTACTGCTTATTGTTTCCGCAGTTACACGATATGGTGTCTCCGTTACCGCCATTACAATCTTTTCCGCAAGATTTTTGGAAATCATACCTATCTTATCCATCTGCATTGCCTCATCCAACAGATATACATATGCCTTTTCTCCATCCGGTGTGATTGTTCCGTATATTCTCCGACTGTATTCAACAGTACCGTAAACTGTCTTTATGTTGGTTTTTCTTTTTCCCTTATCCCTGTAAGATTTTCTTTCTCTTTGTTTTGCAAGCTCGTCATCATATGTTTCCAGAATCATCTTTGTAATTTCACAACCAAGTTCACATACATGTTTAAACACTTTTTTCTCTAACTCCTTGAAAGAAATCTCTTTTTCAGCTAAACTATTAAACATCATACAGCCTCCTTTACGTATTTTTCTGAGCAGTTAATATCATAAATAAAAAAATGGGAAGTGGTTTTTTCTACTTCCCATTTTTTTATTTATTTTTTGCCAACTAAAATTTTACACTAACCTCCCTTCTGTTCGTTGTTTCGTTGCTCCACTTTGTATAAATTTTCTTTTTGTTCTTTTTAGTGTATGCCCTAAAGCTAAATTTTGCATCTGCGTTTTTTATCTTCCACTTTTTAACTATCTTATTCATTTTCTTTTGAGTTTTTCCATAAGCCCGCATGTAACTCTTTTTTGTATTAACAATCAGTGTTTTGTTTTTTTTCTTATTCTTGCTATCAAATATTTTTATTTTAAGCTGATATCCCTTTGCATTGGCAACCTCATTCCACATGTATCCTGTAAACATATATGGTTTTATTTTTTTGAAAGAAATACCATAGTCAAATGTTGGCATACAGTCAAATGTATCCGCACCTATTTTGATTCCATTTGTTAAGTACACCTTTTTTAAATTAGTTTTTCCCCAAAATGCAAAACGACTAATCTTTTTTAATTTTTTTCCTGTTACCGTTTTTAAGTTTTTGCATGAATAAAAAGCACTTTTTCCAATACTCTCAACATTTTTTAAATCTATTGTTTTTAGTCCATTACAATAATTAAAGCATCTTGATTTTATTTTTTTTACATTATTAAGGTCTATGTTCGTTATTTTGCTGCTTGAAAAAGCCGCAGCCCCTAATGTTTTAACTTTATCCGGAATCTTAACTTCTAAAATGCTACTACCGTCAAACGCCTTTTGAGAAATAGTATTAATCTTATTCCCCATTTTCACTTCTTTTATTGCAGTTTCCTTAAAAGCCATCTTTCCTATTTTTTCAACAGTTTCCGGTATTGTGTAGCTGCCTCCTACATTTTTCTTCCTTGGGTAATATAATATCTGTTTCATGTCTTTTGAAAAAACAACGCCATCAACTGATGCATATTTAGGATTGTCTTTATCTATTGTGATTTTTTCTGTGCTATTTATGAAAACATGAAATAACTTTTCCAGACTTCCTGTGTAGTTTTTTCCGATTACTATTTCCCTGTAATCTCCCGGATTATTCAACTGGTCAATTTTTTCAATATTCACACTATCATAGATTCTTTCAGAGGCATTTGCCAAATTTGGTTTCATAACCAAAGAAGTTACTACTGCCATAAACATTATAAAACTACTTTGTAATATTTTTTTCATATTATCACCTGCTTTCCTTTAATTAGTATAAGAATATTCATCTATCTTGGTTTTATTTGCAGTAATTGTAAGTAAAAAGTCACTTCTATTACCAAATACACTTCGAATCATATCATTTCTAAACTTTTCCGGTTCTTCAAGCTGATCCATTGTTCTGGCATTTGTAATGTAATATCTGGATGCATTATATTTATTCTTATATATATCATTGGTTTCTTTGTTTGGTTTAAGATTAGCATTTTCTTTTGTGTGTTCTATATAATTAATAATTATTCCATGATGCTGCAGTTTTAAAACATTTGTATTCAACATCTTTTTAGCATCATCTTTACTGACCTACGAAACTATTCTATTAATTATTTTGTTATAAACATCTCCGGTAAATAAATATTTTCTTGTTCCACATTCCAAACGACACATAATCGAACGATTATTTTCGTACTGATTAGGTTGTTTTTTTGCAACATCTGCATCACTAGCCAAGCGAAACGGTCTGTAAATATACAATGTTGCATCCCCTATTTTTTTCTTTACCG
Organism: Eubacterium sp. AF34-35BH; assembly: GCF_003477765.1. Classification (NCBI taxonomy): domain Bacteria; kingdom Bacillati; phylum Bacillota; class Clostridia; order Eubacteriales; family Eubacteriaceae; genus Eubacterium; species Eubacterium sp. AF34-35BH. The sequence goes on from NZ_QUDZ01000002.1 coordinate 351,177, forward strand.
TTTTTGTTTCAGTCTTTGCATCCTTCGCATTCAATGTATATATGTACTCTAAGTTTTTAAAATTAGTTTTTGCTTTATTTAAGTTATTGATTTTGGTTATTAAGCTTTTATAGCCACTCTTATTACAGCCTTTGTTAGCAGTTATGTCATCGTGATTTTTCTGTCTTATAAATGTCTGTATCTCTATATTGGGATTGGCTATAATTGAATTTAATCCGTTATAATGATCATTATGATGATGTGTTAATATCATGTATTTAATCTTTAATTTACTTAAGCCTCTTTTTTTCCTTAGACTCTCTAAATATTTTTCACACTTGGAATCAACACCTGCATCTATCAAGGCATATTCACCATTATTCTCAATTAAAATTGCATCTCCTCTTGCAATTTTCTTTTCATTATCTTCTATAATCTCTTGACCACCATTTGCAATAAAATGAACCCTTGTGGTATATTTAGTAGCCTGCGTTGCAATTTTGCCATTACCACTAGTTCTTATAATTTCTGTTTCGCAAGGCGATTCCTCATCTTCCGACATTTCATTAATTTTTTCTATTTCCTGCTCACTATAATCTCCTTCTCTGTCCTGTACTATACTAGCTTTTGTATCCTCCTGATATTCCTGTACTGCCTCTACATTAACATTACCACTTATCATGCACATAGCCATTACCGATATTACAGTTCTTTTTAGTATCTTTTTCATATTATCACCTGCTTTCTAACACCATTCAGAATCAACTGTGTCATATGTCATATAATCGCTCCAATTTGTATATATTTTCTTATTTTTCTTATACTTAAAAGCTCTTACTTTTGTTTTTATGATATATTCTTCGTATTCAGAAAAGAAATATATTTTTCCAAATTTGTTGATAGTAAAATTATATTGAAGCTCTTTCAATTGCTTTGTCATTTTTCTTTCAATTTTATTATCAAACTCATTAGATTTAACTGTTCCCTTTACGGTTCTTTTATCTTTTGGGCATGACATGTCTTTTATTATTACTTTAACTTCATATCCTTTAGCTGCCTTGATTTTATACCATTTATAACAGCTATAAACATATGGTTTTATCTGGGTAAAACTCTTTTTATGCTTAATTGAAACGTTGGATTGAATTGCATGAATCTCTAGTTTTACTTTTTGCTTAATAACAATCTTTTTTAACCCTGTATTTTCAATTCCATGGCGGTCAACTTTTTTAACATTATCCATTTTCAAATTTTTTAGTTTTTTACAATATGTAATTGCTTTATATCCTATATATTTTACTTCAGACAAATCCAGACTTGTTAGTGTTGAGCAATTATAAATAGCATCTGATTCAATACTTTCAACACCATTAGGCACAACAAAGCTGTTTGTTTTTTCACTTGGAAGATAATATAGTTTTTTTCCGTCTTTTGAATAAAGTACCCCATCAATTGCCTTATACTTAGGATTATCCTGTGATACAACAAATGATTTTGTACAATTTACAGTTACCTGATTTAAGTTAGTCCTAATATCATAAACATAATCTTTATCAATATATATTTGATCATATAATGTATCATCTTTTATGTTTTCGATATTAGTCAATTCTTTAACTCTTTTCACCCCTTTTCCTTTAACTTCCGTAAATGGTGCAATTATAATACTTAGTGTACAGATTATCATTGCTAAAACATTAATAGTTGCTAATAGTTTTGCTGATTTCTTATTCTTCATGACAATACCTCCTTTTGTTTATACTTTTTAAACGTAGATAACGACCAAAATATTGCAGCGAAAATTTTTTTGCAAAAATTTTTTTTGAGTTTTTTTAGCAAAGGTTTAGTAAATTTTTTAGTAAAATTTTAAATTTGCTATAATTGGTTAAAAATCTTACGTTACAAAAAAAACCACAATCTCTTTATAAAGGGACTGTGGTTAGGTTAATTTAGTATTACATATACTTTTTAATTATAAAATTCAAGCCTTTCACATCCCATTTTCTATTTCTCCGTTCACTTTTAATGTACTTAAATATTACCATTTTTTTCCATATATGTATACCATTTTTTATTATTTTCTTTTGTTCCAATAAGTCTCCACAATAAAAGACTGCCGCTAAGCGACAGCCTCCTTATTTTTTTATTCTATTAAATCCTGTCCACGCATTCCAATTTTAGGTCCGCCTGTTCTGTTAATATATTCCTCTGTTACTGTAACTGTTCCAATGTGTGGATCCTTTGGAATTTCGTACATTATATCCAACATAAATTCTTCAATAATAGATCTTAATGCTCTTGCACCTGTGTCTTTTTCAATTGCCTTTTTCGCAATTGTTTTAAGTGCTCCTTCTGTAAATTCAAGTTTTACTTCATCAAGTTCAAGGAGTTTTTGATACTGTTTAATAATGGCATTCTTTGGCTCTGTAAGAATCTTTACAAGCATTTCCTCGCTTAATCCATCTAAAGTAAATACAATCGGAAGTCTTCCAAGAAATTCCGGTATCATACCAAATTTTCTTAAATCTTCTCCTGTTACTTTTTTCATTACAGACTTATCATTGTCGTATTTGTCGCTTAAGTCGCCTAAGAAACCAATTGCTGACTGTTTGTTCAAACGTTCTTTAATAATACCCTCTAAATCAGGGAACGCGCCACCACATATAAACAGAATGTTTTTTGTATTAACTGTTGCAAGTGGCACCATTGCATTTTTGCTTGTTGCACCAACAGGTACTTCCACTTCGCTACCTTCTAAAAGTTTCAACATTCCCTGCTGAACAGACTCACCACTTACATCACGACTTCTGGCTGAATCTTTCTTGGCAATCTTATCAATTTCATCAATGAAGACAATACCTGTTTCTGCTCTTTCCACATCGTTATCTGCTGCTGCAAGAAGTTTTGATATAACGCTTTCTATATCATCGCCAATGTATCCGGCCTCTGTAAGAGATGTAGCATCTGTTATGGCTAGTGGCACATCCAATAATTTTGCTAAAGTTTTAACTAAATATGTTTTACCACAACCTGTAGGTCCAATCATTAACATATTAGATTTTTCAATTTCGATTTCGTCCATTGTGTTTGTTGCAACTCTCTTGTAGTGGTTGTATACTGCAACAGACATTACTTTCTTTGCATAGTCCTGACCAATTACATAATCATCCAATTTTTCTTTTATAATATGAGGTGCAGGAATTTTATTTATATCAAATATCGGTTTGCTTTCTTCGCTTTTTTTCTTTTTCTTTAACTTCTGTTTATTAGGAATTTCCCTTTTAAAATCCTCAGGGTTCATCATGTGTATGCCCGGCATATTTAAAAGATTCTTCAAATCTTCATCGCTAATTTTTACATTCATTCCCATTCCCATATTCTGAAAACTGTCAAAACTTTTCTGAAGGCAGTCTGCACATACACAAATGCCTCCCGGCATATCTATCATTTTACCTGCTTTGCTTTCAGGTCTTCTACATACATAACAAATTTTTTCATATTCATCTTCCTTGTTGTCTTCACTTTGAGAATTATTATCACTGCTCTGTTGTTCAGTTACTTTTTTATCAGCATCCTTATCCTGTGATTCATTAATTTCATTTTCATTTTTTTCAAGTTCTTTATCTAAATTCTTATCGCTCATATAAGTACCTCTCTTTTTGTCTTTTTCACCTATGGAGTTTATCACATTTTTTAATACAGAAAAAGACTAAGTTATTCATTTTTTCTGAACTAACTTAATCTTTTTCCACATATGATATATTTAAATAATGAATTCTATTACTAACTCTCACTCAAGATGCAAGTTTCAATTAAATTCTAATAAGAAATTGTAAATTTGTGATTTCTCATTGTAATTTACTGCTCTGCCTGAGTTTCTGAATTTGTTACATCGCTTCTCTTTCCAAGTGTTACTGTAACTTCTTTTTCCTTGTAAGTTCTTCCACTTGCGTAGGCAATAGTAACTTTAATCTTTTCTCCCGGCTGGTAGTATTGAATAATGCTCTGAAGTGATTCCATTGAATCTACTTCCTGACCATCAAATTTTCTAATAATGTCGCCAGACTGGATTCCTGCCTTGTCTGCAGGGCCGTTCTTTGTTGTTTCATATACATAAACACCTGTTGGCATCTGATATGCTTCTGAAATATCTGATGTTACATCATACTTACTTGTTATACCAAGATATCCCTGCTTGTCGGCAGCTAATTTCTGTCTTGTTGTCTTTGTTTCAAGATTGCTGATGATGCTCTTAACTGATGTAATAGGAATTGCAAATCCCATTCCTTCTACACTGGCACTTGTTGATGAACCACTTGATGAATATTTTGCAACGTTTATTCCAATAACTTCACCTTTTGAGTTTAATAATGCTCCACCACTGTTACCACCGTTAATAGCTGCATCTGTCTGTAAAAGCTTCATTGTTTTATTTTCAATATTTGCTTCTCTATCCTTAGCACTAACGATACCTGTTGTAACTGACTGGCCATATCCTAATGCATTACCAATGGCAACAACGCCTTCGCCAACGCTTACCTTGTCTGAATCTCCTAATGTTGCTTTCTTAATTGTATTTAAGGTAGCCTTTGGTATATCTTTTAACTTAACTGCTACTACTGCAACGTCCTTAGTTGAGTCTGTTCCTTTAATATAACCGTCAACTGCCTTGTCTGAACTCATGCCATCAAACTGAATTTTTAAGCTGTCAGCATCTTCGATTACATGGTTGTTAGTTACGATTAATAATTCGCTATCTGTCTGGTCAACAATAATTCCTGAACCTGCTGCCTGCTGTTCGTATGTGCTACCTTTGCTGTTTCCATCACCACCGCCAAAGTAATAATCATAAATTGAATCATAATTATTTGACTGCATAACTGTTGTACTTGTAATTGCAACAATTGATGGCATTGTGTTACTAACCACTTTTGATACATCTGTTACAACAACTGAACCTGACGTACTTGATGAATCTGAAGTATCAGTAGAATTAGTTGATCCTATATCAGCATACTTCTCAGCAGTTGTTTCCTTTGTTGATGAAATATTTGTTGTCCCTGAGTTTACGCCTAAAATAAAAGTAATTGCTGCAGTACATCCAACTATAATAACTACTGCTGCTACAGCTATTATTACTGCTATCATTCCTTTATTATTTTTTTTGTTGTTCTGTCCATTATTTTGGTTGCTGTCCTGGTTGTTATAATAATTATTGTTATCCTGATTCTGATAATAATTATTATTGTCACCGTTTTCATAATATCCGTTTGTATTCTGCTCTGACATGGTAACCAATCTCCTTTCACACTTTATTGTTTATCGTATATCTAGAAGTATAAAGTCGATATGTGATTATTTTGTGTTTTAAATGTTAAAATAAAACGTTTTAGTAAAAATCACTTTTCCCTTTGTCATCATAGTCAAAGCTACTTTCAGTTGTTTCAGGCTGCTTGCCATCTTTAGAAGTAGAAGTTCCATCTACTTTTTCTGTTGGATTAAATCCTGCGCTGTTTTCACTAATTCCTGTTTTTGAAGTTACTGCATAATCTACAGAATTAACATTCTCTGTAGGAACATAATTCTTTTCACCATAAAGATACTCATGCAATTTAGAAACATTATTGCTTAATCCACTTGCCACAACATAACTTGTGCGATCAAATGTTCCTGTCTGTAATGTTGATGGGAAACCTGTACTTCCTGACAACTTAAAATCAAAAATGATTGGTAACAAATTAACAATTTCATCAAATTTAAAACTTGTTGTAATAATCTGTCCCTTTGCATTTTTATCATTTAATACTGTTTCGACCATTCCCTGAAGTTCGCTTACGCCGGCTTTTTTAGCTTTTTCTACTAATTTTTCCATTACAGAACGCTGACGTGCTGCTCTTCCGAAATCGTCTGAAACAGGCTCGCCTGTCTTTGGATCGTAGAATGTTGCTTTTCGTATTCTACAATATGTTGTTGCCTGTATTCCATTTAACTTAATATTTTTTCCGCTATGTGCAACCTGTGGTGCATACTGACCTGTTGAGCTAATTGTACTCTTTAAATGGTGATTAAGCTGTGCAAGTTCATCGTCAGTTAAATTAACTGTTATACCACCTAATTTAGTAATGATGTCTGCAACGCCACCGAAATTAACTGTTACATAATCTTTCAAGTCCAAATCTAAATTCAGATTCAAAGTGTTAATGGCACCTTCCGGACCACCGTAAGAATATGCTGAATTAACTTTGAAGTATTGGTTAATTGTTCCTGTCTTGTCACAAATTCCAAGCATTGTGTCCCTGTAAACAGATACCATCTTAACTTCTTTTGTTGTGTTGTGAATACTAACAATTAAAATAGAATCACTGTTTGATGTGTCAACTTCACCTTCTCTTGAATCTACACCAAACAAAACAAAGTTTGTGTATTCCTGTGAATAGTTGTATTTTAATTTGTTAGTCTTTAAATTCTTGCTGTTAAAATTCTTATCTAATACGCTGTCTGCATACGCCTTGCTTCCCATCCAGGATATAAACTTCTTTCCTATAGAAGTTGTTGCTGCTGCTTTTACCAATTCTGTTTTAACACCTGGTACAAACATAACTACTGCAACTGAAATAAAAATTATTCCAAAAATCACTTCTAAGGTAGTCATTATTCTTCTGAATATCTTTAGTTTTTTTAATTGTTTACCTGGATTTTTAATAGTCTTATTAGAACTCACCGGCTTTCTCCTATCATATGTTTTTTATTTATTTATCATTATATCCATTTGGATTCTTTTTCTGCCAATTCCATGAATCTTCGCACATTTCCTTGATTCCGTTTTTAGCTTCCCAGCCAAGTTCTTCCTTAGCTAATGTTGCATCTGAATAACATTCAGCAATATCGCCTGCTCTTCTTGGTGCAATTACATACGGAATTTCTTTTCCTACAGCCTTACTTACATTGTTAATTACATCAAGTACGCTGTATCCTTTTCCTGTACCTAAGTTGTAAATCTTAAGACCAGGATTTTCTTCAATCTTCTTAATTGCCTTAACATGACCGTCTGCTAAATCTACAACATGGATGTAATCTCTTACGCCTGTGCCATCAGGTGTTGGATAATCATTTCCAAAAACATTAACCTGTGGCAACTGACCAATTGCAACCTTCATTACATAAGGCATTAAATTGTTTGGTATACCATTTGGATCTTCACCCATTAAGCCACTCTTATGTGCACCAATTGGATTAAAGTAACGAAGTAAAATAACATTCCATTCAGGATCTGCTTTCTGAATATCTGTTAAAATCTGCTCAAGCATTGACTTTGTCCAACCATAAGGATTTGTACACTGGCCCTTTGGACATTCTTCTGTAATAGGTACTTCTTCAGGATCACCGTAAACTGTTGCTGATGAGCTGAATATAATATTCTTAACACCATATTCTCTCATAACTTCACACATATTTATTGTTCCTGAAATATTATTCTTATAATATTCTAATGGCTTTTCTACAGACTCGCCTACTGCTTTTAAGCCTGCAAAATTGATTACTGCAAAAATTTTATTTTCTTCAAAGATTTCTCTCATCTTTGGCTGGTCTGCAACATCTGCCTCATAGAATTTTACATCTTTTCCTGTAATCTGTTTAACTCTATTAAGCGATTCCTTTGAAGAATTGCTTAAATTGTCCACAACCACTACATCATAACCTGCATTTAATAATTCAACACAAGTATGACTTCCAATATAACCTGCACCACCTGCTACTAAAATTGTACTCATACAACCTTTCCTCCTGTTTACTCTTTACCGGTTGCTGTAACATCTTTTTCTTTAATTTCAACCGGTACCTTTACCTCTTCAGTTACAATTACTTTGTCAGGTAAAGTTAGCTGAACTACAACATTATGTTTTCCTGTTGCTAACTTTTCTACATTGATAGTTGCCGTAATATCACTTGTTTTTAGTTTAGATATTGCATCACTATCACCCTGCACTGTGAACTTAACACTATCTAATACTTTAGCGTTAGTATTATCTTCATTTATAATTTTAATATTTGAAGATTTTATAGTAATTTTCTTAGTTGCTAATTTACTTATTTCTATTTCAACTGTAACGTTAGAACCACCTGAAATAGTTATTCCCTCAGGAATGTATTTTGTTAAATCAATAGTTTTTGAATAATTTTCAGTTTCTTTTGATATATCAATATCATCACTTAATGTTATCTTATCAATTGTAGCTAACACATCACTGCTACCAACTAACTTAACTTTGTTTGTTGAAAGCAAGGTGCTCTTTACTTCATAGCCTTCAGGTGGATTGCCAATTTTTCCAAGTTCAACAGGTACTTCTTTTTCCTGGGCAATATCTACTGTTACCTGAACTTTTTTGCTGGACATTGTTACATGACCTGTTTTGATAACATTACCATCATTATCATACATAACCAATGGGCATTTCTTTGTAAAGGTTGTACTATTGCCTTCTAGTTCACATTCAGCCACTACCTTTGAAATATTCTTCAATATTGAAGTAGGTGCCTTAATAGAAATAGTATTCTTTGAAAGGGTATAACCATTTGCTACATAGCCTGAAGCAGCACTTCCGCTATACTCAACATGAACATCAAAATTCTGCTTTTCCATCTGTTCAACATTAATCATCAAAGTTTGCATAGACTGTTTCTCAATGGTCACTTTTCTGGCAATTGAGCCCTGCTTAGCTGATACTTCAATTGGAACTGAATTAACTTTTGATAGTTCCTTTAAAGAAGCAATAGCCTTAAAATCATCTGCTGATAAATTTCCAACAACAGATCTTTTGCCTGAAATAGTTATGTTTACATATTTATCGTTTTTAACTTCATATACCATGTCCAAATCACTAATAGCCTCTTCATGTGTCACCGTTACCGGTACGCCATATATAACTACAGTTTTTTCAGGATCAGTTATATTTATTACAGTAAGCCAAATTAATGTGGCAATAATCACCGCAACAATTTTAACGCCTACATTATGTGTTAATGATTCTTTAATCTTCATCATCATTTTTTTCATTGCGGTCCCTTCCTTTCCAAAATTTCTTCTTATCTTTTGTTTCAACTTTGTCCTGGGCCTTTATTAATTCATTTTTCAATACTGCGGTGTCTGCATATCTTATAAGCTTGCCATCTCTTGCAATAGAAATACTACCATTTTCTTCAGACACAATAATAACAACACAGTCACTAACTTCGCTTAAGCCTAGTCCTGCTCTATGTCTTGTACCTAAATCCTTGCTTAAGGATATGCTGTCTGATAATGGCAAATAACATGTTGCCGCTGTAATTCTGTCTCCTTCAATAACAACTGCACCATCGTGTAATGGTGTGTTCTTCTCAAAAATATTTACAATCAACTGGCTTGTAATTCTTGCGTCCAGTCTGATTCCTGTTTCAATATACTGGCTTAAGTCGTGATCTCTTGAAATTACCATCAACGCTCCAGTTTTTACCTTTGCCATTTCGAGAGTCGCTCTTGTAATTTCTTCGATTGTCTTGTCACTAAATCTCTCATTTTCTAAATTATTTCCTAATTTGAACAATTTGAAGAATACATTTTTCTTTCCTAATTCTTCCAGTGCTCTACGAAGTTCAGGCTGGAAAATTATTACAATTGCTATTATTCCTGCACTTAATGTTTTATTTATAATCCATTGAAGAGTTGTGAGGTGGAAAATAGTTGTTATTACCATAAAAATAACAATCATAAAAATTCCCTTTAGTAAAGTCCAGGCTCTACTTTTTCTAAACCATAAGATTACATAATAGCAAAGTACGGAAATAATGACAATTTCAAAAATATCACTTGGATATATCTCCGGAATTGTAAGATATTTTTCAAAAAAATTATGTATATAATCTAATGCTGTTCCCACTGTTCTCTCCTTTCTTCTTATTCAAAACCAATAAATATCTATATTATTACTTAATTATACTTTTCCACCAACATATTTATTTCACATAAATATATTTATTTTATGAAATATAAGTAAACTTTTTTGCTGTCCCATAAAAAGTATTAAATTAAGCTCTCTTGTTTCCTTTTCCTTTTTTTCTTCTTTGAGCATTGATTCTCTTTACATTCATCTCAGGTGCTGCCACATTCATCTTTGGTACAGCCTTAACGTAATAGTAATACTCATCATCTTCAAACTGTGTATGCTCAGTTCTTGAATAGTCCACTGAAAATACAAAGAACTGCACTACAAAGGCAATCACCAATGAAATAAGTGTTCCGATGACCGTCCATGCAACTGAATTGTCATTTTTTAAGACTAAATTGCCAACTAAAATAACAACAAATTCAAGCACACTTCCCGTAATTATGGCAATTGTCCACGCATTGTCAATTGATAATCTTTTAATTGAATAAACTACCAACGTTGTAATTGTAAAGGCTATAATTGCCAAAATCATTTCAGTGTTACTGTTAATCATATTAATAATTGAATTAATGTTTGCAGTGCTTATTGCTCCGCTTGAGCTTCCTGTTAAAGCAGAAAGATTCTCACTAATTATATAAATTATATAGTAGATAATTGTTCCAAATATAACCGAAACAACTGCTGCCGGAGTACAAACCAAACCGGCAATAATAGGTACTATATAAGGGATTTTTAAGAAAAATGCCAAAGGCACAAATACTAAAAGCATCCCCTGTTTTGGTGAAAATCTGAAAAATAACAAAAACATAATCATCATTATGATTGCAACCATACCACCAAGTTCCACAGATACTGCAAATATATTCATAACTATATCCACAGCCAAAACTAAAGTAATGGCTCCCCAAGGAAGAAATGCGCATATAACAGCTACGCCAAGCACTACAATCCATGAGGATAACAAATCCATATAACCTACGTTTGCCTTTATAAGTAGTAATGAAATCAATCCGGCAAGGAATCTTATAATTGGTCTAACTACAAATTCATAACTACCATAAAAATTTTTAATCTTCTCTTTTAACTCAATAAGGGATGTCATTATTCTTCCCTGCCTCCTTCTTCTAATTCATTAATAATCGCGTCATATTCTAACTCTTGTATTCTATGGAGTGTTTTCAAATCTCCGTTGTATTCTTTAAGGTTCTTTCTTGTTTTCCTAAACTTATGTGAAAAAAATGCATAACTAAACATCATGTACACCACAGTTGCTGCAATGTAAATAATTACTAAAACAGTAACCAATGCTACTATTTTTCCTGTAGTTGTCAGCGTGGATATCATTCTGTCTGAGCTGTACATAATCCATAATGCTAAGCAAAGCAAGTAAGCAAATGTTATACAAAAAAATGAACTTACCATTTTTAATAACATATAATCACTTTTAAAATACTTGCTTGATTTTATTTCTTTTTTCCCATTTTTCTGTTCGTATAGTGACAATTTTGTCATTAAAGTAATTTTTTCGTTATTTAACATATACCTTATACCTCAGCATTTTTTCAAATGGGCACAAAAACCCATAGTTATTTTCTATTTTAGCATAAGCCTCTTTTTAGTGCAACAAATAAGCGTATCCAAAGATCAATCTCCATTACTAACTTAATAACAGTTACCTTTTAGTACGCTTATTTTTCTTAATTTCATATTTCTTTTTTAATTTTATATTTCGCCTATTTTTTCATAACCATTTTCATCTAACTTAACAATGATGATACCACAGTTTTTCTGCAGACCGCCACTCCAATATTCCTTAATAGGATGATTTACAACATGACACATTATTCCTTTATTCATTGCGCCATGCCCTGCAATAAGAACATTGCTTAACTTATCTTTCTGTGGCTCAATAATTTCTTCCATAAACTCTTTGGTTCTCTTGCACACATCATGTAGCGACTCTCCACCTTCCGGTGGCTGATAATTGCCCGGGTCCTCGAAAAATTTGTATATTGGACTGTTCTTATCTTTCTTTAACTCCAAGGAACATTTTCCTTCATTAATTCCAAAGTTCACTTCTCTTAATCTGTCGTCCTTAATAATCGGTATATCCCTATCACCTCTTAGTATACAGGCTGTTTCGTAGGCTCTTTTCAATGGTGAACTGTACACAATGTCGAAGTCAACATCTGCTATTTGTTTTGCTCTCTCGTATGCAATCGCTCTACCGTCATCGCATAATTCAATATCTCTGCTTCCCTGAAGTAGTCTTGACTTGTTCCAAATTGTCTCGCCATGTCTTGCAATATAAATATTCATTTCTGTAATCTCTTTTCTGTTAATTTTGTCAATTATAATCCTAAATATTCTTTAGCACGAATATTAATTCATTTGTAATTTCGTATATTTGTCATTGTTAGTAATTTAACCAATTTTTATTGTATATTCTTTTTGGAATTTTTCTTTTGGTTCAACTAAATTAATGCCCGGTTTAGTGGCAAGTTCTTTATCAAAGCCATAATTATCACAACGACCTACCCATGGTTCTAAACATACAAAAGGTGCATCTTTAACTGACCAGATTCCGTAATTTGGAAAATCTTTTGCCAACATTCCAACACGTTTTCTGCCGTCTTTGTAGCACAACCAAACTTCTTCTATCTGTGTATTATCAAAAACTAATGCATCATTTTCAAACATTTCGTCATTTAATGGGCATGTTTCGTCTTCAAGTTCAAGCTGATAAACTTTGTCAGGCAAAGCTGTTCCTGTTTCCTTATCTAAAAGAATATAGTCAAGCTGCTTTTTGCCCGGGAATTTCAAAACATAATCTGTTTTCACATCTCCTTCTTTAAACATAAATGCCGGATGTCCTCCAATTGTGAAAGGTATTGTCACACTGTCAGTATTTTCCACTTTCCAGTTTACATGTATGTCTTTATCCTTAATTTCATAAGAAATAGTCAATATAAAATCAAAAGGATAAGCCTTCTTTGTTTCCTCTGTAGCTTCTAACTTAAATACACCTTTATTTTCACTGCTTTCAACGCTCTTAAAAACATTATCTCTTGCAAAACCATGTTGAGAGGTTTCGTAAATCTTTCCATTAATCAGGACCTTGTTTCGAAAATTCTTTCCTACATTTGGGAATAAAATTGGAGAATGTCTCTTCCAAAATTTAGGATTTCCATCCCACAATATTTCTGTTTTATTTTCCTTATCATAAATTCTTGTTATTTCTGCCCCAAGTTCATTTACTTCAACTAATATTAAATCATTTTCAATTATCATAAAAATATCCTTACCCTTTCTTCGATGTTTAACTCATCTAACTTTTCATGCCATTACTTTTGCACAATTCCATTACTCATATACAACAATGTATAGCATAAAACCGCTTTTCTCTATTATTAGTCTACATAATTTTTCCCATATATACAATAGTGGTGATGTTATTTCCTAACACCACCACTACTTATTACTTAATATAATTTTAATTGCTAATTTATTCTACTTTCCCACCTTCAACAACAAGGTCGTCAGGATTTACCTGATCACCATATACAGGTTCAAGTGTTTCCTTGTAATCCTTGTGGAAGAATTTTTCTTTTGCTAATGCCTTTGTTTCATCGTTAAGCCATTTTAATAATGAGCTGTTACCCTTTGATACAGCAGGTGCAATTGTCTGAGTTTCTCCAATTGACTGAACTCCTACAGAGAAGCCTTTGTTCTTAAGAGCCCAAGCTAACACTTCTGTGTTATCTGTTGACATTGCATCTCCTCTGCCGTCTAATAAAGCATTGTAGGTCTCTGTATACTGGTCAAATTTTACTAACTGTACATCAGGGTAATTCTTTTCGAAGTAAGCTTCTGCTGTTGTTCCCTTTGCGACAATAAGTTTCTTGCCTTTTAAATCATCAACTGACTTAATAAGTGCCTTGTCTGGCGATACAACACCTAATGCAACTTTCATGTATGGAAGTGCGAAATCAACTGACTCTGCACGTTCATCTGTTACTGTAAAGTTTGCAAGTATAATATCAACCTTACCTGTCTTTAAATATTCAACTCTGTTAGCTGCTTCTGTTGAAACAAATTCTAACTTAACGCCTAAGTCTTTTGCTATTCTTTTTGCAAAGTAAATATCGTATCCCTGATACTCACCTTTTTCATCTACGTAACCGAATGGGTTCTTGTCGCTGAATACACCAATTTTGATTGTTCCACTTTTCTTGATTTCATCGACTGTACGGTAAACCTTACCATTGTCTGTTTTTGCATCATTTTTAGAACCACATGCTGTTAATCCTGTCACAACTAAAACTGCTGCTAGTGCTAATGCTAAAATTTTCTTCTTCATAATTCTCTCTCCTTTTTGTTATTAATTTTTTATTTTATAAAAAACTGTATCTATATCCACGTACCAATTGCCTAATTATAAGAAAGTGCTTGGAGCCCGTCGGTTCATCAAGGCAGCGTAGTCGGCTTGATAGAACCGCTACGAGGCGGAAGCAGCGGGAGCGTGCTTTCGATAATTATGCAATTGGTACGTGAAAGATGGTTACAATTTATTTATTCAAAAACAAATGTGTTTAGGAATTTTCCTGCACGTTCTGTTTTCGGATTACTGAAGAACTCTTTTGGTTCCCCTGTTTCTACAATGTTTCCTCCATCTAAGAAAACAATCTTATCTGCTACAGCTTTTGCAAATTCCATTTCGTGAGTAACGATTAACATTGTTGAACCCTGTTTTGCAAGTTCTAACATAACGTCTAATACTTCTCTAACCATTTCAGGATCTAATGCTGCTGTAACTTCATCAAATAAAATTATTTCAGGATGCATTATTAAAGCTCTTACAATGGCTACTCTTTGCTTTTGTCCACCTGACAACTGTCTTGGATATGAATCTTTCTTATTTAAAAGTCCAACTCGATCAAGCAACTGTTCAGCTTCTTTGATTGCTTCCTGCTTATTTCTTTTTTGTGCTTTCACAGGTCCTAATATTACATTATCAAGAACTGTCATGTGTGGAAATAAGTCATAGCTTTGAAATACCATACCAATTTTCTGTCTGACCTCTCTCCAGTTTGCTTTTTTACCTGTGATTTCTTTACCGTCTAATAAAATCTTTCCTGACTGAATTTCTTCAAGACCATTGATACATCTGAGAAGTGTACTTTTTCCACATCCTGATGGTCCTATTAAAACAATAACGTCTCCTTTATATACATCCAGTGATACTTTATCTAACACCGGGCCATTACCATAATCTTTTACTAAATCCTGTATTTCTAACAGTTTCTCTTTTTCACTCAAATCTTTTCACCTTAATCCTTCCATTTTTTCTCAAGTCTGCCTGCCAACAATGAAATAGGCCAGCAAACAATAAAATATAGAAAAAATATTGTTCCATAAATCCACAAAGCTGCATCCGGTGCTGAGTATCTGTTTGCCTCAATAATCTGCTGTGCAACCTTCATTACTTCTACAACGCCAATTAAAACAATTAAAGAAGTTGTTTTAATCATTCTTGTTGTAAGGTTAATTGCTAATGGAATTAAACGTCTCAATGTCTGTGGAATAATAATATATCTGTAAATCTGTATTTTGTTTAATCCAATAGCCTCACCACTTTCATACTGATGCTTTGGAATTGATATTAATGCACCTCTTACTAAATCTCCCATTTCAGCAGTTCCCCAAATTGTAAATACAATTATTGAAGATGCTTCCCCTGATAAATTTATTCCGAAAGATTTTGTTAAACCGAAATAAACTAAAAACAGTAAAACAAGCTGTGGCATAATTCTTACAAATTCCAAATAAATTTTTGTTAAGGCTTTTGTAACCGGGTTCTTAATTGTCATCACCATTCCAAGAAGTACACCTAATATAATTGAAAGTACAACTGAAATTAATGAAATTCTAACTGTAACCCAAAGTCCTGAAAGAAGTCTTGCAAAATTGTCACCCATAAAGAGGACCCTAATTCCCAAATCCTGCATATCTTAATCTCCTTTCAAGTATTGTAGCAATAATTGATATAGGTAATAACAAAATTAAATATGCCACTACCAACATTAATAATGCTTCATCTGTTTTATAGTAAAGGGCTATAAGGTCTTTTGCCACATACATTAGATCTGCCAGTGCTACTGCACTAAACACTGATGTTTCCTTAATAAGAAAAATAATGTTTGCGCAAATTGCGGGTACCGACACTGACATTGCCTGTGGAATTATGATATTTTTCATAATCTGCGGCTGTGTAAGACCTATGCTTAACCCTAACTCTAACTGTGTCTTGTCAACTGATTCCAAACCACTTCTAAAACTTTCAGCCATGTAACTGCCACCTAAGAATCCAAGACCTACAATGGCACATGTTACTGAATCAAGTACAATGCCTGCCTTTGGCAAGCCAAAGTATAATAAAAATAACTGTACAATAAGTGGTGTATTTCTTGATAGCTCTATATAAATAGAAACTATTCTTTTTAATACAGGAACTTTATAATATTGTATATTTGCACAAATAAGTCCTACTACTACGGAAATTATAATTCCCACAACAGCTATGCCTAAAGTTAATTTAGCTGCTTCAACATACATAGGTATATATTCTTGTATAAATTCAATATCCACTGTTAAACTTCCTTTCACTTTATTGTTTTTATTGCATATCTGAATAGTATGATTTATCTGCATAAAAATTGGGAAGTTTAATTATAACTTCCCAAGATTGTAATCATATTTATTTGACAAATTAGTTTCTAATTTCTGACAAGTACAAATAAGGTATGACATAATCCTGGTGACAACACATCATACAACAACAGCAACTATTATTAATTAATGTATTCACTGTACTCATCAAAATTTCCTCCTAACTAACTTACTTCCAAAATTAATGTAGATTATAAAGAAATTCTCTTTTAAAATTTATATTCTGCATTGTGGATTACCTTAGCAGATGCATCACCTACTTTGACCAACCACTATATTTTATATAAATATCAATAAAAAATCAATTCCTTTATTTCCTACCAACTATATAGGATTATAATATCATAGTTCTACATTGTCAAGAAAATATTTAAAAAATTGGTGTAATCTCCTGAACTTTTATTCAAATATTTTTTTTGCGACTTTTACTTATATTCAATTTGAAAATAATCCAAATAAACTTTGTATCTATCCTGTGCTGTTAAACACGTGTCCGTTAAATAGCCTTTTTCATTGTTCCATTCTTTTAATCCACGATAGTAAAACATTTTCAAATCATCTTCTATGATGAAAGGCACAATATTATTTTTTAGACACTCTTTAAAAATAATCAATCTTCCAACACGACCATTTCCATCTTGAAAGGGATGTATTCTTTCGAACTTAACGTGAAAATCCAAAATATTTTCAAGAGACACTTTATCTATTCTATTGTATTCAAATAGCAACTTAGCCATTTCTTCCTGTACATTCTCCGGCAACGTTGTAGGTGTGTCACCCACCATGTTTCTTTGAGATTTGTATTCACCTACATTAAACCATTCCAATCTGCTATCGGAAGTTCCTGATTTTAATATTTTGTGTGCATTTTTTATCCATCTTTCATCTAATGTATCAAGTGCCGAGTCAATTAAAAAATCAAAGCATTGAAAATGATTAACTGCTTCTAATATATCATCAACATTTGCCGGTTCCTGCTCAACTCCAACTGTATTTGTTTCATATATATATCTGGTTTGTTCTTCTGTAAGCCTGCTTCCTTCTATGTGATTAGAATTATAAGCTAATTTGATTTGTGTCTGATGATAAATTCCACCCTTTAACTTTATCGCCTTTTCTTCTTTTAATTTTGCCAATAGAATATTTTCATCACATACTCTTTCTATTTCTATTAGTTCCCCTGGCTGACAATTTAAATAATTACAAATTAGTATAAGAGTGTTCATTGAAATAGGTTCATTTTTTGACAACTTTGCTAATGTTGCAGATGATAAATCTATCGCTTCCTTCAAAGCTGTCTTTGAAATATTTCTTTCTTTAAGCATATTAAAGAGTTTTTTATAAGATATTTTCATTATCATCACCTACCTTTATTTTATTATAGCATAAAACTTCACAAGCATAAACTTTATTTGATTTAATGTTTATATTTGTGAAGTTTTTTCCTTATATCCTATATATGTTTTTCTACTTGTATTTTATCTTTTATTTATTTTTATCCTGCTCCAATGAGTTAATTGCCACAGCTCCGTCTGCTACAGCAGTTACTACCTGTCGCAAGCTTTTTGTTCTAATATCCCCTGCTGCGTATATTCCGTCTATATTAGTTCTGCAATCTTCTCCTGCTATAACGTAGCCATTTTCGTTTGTTGCCACAACACCTTTTGCAAAATCACACTGGGGTTCCATACCAACAGCAATGAATATTCCTGAAATTTCTAATTCCATAGTTTCATTTGTCTTGTTAAATAAAGTAATTTTTTCTACCTTGTTGTTACCTGCAATTTCCCTTACCTGATATTCAGGCATAAACTGAATTTTTTCATTTTTTAAAACTTTATCCTGTAAGATTTTTGCTCCTCTTAATTCATTTCTTCGATGAATGAGATAAACTTTTTTGCAAATGTTTGCAAGATATAAAGCATCTTCAAGGGCAACGTCGCCGCCACCAACAACTGCTACTGTTTTATTTCTAAAGAAGGCTCCATCACATGTGGCACAATATGAAACGCCTGCTCCTGTTAATTCTTTTTCGCCTTTTACACCAAGCACTTTGTGTTTTGCACCTGTTGCAATTATTATGGCTTTTGTATTTATAACGTCACCATTTACCAATGTTATTTCTTTTATCTCGCCCTTATCTTCTATAGATGTAACCTGTCCCTCTACAAATGGCACCTTTAATTCATCTGCATGTTGTCTGAACTTAACGGACAAATCATAACCGTTTTCACCATACAAACCTAAATAATTATCAATTCTGTCTGTCGTAACAATCTGACCGCCACTAAACATTTCTTTTTCTATAACTACCTGGTCTATCATTGCCCTGCTGGCATATACTGCCGCTGAAAGTCCTGCGGGACCACTTCCAATAGTAACTAAATCTTTTATATTTTCCATATTACACCGCCTTATATTTTCTAATAATTTCTGCTGTTTTTTCCAAATCTTCCTTAGTATGTGCCGCCGAAATAAACATTGCCTCAAACTGTGATGGTGCTCATTACCGCCTCAGTTCCTGAGCTTACCATTCTTGTCATTTTCATTGATGGCATCAACTCTCTAATAAGTTTTGCTATTTCATATTCTTTTATCTACTGCCGTTCTTTAATCACAATTCTTTCATTACAATTTTTCATTACCTTGCTTTTTTATTTACATACTTTGCCTTGTATTTTGAATAAACAATTGTCTGATCTTTGTATAAACTGTAATATCCTGATAACGAGTAACTAACAGCAATGGCTATCAGATAATATGATACTCCGGAAAATCCAAACAATTCAAAGGCTATTAACATAGATGTGATTGGACAGTTTGTAACACCACAAAAAACAGCTACCATTCCTGAAGCTGTAGCAAGTGACGGTGGAAATCCTAAAATCTGTCCTGCCAGACAGCCAAATGTTGCTCCTACGCAAAAAGCTGGTACAATTTCACCACCTCTGAATCCTGCACGCATTGTGATTGCCGTCAAAATAATTTTCCAGAAAAAATCTAATGGGCGTACTTTTCCATATTCAATAGCTCTCGCGATTAATTCACTTCCGGCTCCCATATAATCTTTCGTATTCAAAAGAATCGTAATTCCAATAACAATTAAACTTGCAACAAATACTCTTATATAAGGATTTTTCAAATATTTTGTATACATCCCTGCAGCAAATTTTAAAGCTACACAAAACAAAATGCTAATCAAACCACACCCAGCAGCTATTATTAACATTTTAATGCCACTTTCAACACTAAGTTCCGGAATATTTACAACATGAAAGGATTCCGGATGAATCCCTATACCCGCAGCAAATTCTGAAGCAATAATTGATGCAACAACACATGGAAGCAACGCAGCGTAATACATTACACCAACACTAACAACCTCCATTGCAAACACCGCAGCCGCCATCGGTGTACCGAAAACAGCCGAGAATGCCGCACTCATACCGCACATTACCATAACATGATGGTCAAACTCATCTAAATGCACAATTCTTCCCAACTGATTTCCAATGCTTCCGCCAAATTGGATTGCCGCTCCTTCTCTTCCTGCAGAACCACCGGTTAAATGAGTAAGCAATGTTGCCACAAATATCAAAGGAGCTGATCTAAGAGGCACATCATCTTTCGATCTAATCGTTGATAAAACCTGATTCGTTCCTCCATCGTACTTATCAATCTTCTGATACATAAAAACAATAACCAGTCCTGCTATAGGCAAGCATAAAAAAAGCCATGGATTTTCACCTCTTGTTTTTGTAACCAGCTTTATACAACCGGCAAAAAAACTACTTGCTCCACCAACTACAACTCCTACAATAATTGCCAAAACAATCCATTTAACAAAATTGTTAATATCTCTTTTAATTCTCCCTGAATAAAATCTGTATAAAACTCTATTTCGATTTATTCTGTTTGTATCTTTTTCCAATTTTTCTCATCCTTTTCGTTTTTCCATATATAAAAATGCTTTAGTGTTACTTAATATTAATTTTCTTTCCTATTATATATTATTTTATAAATTTTATATATTATTTTATATATTCTTTTCTATATTCTTTTTTATTTTCTTTTTATATTTGCTTTTCTATATTTGCTTTTTTACATTTGCTTTTTTATTTTAGCATATAGTTTATATTTTTCCCATAATTAAGAACATATATCATTATTTAGTCAAAATCAATCGGAAAATTTATTTTACACAAAACTTCATTATTGACTAAATACTATTCATTTATGTACCTATTAATATATCTGTATCACTCTTTTACTTTTAACTTTTATCATTTTAACATAAAAGAAAAACTGTAGACATTACCGGGTAACATCTACAGTTTCACATAACAAATGCCCAGTTCCGGAATCGAACCAGAGACACGAGGATTTTCAGTCCTCTGCTCTACCAACTGAGCTAACTGGGCATTGAGTTGCGGGAATAGGATTTGAACCTATGACCTCCGGGTTATGAGCCCGGCGAGCTTCCAGACTGCTCCACCCCGCGCTGTTATTCTATTGTATTTCTTTTCTTGCTTTTTTGCAATACTGGGCAGAGAAGGATTCGAACCTTCGAAGGCGGTGCCAACAGATTTACAGTCTGCCCCCTTTGGCCACTCGGGAATCTGCCCATAATAACTTAGAAAGCGCTTTGCTTTTTTTAATGAACTTTACATGCTTGCTTGTATAAGTTTATTAAAAAAGGTAATGTCATTTGCAAAGCAAATGACAGTGAGCAAACACTGTTTGCGAACTGCCTTTCTAAGATTCCCTTTAAATCATCATTCATGACTTCTGAATCTTTGGCTTTTCTTAATGACTTTCTCTTTCCAAGAAAGCCGATGAACGGACTCGAACCGTTAACCTGCTGATTACAAATCAGCTGCTCTGCCAATTGAGCCACATCGGCGTATTTATTTTTTATCAACCTTTCTGCTCAATTGGCAGAGCCAAGCTTCCCTTGACCGCTCTCCTCTTATTGACAAAGTCAATAAGCCTGAATTGAGCCACATCGGCGTATTTATTTTCGATTGCGTGCCACTTGGAAACATGGTTTTCTTTTGGGATGCAATCATCTTCGGAAATGTATTCCACAAGGCATTTCTGCATTTAGTTGGACCTACAGGGCTCGAACCTGTGACCCCCTGCTTGTAAGGCAGATGCTCTCCCAGCTG
>NZ_QUDZ01000002.1:372985-373260 GCF_003477765.1 Eubacterium sp. AF34-35BH
CCTGTGACCCCCTGCTTGTAAGGCAGATGCTCTCCCAGCTGAGCTAAGATCCCATTTCTTTTTGATAAAAATAAAAGAGGTTGAGAAAGCGTGCTTACTGCTTTCGACCTCCTCGCATCAGTTTCTTTTCTTTTTTAGCGACCCGGATGGGGTTCGAACCCACGACCTCCGCCGTGACAGGGCGGCGCTCTAACCAGCTGAGCCACCGGGCCATCTGAATTATACATTCAAAACCACACACTGAAAAATTTCACATCCGGAGATAACTCCTCTTT
>NZ_QUDZ01000020.1:0-752 GCF_003477765.1 Eubacterium sp. AF34-35BH
CCGATTTTTTGATGTTCTTCAGATTGAGCTGTTCTTCCGTAACCATGAGCTTAAAGCCAAGAAAAAAGCGGTAGTCCACTTGATTGTCCCCAATCATAGATACTAACGCTTCGGTCTGTTCGTCTATCTTCTGGCAGGCAACTTCCTTTAATTTTCCAGTTACCAGCTTCTTTGACTGTTCCTGCATACTGCGGATTGAGCTTTCTGTGGCAATCTGCAACGCATGAATTTTACCCTCACGGGACTGTGCGATAAGCTGTCGGAAACTGTCATGCACGATAAATTTCTGCTCTGCGGATAGAAAAGAATAGTTGTATGGTATCAGCTCATAGTAGGCGAACACCTCATTGTCCTTGTTCCAGACAAGGTTATTGTCAATATATTTTATCGGGAACATAGTTCACACTCCTTACTGCCGTGATTGTTTCATTCAATATCTGCTTATGCAGTTTTACGGCTTTTCCTGCATAAGTGATTTTTGGTCGCAGGGCATAGGTTATCTGTGATTTCAAAAAGCTGTACGGCTTCTTTCCGTCAAAGGTTTTCTGCGACATGAACCAAGTGAGAGCAACGGGAATACCAAAGTATTTGAGAAATGCTCCCTCAATCATGGAAAGTGGGGGAATATCCCCAAACAGAATGATGATAAATTCCGTAATCACAAACCATGTAATCTGTGTAAAAGTAACGGGAAAGGGTAAGTTAAAGTCATTGATTGCATACAAGACTTTTTCCACGTTCCAGATACCCGT
>NZ_QUDZ01000021.1:0-403 GCF_003477765.1 Eubacterium sp. AF34-35BH
AAAGAGGAGTTATCTCCGGATGTGAAATTTTTCAGTGTGTGGTTTTGAATGTACAATGCATTCATAGTTCAGATAAGATCTGATGAAAATAATCCTCGATAGCTCAATGGTAGAGCACTCGGCTGTTAACCGAGGGGTTGTAGGTTCGAGCCCTACTCGGGGAGTTTTTTTGTACTATATGGTACGAAAGGAAACGGCTCCTTGGTCAAGCGGTTAAGACATCGCCCTTTCACGGCGGTAACACGGGTTCGATTCCCGTAGGAGTCACGCAGACTAAAAGAATTTAGTGGCAAGAAAGACTTGGTTCTGTTGAGGAAGCAGAAAGGTTGATAATAAATACGCCGATGTGGCTCAATTGGCAGAGCAGCTGATTTGTAATCAGCAGGTTAACGGTTCGAGTCCG
>NZ_QUDZ01000021.1:413-651 GCF_003477765.1 Eubacterium sp. AF34-35BH
AGCAGCTGATTTGTAATCAGCAGGTTAACGGTTCGAGTCCGTTCATCGGCTTTAAAGAAATGGACCTGTAGCTCAGTTGGTTAGAGCAACCGGCTCATAACCGGTCGGTCCTGGGTTCGAGTCCCCGCAGGTCCACTAAAAGAAGAAAAACTTAAAGAACCAGCAGATAGTAATATCAAAGAAAAGGGATCTTAGCTCAGCTGGGAGAGCATCTGCCTTACAAGCAGGGGGTCACAGG
>NZ_QUDZ01000022.1:0-359 GCF_003477765.1 Eubacterium sp. AF34-35BH
TTTCTTTGGCTGTTCTTCTTGTCGTAGAGCTGGCAGACTGTCATTTTACCGCCTGCTGTATCGATACCGTCGTTAAGGTCTTTTTTAATCTGTGTTTCTTTTTCCCTCAACGATATATCATCACGCTTTCCAGCAGGTGTCTTGTCTGTCGGTACAAGTTTCCAAGAATAGATAAATTGTGGCTTTCCGTATATATCGGTATATTTATAAACGTATCTTCCGTCTTTTCGCTGGCTCTCTCCATTACGCAAATTGCGATTTTTACTGTCTTTTCGTTTTACATTAGACATAGTGTAAAGCTCCTTTCCGTCATGGAACGAGCCGTGATACGCTATATTTATTATACCATATCTACGGCT
>NZ_QUDZ01000022.1:369-576 GCF_003477765.1 Eubacterium sp. AF34-35BH
GAGCCGTGATACGCTATATTTATTATACCATATCTACGGCTCAATGACATTAGATTTCGTCCAATGTATCTATGATTTTTTCAAATTGTTTTCGCTTAATCTGAATACGGTTGCCGTTCACGATAACCCAGCCAGCGTCAAGATTTTCTTCGGCTAATTTACGCAATTTCTTTTCGCCAATGCGGAAGTATTTGGACGCTTCTTCAA
>NZ_QUDZ01000023.1:0-513 GCF_003477765.1 Eubacterium sp. AF34-35BH
CTTGGGAACAGCGTAAGTTGTCGGATGTAACAGAAAGTATAAAGAATGGTTATACATACAGAGCTGATGGAAGTAGAGATCATAGATACAAAATTACAAGAATAGAAAGTATATCATCTGGAGTGATAAACACCGAAAAGCTCGGTTCTTCAGATGAGGTAAATGAGAATTATAGGCTTGTGGATGGGGATATACTTTTTAGTCATATAAATAGTCTCCCTTATATTGCTAATACAGCCCTTTATACTGCGGATTTAGGGGAAATATATCATGGAATGAACCTGTTAAATATACGTTCAAGGCATGAAGAAATAGATTCCCACTTTTTACTTCATTTGCTCAAAAAAGAATCGACCAGAGACTGGTTTAGAATAATAGCAAAGCCTGCTGTGAATCAAGCGAGTATATCTACAACAGAGGTTGGCTCATTCAAATTCTTAATACCAGGAATGGAAGAACAGAAGAAAATATCATCATCATTAGATAATCTCGACCACCTCATCACTCTTCATC